>DASWRX010000314.1:0-3010 GCA_036402955.1 Thermoanaerobaculia bacterium
TGCGCGAGGCCTGGCTGCGGAGCCTGGGCTGGCGGGGTACGGCCCGCGCCTTCGAGCGGCAGACCGCCTACGATCGCCTGGCGGATCACGTGGCGGCCCACCTCGATCTCGGAGCCTTGGAAGCCCTGATCTGGGGGGAAGAAGCTCAGTGGAAGGAGAACGCCCGATGAGCGATCAGGAGCCTCCGCGCATGCAGCCCTACGGCCGGCAGGTCCTGATCTGCACCGGCGGGTACTGCGCCGCTCCCGAGGCCGCGATGGAGATCGACCGGCGCCTGGCCGAGCTCAGCCGGGCGCACGGCCGGAGGACGGCGGGCAATCCGGAGCGGATCAAGTGCACCCCCACCGGCTGCCTTGGGGTCTGCCAGGGCGGCCCGATCCTGGTCGTCTATCCGGAAGGGACCTGGTACCACCACGTGGGCGAGGAGGGGCAGTGGCGGGCCGCCGAGCTGGCGGCTCCGCCGCAAGGCTCTTCCCCTCCAACGATGGCGGACGAGGAGGTGCGGGCGGCGGAGTTCTACTACGGCTGGCTCGACGCCGGGGAGGTGATCGCCTGGCTGGCGGCGCACAAGCCGCCGCAGATGCACCTGGTGATCACCGGCCGCTACGCGCCGCCGGCCCTGGTGGAGTTCGCCGATCTGGTCACCGAGATGCGCGAGGTCAAGCACCCGTTCCGCGATCAGGGCATCCGCGCTCAGCCCGGGGTCGAGTACTAGGCATGGCGCGGACGGCGGCGGCGGGGAGGGCGGAGCGGCTCGCCTGGGGCGAGCACGGCGGCAGCCCGGAGCGCGAGCTCCGGCGTTTCGGGATCGCGCCGCGCCCCCTCCTCGACTTCAGCGTCAATACGAGCCCCCTCGGCCCGCCGCCGCGGATCCTCGCGGCCTGGCCGGGGATGGCCGGGGAGATCGAGCGCTACCCGAGCGTCTCGGGAGAAGGAATCCGCCATTTCTACGAGCGCCGGTTCCATCTCCCTCCCGAGCGGGTCCTCGGCGGCAACGGCGCGACGGAGCTCCTCTACCTGGTCCCGCGGGTGCTGCGGCCCGCCCGGGTGGCCGTCGTCATCCCGTCGTACGCCGATTACCGGCGGGCCTCGCATCTGGCCGGCGCGGAGACCTTCGCGGTCCCCCTCGCCGCGGCGGACGGCTGGGCGCCGCCGCCGGTCGAAGACCTCGCCCGGGTGCTCTCCCAGGCGGACGCCCTGCTCCTCGGCAACCCCAACAATCCGACGGGGACGCTCTTCCCCGCCGCGGAGCTGCTCCAGCTCGCCCGCGAGTTTCCCCGCCGCTGGCTGTGGATCGACGAGTCGTTCATCCAGCTCACCGACGGCTTTCCGCAGACCTCGCTGGCCTTCGGCGGCGAGCTGCCGCCCAACGTCCTGGTGTTCCACTCGCTGACCAAGCTCTACGCCCTGCCGGGACTGCGGCTGGGCGCGGTGATCGGATCCGCGGCGACGATCGCGCGGCTGCGTCTGGCCAAGGAGCCGTGGACCGTCAACCGGATCGCCGAGCGGGCGGCCCGCCTGCTGGCCGAGTGCCGCGGCTACGAGGAACAGGTGCGGGCCCTGGTCTCGTCGGAGCGGCGCCGCCTCGCGCCGCTCCTCGGGGGGCTGCGGTCCGTCTCGGCCGCCCCCACGCAGGCCAACTTCTTCCTGGCCCGCTGGCTCGGCGGCCCCGATCTCGACGACCTCCTGGCGCGGCTCCTGGAAGCCGGGCTCTGCGTCCGCGATTGCCGGAATTTCCCCGGTCTGGAGGACGGCTATTTCCGCTTCGCCGTCCGCCGTCCGGAGGAGAACGACCGCCTGCTGGCCGCTCTGGCCTCGGCCGGTTCCATGGCAGGGCTCCCGTGATCGAGGTCGCGGCCGTCTTCCTCGCCGCGTTCCTGCTGGACCTCGCGATCGGCGATCCGGCGTACCCGCTCCACCCGGTGCGCCTGCTGGGCCGTCTGGCGGCCTTCCTGGAGCGCGCGCTGCGCGCCCTGGGGCTCTCCGGCTTCGTGGGCGGCGGGCTCTTCACGCTCGCGCACCTGGCGGTGACCCTCGCGGTCTGGCTGGGTCTCGGCGCCCTCGCGATGGCGGTCCATCCGCGGGCTCTCGACCTGCTGAGCGTCCTTGCCGTCTACTCGTCGATCGCGTTCCGTGACCTCTTCGATCACGCGGGGCCGGTGCGGCGCGCCCTCGAGCGCGGCGACCTGCCGGCGGCGCGGTCGGCCGTGCAGCGGATCGTGGGCCGCGACGCGGCCCTCCTCGACGCCGCGGGGGTGGCCCGGGCGGCCGTCGAGAGCGTGGCCGAAGGGTTCGTGGACGGGTTCTTCTCCCCCTTCGTCTGGTATGCCGCCGCCGGCGCCCTGGCGCTCGCCGGCGGGCTGCCGGCGGAGCAGGCGACGCTCGCCGCGACCGCGGCAGCCCTCCTCGACCGCGCCGTCAACACCCTCGATTCGATGGTGGGCTACCGCGACGAGCGGTACCGCCGTTTCGGCTGGGCCAGCGCCCGCCTGGACGACCTCGCCAACTTCCTGCCCGCCCGGCTGGCCGTGGCGGCCCTGTTCGTGGCGGCCCTGCTGCTGCGGCTCGACGCGGCGGCGGGGCTGCGGGTCTGGCTCCGCGACCGCCGGCGGCATCCCTCCCCGAATTCAGGGCAGGCCGAGAGCTACGCCGCCGGAGCCCTCGGGGTCCGGCTGGGAGGACCCACGATCTATCCTCATGGCATGGTGACCAAGGGTTGGCTCGGGGATGAGACGGTGGAGGTGACCGGCCTGCATCTCGACCGCTGCTGCCGGCTGGTGAGGACGGCGGGCTGTCTCGCCGCCGCGGCGGTCCTGCTGATGGCGCTGACGTTGCCCGCCGCGGCGGCCGCCGCCACCGGGCCCGCGCGCCGGATCGTCTCCCTGGCTCCGGCCCTGACGGAGGATCTCTTCGCCCTCGGCGCCGGGCCGGCGGTGGTGGGCGATACCGAGTATTGCGACTACCCGGCGGCGGCGCGGGCGCTGCCGAAGGTCGGCGGCATCACCTCCCA
>DASWRX010000315.1:0-16504 GCA_036402955.1 Thermoanaerobaculia bacterium
TGGAGCCGGCACCCGGATTTGAACCGGGGACCTACGGTTTACAAGACCGTAGCTCTACCCCTGAGCTATGCCGGCGGGCCGAGACCCAGAAGACCACAACCCCACCGGGTCACTCCCGATTCCAGGAGCCGGGAGAGTTTAGCCGCTCGGGAGGACCCTGGCAAGCCGGCCGGCCCTCATCCCCTCCGGATCCACCGCGCCGGTACAGCCCCAGGCCCCCTCCCCCCCTCATCTCCGGTAGACGGAGACACAGATCACGGCCGCCAGTCCGAACGCCACCAGGAACAGGAGGACGGAGCCGACGCATCCAGGTCCGAGTATGTACAAGCTCAGGAAGCCACCGACCATCAGGGTGACGAGCCCGCAGTACACCGAGAGCGGGAGGAAGAGGAGGCGGCCTCCGAAAGCGAGCGCGCGGCCCCACTTCCGGACCCTCCGGCGCCGTCTCAGCACCGATCCCAGGAGGGCTTCTAACCCGGTGACCCCGAGCAGGAGGAACGCGGCCAGATTCAAGTCCCAGCGCGAAAACTCCAGGAACGCCACGACGTTGAATGCGAGGACCACCAGGACGTGAGGGAAGGTGTCCTCGTAGGGAGAGAGACGGTTCTCCCCCCGGAACTGGAGGCTGTCGTCGGAGCCGTCGGGCGCGCCGAACATAGGAGGACCGTTTCTTTCCAGTTTCCTAAGACTCCCTCCGCGGCCGCGGAGGGACCGCCGCGCCCCGGATCGATGGTATCTTTATCCCCTGGAACCTTAGTCTTTCAGGCCAGAAAGGGCAACTTCATGAACGGAACGTCTCAACCCGTCCCCCCCGCCGGCGCACCCGTCAAGAAGGGCATGAGCCCCCTTGCCTGGATCGGCATCGGCTGCGGGGTCATCATCGTCCTCTGCGTCATCGCCTTCGGCGTCATGGGCATGCTCGCCAAGCGCGCCGTCGACAAGTTCTCGAAGAACCCGGGCATGACGACCGCCGAGCTGATGGTGCGGGCCAACCCGGATCTCGAGCTGGTCAGCAAGGACGAGGACAACAACACGATCACCGTCAAGGACAAGAAGACGGGCGAGGTCAGCACCTTCGGCGTCGACAAGAACGGCAAGTTCAACATCAAGAGCGCCAAGGGCTCGGCCACCTTCGACGCCTCCAGCGGCAACGGCATCAGCGTCAAGTCGACCGACGAGAAGGGGCAGGTCTCCACCTTCAACGCCGGCGCGAGCGGGCCGAAGGATCTACCCTCCTGGCTGCCGACCTACCCCGGCGCCACGGTGCAGGGCACCATGGACACCACCAGCAACGACGGGCGCTCGGCGGCCTTCACGGTCAGCACCAAGGACGATTCGACCAAGGTGCTCGACTACTATGAGGCGCAGCTCAAGAGCGCCGGCCTGAAGACGGAGAAGAGCACCGTCAACACCAGCTCGAACGGCGTCACGCAGACGGGCGGCACCGTCACCGGCAAGAGCGACGACGGCAAGCGGGAGGCGAACGTGATCGTCTCCACCAACGCCGACGGCACCCAGGCGATCGTCACCTTCACGGAAAAGAAGTAGCCGGTCCGCACAGATCCACCCGCCGCCCTCGGACCCCGAGGGCGGCGGCCCTACGGAGATCCCCCATGCCCCGCACCCGCATCCCGGTCACGATCGGCGAGTGGGAGACGCTGACCCAGGCCGTCACGCCGGAGACGGCCGCCGGCTCTCCCCTGCTGGAGCAGGCGCACGCCAAGCTCAAGGGCTTCCACGAGGAGCTCCTGCGGCTCACCGCCGAGCGGGCGGATCACGAGGCCCGCAAGCAGCAGGCGACGCTCCGCATCAACCAGGTCGTCGACGAAGGCCGGCGGCTGGCCACCCTGATCCGCAAGGTGCTCAAGGAGGACCTGGGGATCGACAACGAGGAGCTGGCCCGCTTCAACGTCCAGCCCTTCCGCGGCCGGAAATTCGCGAAACGGCCGGCCCGCGCCGCCAAGGCCGCGAAACGCGCCGCCGCCAGCCCGAAGTCCTCCCAGCGCCCTGAAACCTAGCTCGTATATCGGGGGCGCGCGACGCTCCCCCGATATACGGAACGTAGATGCGGGGAGCGCCGCTCTCCCTCGATCTACAGGCTGTATATCCGGGGAGCGCGACGCTCCCTCGATCTCCGCGCCGTATAGGGAGGGAGCGCGGCGCTCCCTCGATCTACGCGCTGTATATGGAGGGAGCGTGACGCTCCCTCGATCTACAAGACGTATCTGCAGGGAGCGGGGCTCTCCCCCGATCTACAGACTGTAGATGGAGGGAGCGCGACGCTCCCCCGATCTACGGAGCGCTGATATCCTCTCGCCGCGAGATTCCGGAGCGCCGGCGCGTTCCGGCCGGAGGAGACGACGCGATGATCAAGCTGGTCCTGCTCCGCCATGGCGAGAGCACCTGGAACGTGGACAACCGGTTCACCGGCTGGACGGACGTGGATCTGTCGCCCAAGGGCCGCGAGGAGGCGCGCGCGGGCGCCCGCCTGCTGGCGGCGGGCGGCTACACGTTCGACGTCGCCTACACGTCGCTGCTCAAGCGGGCCATCCGCACGCTGTGGATCACCCTCGACGGCATGGATCTGATGTGGATTCCCGTCCACCGGAGCTGGCGGCTCAACGAGCGCCACTACGGCGCTCTCCAGGGGCTCGACAAGGCGGAGACGGCGGCGAAGTACGGCGACCGGCAGGTGCTGGTCTGGCGCCGCAGCTTCTCCGAGCCGCCGCCGCCGCTCGCTCCGGACGATCCGCGCTATCCCGGCCACGACCGGCGCTACGCCGACCTCTCGCCGGCGGAGCTTCCCGTCGCCGAGTCGCTCGCGGACACCATCGCCCGCTTCCTCCCCTACTGGCACGGCACGATCGTGCCGGAGCTCGCGGCGGGCAGGCGGGTGCTGATCGCGGCCCACGGCAACAGCCTGCGGGCGCTGGTGAAGCACCTCGACGGCGTCTCGGACGAGGAGATCGTGGGGCTCAACATCCCGACCGGCATCCCGCTGGTCTACGAGCTGGACGGCGACCTCAAGCCGCTGCGCAGCTACTACCTGGGGGACCCGGAAGCGGCCCGCCAGGCGGCCGAGGCGGTGGCCCGGCAGGCGCAGGCGCGGTAGGGAGATCACCCCAGGACGCCGGCCCCCCCGCTCACACGGCGTCGTAGCCGCAGACCAGGAAGGCGCGGGTGACCTCGCCGGCCTCGCACGGGAAGCGCAGGGTCCCGAGGTCGTGCTCGCGGCCGCGGCCTCGCCCCTCGAGCCGGCCGTCCGGCAGGTCGAGCACGCCGTGGTAGAGGCACGGCCACTCGCCGCTGGCCACGCAATCGACGTCGAAGCCGCCACACTCGCACGCCTCCTCAGGCCCGTGCTCGCGCTCGTGCCGGGCGAGGAACCGCACCTCCAGGCTCGCCCGGCCGTCCGGGTCCGCCAGCTCGAAGAAGAGCTCGAGGCGGCGGACGCGCACGTCGCGGTGGCCGGTGAGGAAGGGGAAGCGCTCGCGGCCGAGACGCAGCGGCAGGAGCCCCGGCTTGCCGGGGCCGGGCCGGTGGAGCCGGTGCCAGGCCTCCGGGAAGTCGTGGCGGACGTCGAAGAGACGCAGGCCGGCGCCGGGCAGGCGCTCCTGGGCGGACTCGTTGGCGGCCCGGCGCAGCACGTCGCCGCCCTCGCGCGCCGTGTAGTTGAGATGCAGGATGACGTCGCTCAGCGTGTCGAGGTCGAACTGGTTGTTCTCCGGCGGCAGCTCCAGGCGCCAGCGGCTGACGGCGCCCGCCAGCTCGAACGGCAGGTAGCGCTCGTCGCGGAAGCTGAGCTCGAAGAGTCCCGAGTCGTTCTGGCCGCTGGAGGTGGCGATGGCCTCGGTGGCGGCGTAGGAGCGGACGACGCGGGGATCGCCCGGCCGCGCCCGGTAGCGGCCCTCCAGATCGCCGCCGTCGCAGCAGCCGGAGGGGGCGGCGAGGCGCGGATCGACGCGCGTGGCGCTGGCGAGCAGGGTCAGGCGGCAGTGGACGCCGGTGTAGGGCCCCACCACGCAGGGCAGGGTGAGCGTCACGTTCTTGAGCCGCCGCATGTAGTGGCCGGGGTAGTCGAGGTCGAACATCCACTCCGGGATCTCGATCTCGCAGGCGCCGGTCGCCTGCAGGTGCAGGAAGGCCAGCGGCTGCTGGAGCCGCAGCGAGACGTGCTTGGTCAGCTCGTACTCGCGGCAGTTGGCGTCGAGGTAGGCCACCTCCATCTGGCGCAGGGCGGACTGCAGCCGCTCGCCGGCCATCAATCCCTCGTGCAGGTCGTCCCAGGCGCCGGCGGAGAAGAAGCTGCGGTGGGTATGCCCGCGCTCCAGGTTGAAGGCCCGCTGGGCCTCGGCGGCCACGTGCCGCGCCAGCTCGTAGCCCTGATGGTAGAGGGCGGCCGTCTCCTGTTGCAGGAAGAGGTAGAGCTCCTGGTTGGTGAACTTGTCGCGCAGGAAGTCCTGCACCTCGACGGCGTGCTCGATCTGCCGTTGATGATCGTTCAGCTCGCGCAGGGCGGCGTCGCGCCGGCGCTCGGCGCCGAGGATCTGGCGCTCGATCTGCTCGATCTCGATGCCGAGCACCTCGACCTGCAGGCGCCACTCCTGCTCGCGGCGGTCCCAGCCGCCCTCGGTCAGGTTCAGCGCGGCATTGGTGCTGCTGATCTCGCCCAGGGTGTTCATGACGCGCGCGACGGCGGCGAAGACGGCGGCGACCTTGCTGCCGACGGGAAAGTCGGCGACCGCCACCGGCGAGCCGCCGATGCCGGCGCCGCCGAACCAGAAGTCCGGGATCATGCCCATGGACTGGGAGATCGCTTCCGAGATGTTGCCCGCGGCGCGCTCCGCCGTCGAGGTGCCGATCAGCGACTGATAGCTCGTCTCGCCGGAGTTGAGCCCGTCGCTGATCAGCCCCTGGTAGTAGCGCTGGCGGGCCTGCGCCCCCTCCTTGGTCTTGCCCAGCGCCTGGACCTGCCAGTCGGCGTCCCGCCACTGGTTCTGCCGCACCTCCAGCGCCAGCTCCAGGAGCTGCCGCTCGTGGGTCGAGCGCAGCGCCGCGAGGGCCTCGGCGTCCCCCTTCTCATAGGCGGCGAGCAGCGCGGCGCCGAGGCCGCGCACCTCGCCCGCCAGCTCCAGCGCCTTCTGCAGCAGGTAGGTGAAACGGTAGGGCTTGCAGCAGGCGGAGCAGATTTCACCGTCGTCCGCGCAGGGAGAGCAGCAGGCCAGCCAGCGATCCTCGTCGCAGGCCGGCGCCGCCGTCGAGCAGCCGCAGCCCGTGGCGAGCTCGCCTTCGCCGCCCCAATAGGACATGGCGAGATCGGACCGGCCGTCGCGCCGGCGGCGGCCGTTCAGGCAGTGGCGCAGGAGCGCCAGGCGGTCCGCCGTGCGGTCGTAGAGCGCCAGCAGCCGCGGATTGAGCGGCGCCGGCCGCGGCACGAAGCCGGAGATCTTCACCGGGCTCTTGCCGCCGTCGCGGGCGAGGACCGCCGCCGGCCGCGGACCGACCAGGCGCGTCAGGGTGTCGAAGATCACCGTCGCCTGCTGGAAGGCCTCGGGGGTGTTGCGGCACATCAGGGCGTCGCCCCAGGTGAGGAGGGTCTCCAGGTAATGGAGCAGGATGGCGCGCCGGCGGGCCACGTCGTCGCTCACCGGCTCGCTCGGGCAGCAGGGCACGTCACCGCCGCCACGGACCGCGTTGGGATCGGGCCGCGGATTCCGATCGCGATTCGGAACCCCATCGGGATTCGGAACCCCATCGGGATTCGGATTCCGATCGCCCGGCGGGCACTGCGCCCAGGTGTTGTCACCCTGGAGCGGATCGAAGGCGAGCTCGTACCACTTGAGCGCCGGCTCGAAGCGGCAGTGGGAGCGCAGGGTGGCCGCGACGGAGAGGGCGACGCCGAACGGCGACGGCGGCTCGAGATGAGCGCCGGGCGGGAACCAGACGAAGAAGGGATAGGCCTGCAGCCCGCCCGGCATCCCCGAGAGGTCCGGAGCGGGAGGCGTGGCCACCAGCGGCAGGACCACCGCCGAGTCGGTCGCCAGGTCGTAGCGGAAGCCGGGCTTGGCCTTGTCGAGATAGCCGAACCGCAGCTTGCCGCCGTTCACCTCGAAGGCCAGTGAGTCCGCGGTCCGTCCCGTGAACGTGAGCTGCGGCACCTCGGCCGGCGCCAGCAGATTGGGATCGATGACCAGCACCTCGTCCGACCGGCGGGGCGGCTGGAATTCGCCGTGGTGCCAGCGGCTCCACACGAGCTGGAGGCTCGGCCCGGAGCTCCAGCTCAGCAGGCCCGGGAGCTTGGCGGGATCGTGCCAGTCCGAGGTGGTGTCGTTGTTGGGATCGTTCGGCGACTGCGCGCCCTGATCCGCATCCTGGACGACCGCGTCGAAGGAACGGCAATCCTCCAGCCAGAAGTAGTGCTCGTCCAGGACCGGCGGATGGTCGCCGCCGCAGCAGGCACAGCAGCCGGACGCGCTCCCGGTCTCCCGCGGGACCATGCGGGTCGACGCCGGCGGCACGCCGGCCGCCGCGATGCGCAGGAAGCGGGTACCGAGCCGCACCGCGGCCTGGAGCCACAGCGGCAGGCGCTCGACCTCGGCGGCCGTGAAGGTCGCGCCGACGGCGAGGCCGCGGGCGGCGAGGTTCGGGCCGCCGGCCGGATCGCCGCCGGGCTGTCCCCCGCCATTTCCGCCATTCCCGCCATTCCCGCCATTTCCGCCATTCCCGCCGCGGCCCGGATTGGCGGCACGCACGACCGGCGCCAGCCACGAGGGCCGCGCGTCGCGCTCCGGGGTGCCGAGCAGGCCGAGGCCTTCCGGCGCCGGATTCAGGAGCTGGATCTCGGCCGGCTCGCGCGCCTGGAGCAGGGCGAGCGACGGATGGGCGGGCAGCGGCTGGGCAGGCCACCACTCCTGGCCGCCGGGCACGGCCACGGTGAGCGTCGAGCGGCGCAGCTCGCTCTCGAGGAAGCGGAACGCCTCGCTCTCGCGCGCCGCCGCCAGCTCGTCCCAGTCGATCCAGCTCTCGCGGTAGATCTCGCGGCGCTTGCACGACTGCCAGGCGCGGAAGCTGCCGAAACGCTTCTCCCAGAGCCGCGCGAAGGCGGGCCCCACCGGGAAGCCGGGCTCCAGGCCGAGCCGGGCGCGCTGCACGAAGGTCTGCACGGCGCTCACGGCGTCCTCGACGCGGCTCGCCCGCTCGCAGATCCCGGCCTCGACGTCCTGGAGCAGCAGGTCGGAAAGGTCGCGCGGCACCCGGGCGTGAAGGCCCGGGCCCCACGGCAGGGCCACGCGGTCCATGCCGCAGAGGTAGGCGAGGAGGGCGGCGCGGGCGCGCTGCCGCAGGCCGTCGTCGAGCCGCTTCACGTCGTCGTAGCGGCGGGGCTCGCCATGCTCGAATTCGCCGTCCAGGACGAAGCGCGCCAGGTTCTCGTTCCCTGAGCCGGGGACGGGGGCCCCGGGATCGTCCGCCGCCCACAGCGCGGGTTGCGCGGCGCCGATCCACCGCGGCGCGAAGTGCCGGTGCAGGGCCCGCAGCCACCGCTCGGCGTGCCAGACGCGCACCGCCCAGCGCTCGTCCTCCAGGTCCTGCGCGGCGACCGTGTGGAAAGCCGGCGTCGCGAAGTAGCTCAGCACCAGCGGCGCGTGGCGCAGGTCGACGCCCAGATGGCGCAGCAACTGCGCCGGATCGTCCGGCTGCCGCTCCGCGGCCTCGTAGAACAGCAGCCAGGCCGGCCGTTCCCGCGCCGGCCGCGTCTCGCGGCGCATCGCGGTGTAGTCGAAGAGGCGCTCCCAGACGTCGAAGAGGGCCGCCTGCCGCTGCGGGCTCGGCGCCGCGCGCTGGTCGACGGCAGCCGAGGGCGCATGGAACGGATCGCCGACCGGCAGCAGGTTGAAGTCGAGCCAGGCATGGTGCGTCCCGATCTGGGTGGGCGAGAGGCGGTGGTAGCAGGTGCCGAGAAACTCGCCGCCGTGCTCCAGCAGGTAGCCGAGCTCGGACTGGTGCTCGCCCTGGACGGGCTTCGCCGCCAGCCGGAAACGGTGCGCCAGGAGCGTCGCCTTGAAGGCCCGCTGGTAGGTGCGGCGGACGTCGCGCAGCGAGCTGGTGAAGCGCTCGGCGAGGAAGCTCGCGGCATCGCCCGCGAGCCCCTCGATCCCCGCGCCGAGCGGGCCGTCCACGGCGTCGCGGAACAGCCGGGAGATGGGGATGGCGCTCACGCGATCGCCGGTGTCCGGCCCCGCGTACCGGATCTCGAAGCCGCAGCGCCGCGGGCAGACGTCCTCCTCACGGGCGAAGAGCGGCTCGGGCTGCTCCATCTCGGCGACGATCCGGTAGAGACCGGGCCGCAGTTGCAGCGGCGCGGAGCCGGCGGCGGGCGCCTCCTCGCCCGGCCAGCGATGGTTGAGCACCACCCAGGTCTTCTGCCCCCGCTGCAGGGTCAGCCGCCAGCGCAGATGCTCCGCGGCCTCGAAGTCGGGCCCTGCGCCGCCCTTCTTGCCCTCATCGCCCTCATTGCCCTCGCCGTCCTCCCTGTCCCGATCGAGCGGCCGCGGAGCGCCGGCATGGAAACGGTAGCGGCCGCCGTGCTCGACGAGCAGCGAGCCGCTCCAGCGGACGCGGAACGGCTGGGCGCCGCCGAGCGGCTCGCCGTCGGCGTCGCGCAGGGCGAAGCCGTTGCGCACCGCCGCGAAGCGCTGCTGCTCCGGCGTCAGGGTCAGGGCGGGAGAGGGCACGACGCAGGGGACGGGCGCGTTGCGCTCGTCGCGCGCCTGTCCAAACGCGCTGAGCGGGCCGTGCACCTCGCGCCAGACGACGGTCTTGCCGCCGCCCGGGCCGGGAACGCTGACCTCGCCCAGCAGACCGGTGCCGGCGAGCCCCAGCAGCGCCGCGAAGGCGCCGCCGTTCGGCTGCGGCCCCCAGGTCACCGCGGGAGGCTTGCCGGAGTCGTCCTCCCAGGGGGTGAGCGCGGCGTTCTCGTCGGCCCACAGGCTGCGCAGCACGCGCAGGGCCACGGCGGAGCCCTCCGGCTCCTCCTGGCCGGTGGCCGCCTCGACGTGCTCCGCCAGGTGCTCGGCGATGACGCGGCAGCGGCGGTGGAAGCGGGCGAGCTGCCGGCGGAAGAACGCGAAGCGCTCATCCTCGTCCTCCTCCCCCACCAGCCGGCCGACGGCCTCGCCGAAGTTGGCGAAGACGAGCGCGAACGGCGCCAGCGCGGCGCGCGGCGCGAAATAGAGGTCGCGCACCGCCGCCGCCTCCTCGGGTCCGAGCTGGCGGATCTCGCCGAGCTTGGCGGCGACCGCCGCGTCCCGGAGCGGCAGCCGGGTCCAGAGCTGGCCGTGCGCCGGGTCGATCGCCTGGTAGTGGAAGGGGCCGTCGGGCGGGGTGTTCCACATCGCGGGCGTGGTCTTCGCCGGGTCGAGATCGACCGCGAAGCGCCGTTTGGCGGCGTCGATCGAATGGCCGTGGCGCTCCAGGATTTCCGGGAAGAAGCGCTCGCCGAGCACCTGGAGCGGATCGGGACCCCCGGCCGGCGGCGCGAAGCCCAGCTCGTGGCGCAGCGCCGCCGTGATGCGCGGCCAGGTCCACTCGGCCGCGCTCTCCTCGTCCTCCTCCTCGTCCTCCTCCTCGTCCTCCTCCTCGTCGTCATCCTCCTCGTCCCCGCGCGCGTGCAGAAGCTTGTGGCGCAAGGCTCGCAGCCCGTGCGCGTCGTCCTCGTCCGGCAGGTCGAAGGGGGTGTCGAGCGCCTCGTTGGGCTCCGCCAGCGGGAACGGATCGTCGCCGTCGAGGTGGTCACCGGCGGTGAACAGGAAGATGATCTCGCCCACCGTGAAGTCGGAGGCGTAGATCTTCGACAGCACCTCCACGAAGCGCAGGGTGCTCGCCGGCCGCGCGTGCCAGGCGTCCGTCGGCGTCGCCGGATCGAAGCCCGCCAGACGCGACAGCGGATCGAGGTTCTCCGCGATCAGCTTCATGAATTCCGGCCCCGTGCGAAGGCTGCCGTGGCAGGCCTCGGCGTAGTCCTCGATGCGGTCCAGCAGCAGCGCCACCGCCCAGTCCCACCGGGCGGCGGCCGGGCCCACCCAGAGAGCGAGCAGGTGCGTGCGGTCCGCGCCCGTCGCTCCGGGGACGGCGGCGTGACGCTCGCCATCGCTCAGCGGCAGGCGCAGGTCGTCGCGCAGCATCAGCAGCGCCGCGAGCTGGCGCAGGAAATCGGGGTTGATCGCGCCGCCGCCGTCGAAGAGATGGAGCACGCCGCAGATGTCGCGGAGCTGGACGAAGCTGATCCGCGGCCCGGGCAGCTCCTGCAGCCGGCGCCAGAGGCGGATGAAGACCGCCAGCTCGCGCAGCGCCACCAGCGGGTCCTGCGGCTGCACGAAGGCGATGCGGAGGTCGTCCGGGCAGCACGGCAGGCACTCGGGAAAATCGGTGTCCGCGCCTTCGCGGCCCTGAGTCTCGCGGACGAACGCGACGAATTGCGCCCGCCACAGCTCCAGGAGCTGGCAGTACGTCAGTCCCGTGCGGGCGAGGAATTCCGGAACCTTGACGACGATCTGCGTCCAGGGCGTGCCGTTCACGGTGCCGGCCGGAAAGCCGTACAGCTCGGGCGGCGTCACCCCGTCGTCGCGGCTGAAGAGGAGCGCGTACTCGTCCTGCGAGATCCGCAGATATTCGCGGGCGGTGTCGAAGCGCACCGGATAGCGCCAGAGATGGCTCTGGAAATCGGCCGGCTCGTGGGCCGGATCGATCGCCAGCTCGGTGATCTCCTTGCGGAAGTGGCGCATGGCCGCGAAGCGGCTGCTGCCGAGCCGCCCGAGGTACGAGCGGCAGACGTCGAGCGCCTGCGGGTACGGCAGGCAAGGCGCCGTGAAGTCGGCTCTCAGCTTGTCGTAGGCCGCCGGTTTGGCGACCGGCACGGCCGGCGAAGAGTGCTCCGGCAGCGCGGCGAAGAGCGTCTGCGGGTCGTGCCCAGGCTGCCCGTCGCCCTTCAGCTTGTGTCCCGCCAGCTCGTCGCCCGCCGTGTCGTAGACGGCGCCTCCCGTGGCCCCCGGCAGCCCGGCGGCCAACGCTTCCAGACTCTCGTTCACCAGATCGACGAGCGGCAGCGGCGTCTCGAGATTGGCGCGCGTCGCCAGCAGCTCGCCGAGCGGACCGCGGCGGCCGGCGAGGAGGGCTCCCAGCGTCCCCTGCTGGCCGTCGGTTCCCGGGCTCTCGCAGGTCGAGGTGGCCGAGGCCTGCAGCAGCTCGTGCAGGTACTCCACCGGACCGAGCGGCGAGAGATGGAGCGGCGGCACGCAGTCCGTCAGCGAGCCGTCGTTGACCGGCTTGAAGCCGCCCGTGGCCGGCCCCGTCGAGGGCCCGACCGCTCCCGCCTTGGCATAGATGGCGGCCGCGAACGGGTAGGCGACGGTGCCGGTGAGCGCCTCCTGGAAGCCGGCCGGCGTCAGGGCGTTGACGCTCGCGGCGTCGGTGAACCCGCGGGCATAGAGGGCCTCCATCAGCGAGAACCGCAGCTCGGGCTGGCCGACGTCCGTCATCCGGAACAGGGCGTCGAGCGTCGCGAGCGCCTGCGCCAGCCAGGCCTGCGCCTCGGCGTCCCCGGGGAGCACGCCGGGATCGACGAGCGCCGCCTGGAACGCGGGATCGTTGAAGGGCACGCCGAACTGGAAGGCGCCGCCGCCGTGAGCGCTGTAGGCGGCCGTGAAACGGGCGAAGACGTCGGCGATCGAAACGCCGAGCGTGGGCGCGGCGCCGAGGACCGGGATCACCGTCTCGGCGGGGCTGTAGGGCACGGTGAAGAACTTCCGCAGATGGCGGATGAACGCCTCGACCCGCTCCGCCGGCGTCCCCGGCTGGGTGAAGGGCGGCAGCAGGCCGAGGCGCGGCGCCATGGCCACCGAGGGAGGGCTGGTGGGCGGCGGGAAGGGAATGGGGGGAGGCGGACCGGGCAGGGGGAGCGGCTTGTCCAGGAAGAAGGCGCGCCACTGATCGTCCGTCACCTGGACGAGCTTCGCCACCGAGTTGACGTTCGCGAGCACGGCGTCGATGAGCGGCTGGAAGTCGTCGGTCACCGCGCGCAGGACGAGATCGAAATAGGCCGCCGGCCGGTTGGCGACGATGTTGAAGGTGCCCCCCGCCCAGAACTGGCCGTCGATGTCCTGGCTGGTGCCGGCGTAGGCGAGCCAATCCCCCACGATGGCGTCGAACGGCGCCGGCAGCGTGACCACCGGCGCGGAGCCGGAGGCCGAGCCGAGCGCGCTCAGCCGGCGGGCCGCCTGGTTGGCGTTGACCGTGGGCGGCGGCGGCAGGGAAGGCAGCGTCACGGGCGTCGCCGGCACGGCGATGAAGCCGGCGTCGACGGCGGTCTGGAATTCGGTCAGCAACTGCGGCTCGCGGTCGAAGCGGGCCATGTCGTAGCGCTGCGGGGCGGCGACCTGCACCGGCAACATCGCTCCGAGGGCATAGAAATAGGCGGCGGGGACGAGGAACGGCGGCTTGAGCCCGCCGGCCTCGGAGAGGATGAGGCTACCGTCCGGGATCGCGGTCGGCGTGGGGGCCCCGGTGATCAGCGGCACGGTGAAGCCCGCGCGGCCGGCTTTGGCGCTCAGCGCCTCGCAGACCACCGCCGTCACGGCCGCGAAGACGAAAACGCCGAGGCGATCGGCCCCCGCGTTGTGGAGGGCGTAGTAGCCCTCGAGCTGCGCCTCGAACTGTTTGCGGTCCTGCTCCAGGGGATCCTTGGGGTCGTGCGGGCCGGTGTACATCGCCTCCAGCGCGTCGGGTGGCGCGGGGAGGGGGATCACCTGCCGGTTCCAGACGATCTCGTAAGCGACGTGGCGGCACTGCGCGGCGGTCAAGGCCTGCAGCTTCGCCCTCAGGTCGTCGTCGCTCGCCACCGTCGGATCGGCTTTCAGGACCTTCTCGACCGCCGCCAACACTTCCGTGAACGCCGGCGGCGTGCCGTCCGCCGGCAGATCGATCGCGGCGGCATCCAGGCTCGCGGCCGAAGGCGGCGCCGGGAGGGACAGATAGAAGCTCACGACGCTGCCAAAAAAACTCGCCTCGACGCTGCCGGGAAGGAGCGGGATCGCATTCGGATTCGGCAGCGCCGCCGTGCTCAGGTCGACGTTGTAATCGATGCTGCGATCGACGATGGTCTCGCCGCCGCGGGTGATCTGCAGCCGCACGTCACTGCTCAGGTATTCAACGGTACCCGCGGGCACCACGATCACCGCCGTGGCCACCGACTGCAGCGTGGGAACATCCGGCTGCAACGGAATCGGGTTCGGCTTCATCAAATAGTGCTGAAAGATCCGGCCATTCGGATCGGGCTTCTTCTTCGGCGCCGTCGGCAGAAAGCTCGCCGGATCTCCGATCTGCTGGCCTTGCAGGTGGTTGACCGAGAGATCGAAGGCCGTGATGGTCAGGTTCTTCAGATAGCTCGTGAACGTGGCGGCGTCGACGGGCGTAAGGGGAACGAGACGGATGATGATCAGGTTGGACATGGTCGACCTTCCTCTTTGAGGGCTGCTGGGATCCCGAAGTTACCCCGACGCATCACTTCGTCCTCTGCATGAACTGCTGTAAGGGCGGAGGGGGATTCCAGCCGCGCGGGGGTTGGGTGTACATGAAGAAATCAGAGTACGGGGAATACCAGCGATCCGAGTGAGCTGCAATCTGGCGCTCGTTCAGCGGGAAGACGTCACCGAACGGCCGGGCGTTCCCGCTGCCTGTGTGCAAGAGATCTGGTACCGATACGCCGGGCGGCTGGTCGATGCCGACCCACATCTGACTGGTGACGGGGTTATTCGCGAGCGAGTCGGCCAGCATGGACTGCATCGCATTTCCGCGCACCATCCATCCCTGATTTTCCGCCATCCAACTCTGGAAGTCCGGACCCAGGGCTTCCGCCGCATTGATCGTATTCACGGCGTTGACATAGTTGAGGTGGGATTGTGCAATCGCACGGTCGCTCATTCGGGCGAGGGGACCTGCCGCGGTGTCGGCCTCCGCGCCCAGCACGAGGCTGTTGGTTTGCATCTCCTCGACGGGAGCTCCCGCGGAGCCATGCGGGCTGGCCATCGCCATCAGACCGGCCCCCATATCGAGGACAGTGGCGATCTGTTGTGCTTTTTCCGGATCAACCCCGGCAGCGGTCATCACAACCGTCGCGGGGCCTTTGATGATCCCCATTCCAGATGGATCGACCGCGTGGGATACGATCTGCGCGTCCGAGACCATGATGTCGTATGCATTCGGATGGTTCTGGCGACGCTCGGCCGCATCCCTCGCTCGGCTCATTTCCCGGAAGTCGTCGTCGCTGAGATTGGAGGGTCCCACGGACGGTCCCTTGTACGGCTCAGGTGGAGGAGTGGGAGCTGTCTGAAAGAGGCCATGCGCTTGCAGGTACCCCTCGAGATACTGCATGTTCACCGGGCCCAATCCGAGACTCAAGGCGAGGTCCTCCGGGCTGGTGGCTGACAGACCGTGACTTTCGAGCCAAGAGCTCACGTGTCCCTCCGCCTTCGCCTCGCGCGCATCGCCGACGATAGTTACTTCCGGGATCGTGACCACACCTTCGCCTTCCGTCCCTGTCGGATCAGATACAACGATGGGATTTGCTCTGGAGTATTGAAACGTGTTTGGACCGTCGCCGGTCCCGATAGGATCAGAGCTGACCCACCGTCCCAGCCACGGCGCGTAGTAGCGGGCGCCATGGTAGTAGAACCCGCTCTCTTCATCCCGTTCTTTGCCCGTATATCGGTATCGCTTCGGCGTCTCGGTCCGGCTGCGAACAGCCTGATAGGACGTGCTGCCGTAGGGGTAATACTCTTCGTAGGAGATCACCCGCGAGCCGGCGTCCAGCTCCAGCGTGGCCGAGCCGAGATGATTGCCGAGCTGATAGCGGACGAGGTGAGCGGGAGCCGGGTCGCTGCCCTGCGTGCGGGTTTCGATCAAGGCCACGCGCTGCTTGTCGTCCATCACGTGCAGCGTTGCGCGTTCCAGATGGACGGTCGTGCCGTCACCCTCGAACTCCCGGTAGATCTCGAAGCCGCCGAGATAGAGGCGCTCCCTGGAACGCTTCGCCCGCTCGGTTACCTTGCGAACCCGTTGGCCGGCGGCGTCGTAAACGTAATAGGTCCTCTCCTGCGTCTCGTCCTCGCCGGCCGCCTGCCGGGCCACGGCCTGGAGCTGATCGCGGAAATCCCATTGCATCAGAGACAGATGTGGCATGGCGGTGGTGTTGCCATCCGCGTCGTAGGTGTAGCTCTCGGCGGCGTGATGGCCGGTCTGGGTGCTGGTCAGGCGATTGCTCACCTGGCTTGGCTCGATCTGGCTCGCCTCTTCGTAGCGATACGAGCGCGTCCAGCCGCCGGACGCATGGGGCTCGCCATGATGGATCAGACGCAGGAAGTTACCCACCTCGTCGTACTCGTAACGCTCGCGGTAGCGCCCCATCGCCGCGCCGTCGCCGGGGTGCGGCAGGCCGACGCGCGGTGCGTCCGTCGGGCTCGTGGGCTCCGGCGCTCCACCGGGCTGGCCGAGGTGCTCCCGTCCGGTCGCCGCGATCAGGCGGTACAACGCGTCATAGGCGTAGTCGGCGCTCGGCTCGACAGCGCGGTTGCGGAAGAAGATCGTCTCTTGAGCGCCGTCCCGGAGATGAGTGATGTTGCCGGCCGGGTCGTACGTATAGCCCAGGTCCTGCAGGGCATGCCTGCCGCGCCGGGTGCGCAGGCGGCGGAGCCGGAAGGTCAGCGGATCATAGTCGTAGTCCGTCCGGACGCCATTGCCGTATTCGATCAAGACACGCTGGCCCTTGGCGTTGTAATCGAGGTTCGTCACAGCGTGGAGATCGGCCGTGCCACCGTCCAGCAGCGCTTGGGGCTCGCCGTCGAAACGGGGCCAGACGTCGAGCTTCTCGAGCAGAGCCGCCTCGTTGTAGGTGGGCTGTACAACAGCCGTCTGGCTGCCCATCGCATGCGGCGCGACGACCTGGATGGGACGGTTCAGGGCGTCGTAGACCGTGCTGCTGGCGTAGGTCTCGGCCTCCAGCGCGGGCGATGTGGACCAGTCGGGCGCCTGCTTATAGTCCGCCAGGATCTGGCGCCGGGCTGCGAGCAGGTTGCCTTTGAAGTCGTACCGCTCGCTGGTCGCGAGACTCGCGGTATCGAAGGCCTGATGGGCCTTGCCGCGCAGATTGTTCGGCTCCGGGTGGGGGAGCTCCTCGCCATAGACCGTGCGACCGATCTGTTTTTCCTCACCGGTTCCCTCGCGCAGGAACGAATCGAGAGGACGTCGTAGGGCGTCGTAGGTGGTGCGTAGAATGTGCTCGCGGCTGTCCCAGGAAAAAATCGGCTTGCCGGCTACATCGCTCAGCGTCCAGCGCTCGCCGGCCTCCATGCTGGCCTGGTGGATGCGATGGCTGAGAATGTCGTAGTCGTAGCGCATGACGACGCGGTCCTTGGCGTCGACGATCTCCCGCTGGTTGCCTTCGATGTCCAGCACG
>DASWRX010000316.1:0-79722 GCA_036402955.1 Thermoanaerobaculia bacterium
GTACCCGGAGGCTGCGTAATGCGGCCGCACGAGAGACCACCGGTAAGCCGTGTGCGGGAAATCCGCATGCACGGTTTGAAAGGGGGTCTTGACTTCCAACGCTGCGGCAACGCGGACAAGGAGTAAGGATCTACCAATGCAGAACCCACGGAAGGCCCTGACCTACGCGCTGGAGAAGTACCCGGAACGGGTGGAGCTGGTGCCGCTCGCGGAGCTGGTGACCGACAGCGCCCGGCAGAACGCCAAGCGCCCCGCCTACGTGACGCTCGCCGTGCCCGACGAGGTGGTCAAGAGCCTCAAGGGCGGCCGGGCCGACTCTGGGGACCGCGACCTGGTGCTGCTCGTGCGGGTACCGAAAGAGATCCTCGAGCGCTCCGAGAGCCTGATCGTCCTGCCTGGAGAGGTCCGCTAGATGGACGCCACCGTGCATTGCGCCCGCTGCGGCCGGACGGACGCCCCGGCGCTCGCCCGCCCGCCGCTCCCCGGCAAACGCGGGGCCGAGCTCCGCGAGCACGTCTGCGCCGACTGCTGGAACGAGTGGCGGAAGATGGAAGTCATGGTCATCAACGAGCTGCGGCTGAACTTCATGGACCCCGCCGCGCAGGAGACCCTGAACAAGCACATGCAGGAGTTCCTGTTCCCCGGCGGGACCGAGATCGGGAAACCGAACTCGTAGATGAGAGCCGTACCGCGCCACCTCCTGCTCCGCTTCCTCGTCCTGGTGGCCATCGTGGTCACCGGCTTCGCCGTCCTGCGCTGGACGCCGATCGCCCAGTATCTGACGGTCGCGCACGTCTCCGCCCTGCTCGACCAGCTCCGGGATCTCTGGTGGGCGCCCGCGGCGCTGATCGTCTCCTACGTCGTCCTCTGCCCCCTGGGCGTGCCGGCCTCCCCGATGATGATCGCCGGTGGGATGGTCTTCGGCCCGGTGTGGGGCTCGGTCTACAACGTGCTGGGCACGTTCCTGGGCGGCACCGCGACCTACTTCATGGGCCGCGGCCTGGGGCGCGACTTCGTGCGGCATCTGGCGGGCAACAAGCTCAAGCGGGTGGAACGGATGATCTCCCGGCGAGGGTTCTGGGGCCTGGTGGGGATCCGCTTCCTGCCGATCCCCTATCCGCTGGTCAACTACACCGCCGCCCTGACCGGCATCCGCCCCGGCCTCTTCATGACCACGACCGCCATCGGCCTCATCCCCGGCGCGACCGTCTACACCTACTTCGCCTCACTGATTCCCAAAGCGGCGAGCGGCGATCTCTCCGGCATCGTCGGCCGGCTGGCCGTCGCCTCCGGCACGCTGCTCCTGCTCACCTTCATCCCCCAGATCTGGACGGCGCGGAAGCGGCGGGAGCGGTACCGCGAGCTGTGCGCGCGCCGGCAGATGCGGACGGCGGTCCAGTAAGTCCCCGATCCTCGCGCTACAATGGCTGTTCTAGGAGGTCCCCCGATGCGCAGGTCTTTCACGCTTGAATATTGGATCGACGACGACTGGTACGTCGGCAGGCTCCGGGAAGTCCCCAGTGTCTTCAGCCAAGGGGAGACCCTGCCGGAGCTGGAAGAGAATATCCGTGACGCTTACCAGCTCCTTCGGGAAAACGAGCCCGGACCGGCACAACTGCAGACTCAGATGAAGGAGATCGAGGTCGAGGTGTGAATCGCCGCGACTTGATCCGGGAGCTTACCCGCAAAGGTTGTCACCTGGAACGGCACGGCGGTCGTCACGACATCTACGTCAATCCCGCAAACGGCAGGAAAGCGCCGATCCCCCGGCATAACGAGATCAAGAACAGTCTTTGCAGTCTGATTCGGAGGCAACTCGGGATCGAGGAGCCTTGAACCTCTACCCCTTCCCCAGCACCGCCTCCACCTCCCGTAGGTCAACCAGCAGCGCCCCTGCGTTGACGAACTTCTCGGGATCGAACTCGTAGTCCCGGATCACCCGGCGGAAGACCTCCTTGAGCGCCCGCGCTCCCAGCCGCGGCTGGTTGCCGGCCTCGGTCGCGATGCGGCGGACGGCGGCCGGGGAGATCGCGAGGTGGATGCCGCGGCTCTCGAAGTAGGCGCGGCTCTGGTGGAAGGCCGATTCCGGCGTCTCGAGGAAGATGCGGACCAGCTCGTCCTGCCCGAGGTCCTGGAGCAGCACCACGGCGTCGAAGCGGGAGAGGAACTGCGGGCTCATCCCATAGTCGAAGAGATCCTCGTTGCGCAGCCAGTCGCGCAGGTGGAAGACCAGCTTCTCCATCACCTTGCCGCCCTCGACCACGGTGACCGGCTGCAGCGAGCCGCGGTCCCGGCCGATGGTGACGCGGTCGAACACCGCGTCGTAGAGCCCCTCGAAGGCGCCAGCGCAGACGAACAGGATCTCCGAGGAGTTGACCATCACCTTGCCGCCGCCGGCCCAGGCGGGAAGGGTGAGCGGCACGGCCTCGTTCTCGATCAGCGTCAGCAGCGCCTCCTGCGCTCGGATGCCCGCTACATTGGGCTGCCCGCCGACCTGCGAGCGGATCTTGTCCACCTCGTCCACGAAGACGAGCCCCGAGGCGGCCCGGCGGAGCAGCATGTCGATCGGGGCGCTGGGCCCGAGCTGCTCGCGCGCCCGCTCGAGGAGCCGCCCGAGCACGGCCTCGCCCGGCCGGCCCTTCTCCGCCTCCTCGCCGAGGACGTTGGCGTGGACGCGCACGACGGCCGAGCGGGCGGTGAGCACCGGGTCCGAGGCGAGATAGGATTCGACGGCGCGCATCAGCGTCGTCTTGCCGGTGCCGGACGAGCCGATCATCAGGATGTTGCCCACCCGCAGGCCGGCGAGCTGCTTGGAGAGGGCCACCGCCATCTCGCGGATCGCCTCGTCCTGCCCCATGATCCGCCGGGAGAGGGCCTCGGCGATCGCGGCGGGGTCGGGGGTGGAAGGAGCCACTTGAGCCATCTGAGCCATTTGAGCCACCGCGTCACACCCGCATCAGCACCG
This sequence comes from Thermoanaerobaculia bacterium, assembly GCA_036402955.1. GTDB lineage: Bacteria > Acidobacteriota > Thermoanaerobaculia > Multivoradales > UBA5704 > DATARR01. The sequence goes on from DASWRX010000316.1 coordinate 2,966, forward strand.
CGCCCCAGTGGAGACCGGCGCCGAGGGCGGTGAAGGCGACGAGGGAGCCCGCCGGCGCGAGACCCGCCTGGCGCGCCTCGTGGAAGGCGAGCGGCAGGGTGGCGGAGGTGGTGTTCCCATAGCGCTGGATGTTGTTGTAGACCTTGTGGTCCGGCAGCCCCAGGATCTGCTGCGCCTTTTCGTTGATGCGCAGGTTGGCCTGGTGCATGACCACGAGATCCAGGTCCGCGGTCGTGTAGCCGCAGCGCTCGAGGACCTCGCGGGTCACCTCCGGCATGCGGGTGACGGCCAGCTTGAAGACGGCCTTGCCGTCCATCACCGGCACCGTCTCGGCGGCCTGGATCATCTCGCAGGAGACGAACGGACGGCGCGCCGAGCCACCGCCCGGGACGTAGAGGATGTCCCGGTGATTGCCGTCGCCGTAGAGGGCCGAGGTGAGAATGCCGCGGCCGTCGGCGGCCTCGGCGCCGGCCGCCCGGAAGACCATCGCCCCGGCGCCATCGCCGAACAGCACCAGGAGATTCCGGAAGCGCGAGTTCCACTGGAAATCCTCGTCCGGGAGGGGGCCGGGGTCGCGGCCGTGCAGCACCTCGAAGGTGCGCGCCGAGAAGGGCATCAGCGAGGTGTGGACGTCGGTGCCGACCAGCAGCACCGCGCGCGCGACGCCGCTGCGGATCAGCGCGTCCACCATCTGGAGGCCGTAGGCGAAGCCGGCGCACTGCTGGCGGATGTCGAGCGCCGGCAGCGGCCGCAGGCCCAGCTTCTGCTGGATCAGGGTGCCGGTGCCCGGGAAGTAGTGATCGGGAGTCATGGTGGCGCAGACGAGATAATCCACCTCGTCCAGGCCGACGCCGGCGTCGGCGAGGGCCGCCTTCCCCGCCTCAGCTCCCAGATCGGAGGAGCCGACGCCGGGCTCGACGTAGTAGCGCGTCACGATGCCGCTGCGCTCGCGGACCCAGGCGTCGCTGGTCTCGATGATGCGGGACAGCATCAGGTTGTCGACCTCGAGCGGCGGCACGCAGATCCCGGTCCCCGCGAGCACGGCGCGAGTTTCCTTCATACGGAAGTCCCTTCAGCCCCAGGCCTAGACAGGGGGCACCGTCGACGGCGGCGCGAGCAGGGGAGTGGCGGTGGAGCGGCCGGCATACAGCACCGTGACGTCGCCATTCTTGATGAACCGGTAGAAGGGGGACGGGCGCTTGCCGTCGAGCCCGGAGGGGGCTTGAGCCCCATAGGTCCAGACCTCGAGGGGCGGCCCGTTGGGGACGGGGGACACCTCGTGGTCTACCTTCTGCGGCGGGCCGTAGAGCACGTGCAGCACGCCGCGGTCGGTGCGGCGGCCGAGCAGGCCGCCCTCGCTGTACAGGCGGTCCGCCTCGGCCGAGCGGGCGTCGAAGGCGTCGCGGAGCGGATTGCCCGGCTTGTTGGGAGTGGGGTTGTGCCGCCGCCAGAACGCCTCGATGAAGTCGTGGGCCTGCTGGTCGTCGCGCAGGGTGATGTACTCGTTGATCTCCGCGGGAGTGGCGAGACGTGAGACCGCGCCCACCATCCACGAGGAGTAGTCCGGGCCCAGGGCCGGGTTGATCAGCTCGGTCATCGAGCGGGACCCGGAGGCCCCGCCGCCGCAGCCGGCGGCGAGCGCCAGGAGGAGAGGGAGGAGGAGCTGGCGGCGTCTGGTCATTGCCTCGGGAGCCTCAGTGTTCCGATGTCAATCGTGGCGGCGGAGCAGGTCGAGGAACTCCTCGCGCACCGGCTTCTGGTGGAAGATGCCGCGCAGCGCCGAGGTCACGGTGAGCGCTCCCGGCTTCTTGACGCCCCGCATCTCGACGCAGAGGTGCCGGGCCTCGATGACGACCATCGCGCCGAGGGGCTGGAGCTTCTCCTCGAGATAGGTCACCACCTGCTCGGTCAGCCGCTCCTGGAGCTGCGGCCGCTTGGCGTAGAACTCCAGGATGCGGGCGAACTTCGACAGCCCGAGGATGCGGTCGCGCGGGATGTAGGCGATGTGGGCATGGCCGTAGAAAGGGATGAGGTGATGGGCGCACATGGAGTAGAAGGGGATCTGCTTCTCCATCACCATGTGGCTGTACCCCTCCTCGTTGGGGAAGGTGGTCACCTTCGGCTCGGCCCCCTCGGCGAGGCCGCCGAACATCTCCAGATACATCTTGGCGACCCGCAGGTCGGTCTCGGCGAGGTTGGGGTCCTGCAGATCCAGCCCGAGCGCCGTCAGGATCCCCCGCACGTGGTGGGAGATCGTGGCGAGCTTGCCCTGTTGATCGTCGTCCAGCTCGGTCATCGCGATCGGCGGCACGTGCCCCGGGACGATGACTTCGGGCTCATGGCTCATGGTGATCGGCTCCTTCCGCTCCATTGCGGAAACGGCCCCCTATCCTACACCAGGGGAGACGGTAGCGATTTTGCAGTCCGCTTCCGGGCAGCCGGCGCCTCGCGCCGGCACACCCCACCGCAAAGGAGGAAGAGATGCCTTACAGTGTGATGATCTGGCTGGTGGACCGCGAGCACCACGGCCCGAGCGGTCCGGAGACCCGGGAGGACCGCCATGGCTCTCAGGGCTCGGCACAGAATCCGGCCCAGAGCCCCCTCTCCGAGTCTCAGCACGATCGCCTTCACGATCCCCATCTCACCCCCGGCGCGGCCGCGGGCGTGACGGCGGGCCCCGCCTTCGACCACCTGAACTACGGCTTCTACGAGACCGAGTCGGAGGCCAGGTCGGCCCTGAAGGACCTCGCCAGGGACCTGGAGAAGAACGCGCCGGTGAAGGTGACGAACGGCAGCCGCACCTTCCTGATCCCGGCGAGCCGGATCCACTACGCCGTCTGCGAGGAGGTCACCCGTCCCAAGGACGAGCCGAAGGGAACGCAGGCGAAGGCCAGGCGCGTCCGCGGCTGAAACTTCCTGGGACACCCGGGTATGCCCCCATACCCGGCGGGGAGACCCCTCCCCCTTCTCGGGGAGACCCCTGTACCCGAAAGGGGGAGGCCCGTACCTTCGTTTTGGAACGCCATCCCCGCGAGGGGAACGGTTCCCCCTGCCGGAACCGCTGGTCCCCGGGGACCGCTATCGTTATGATGCGAGGGGCAAGGAGGCGCCATGCTCTATGACCTCTCGCCCACCATCCGCCCGGAGACCCCGGTCTGGCCGGGCGACACCCTGTTCCAGTCCCGGCTGACCTGGTCGATCGCCGACGGCGCCAGCGTCAATCTCTCCGCGATCACCACGACCCCCCATCTGGGCTCGCACGCCGACGCCCCGTTCCACACCGAACCGCGCGGCGAGGGGATCGCCGAGATGCCGCTCGACCGCTATCTCGGCCTCTGCCGGGTCGTGCGGGTGCCGCCGCAGCCGCTGATCGAGCCGCGCCACGTGGAGGGGGTCGACCTCGCGAACCCGGGGCGGATCCTGTTCAGGAGCGAGAGCGTGCGCGACCGCCGGAGCTTCCCCGAGCGGTTCACGGCCCTGTCGCCGGAGCTCGCGGCGCTGCTGGGGGAGAAAGGGGCCCTCCTGGTGGGGATGGACACCCCCTCGGTCGATCCCTTCGACAGCAAGACGCTCGACGCCCACCACGCCCTGTTCCGTGGCGGCATCGCCATCCTCGAAGGGCTGGTGCTCGACGGCGTGCCGGAGGGGATCTACGAGCTGATCGCGCTGCCGCTCCGGCTCGCGGGGCTCGACGCCTCGCCGGTGCGCGCGGTGCTGCGGACCGTCGAGTCCTGACCGGATGGCCGGACCGAACGGATAGAATATGGTTTCGTGGAGATTGGAGGGAGGGTTTCCCATGGACAGCAAGGAATTCGTCGCGCAACTGGTCGAGGAGATGGACCGGATCTTCGCGCGGCTTGGCGAGACCGAGACGCTGGAGGCGGAGTCGGAGGGGAACGTGGACGTGGTCACCCTGCTCCGCCTCGCCCTGAAGAGCGAGATCGAGGCGAGCGAGCTCGCCGGCTTCTGGCTGCCGACCACCCCCGAGGTGGACGCCAAGATGACCCTCGCCCTGCAGTGCGGGGACGAGATGAAGCACTACGGCCTGATCAGCCAGCGCCTGGCCGAGCTGGGCGCGGACCTGACCGACTTCGACCCGCTCGCCGAGGGGCACAGCCCGCTCTACCAGTACCTGCGCGGCCTGCGCACCACAGTCGAGCGCATCGCCGCCGGACCCTTCGCCAGCGAGGCCATCGCCAAGGTGCGCAACACCCAGTTCGTGAACTTCTGCCGCTCGGTGGGGGACCACGCGACGGCGCGGCTCTACGATGAGACGATCCAGCCCGAGGAGTTCCACCATCATCACCTCGGCCGGGAGTTCCTGGAGAAGCACGCCACCACCCCGGAGCTCCAGGAGCTCGCCGCCTCCGCCGTGCGCAACACCCTGGCGATCGCCGACGAGTTGCGCAGCCTGGCCGCCAAGACGACCGGCATCCACAACATTCCCGTTTCCTGACCGCCTGCGAGAAATTTCATGGAATCCCAGATCTCGACGATCGCCGTGCTGGGCGCCGGCACGATGGGGCGCGGCATCGCCCACGTCTCCGCCCTGGCCGGCTATGAAACCCACCTCTACGACACCAGCGCCGAGGCGCTGAAGAAGGCCGCCGCCTCGATCCACAGGAACCTCGACAAGGGGGTCGAGCTCAAGAAGGTCGACGCCGGCGCGGCGGAGCGGGCCAAGCAGGGGCTCCACCTGGACGACGACCTCGCCGGGGCGGTCGCGCAGGCCGACCTGGTCATCGAGTCGGTGCCGGAGATCATGGCGCTGAAGATCGAGGCCTTCCGCGCCTGCGCCCTCCACGCGCCCGCTCACGCCCTCTTCGCCAGCAACACCTCGGCGCTCTCGGTCACCGAGATGGCCGCCGCCTCGGGTCGGCCCGAGCGCTTCGCGGGCATGCACTTCTTCAACCCCGTCCACGTCATGAAGCTGATCGAGCTGATCCGCGGGCTGGAGACCACGCAGGCGACGATCGACGCCCTGCGCGCGGCCGGCGTCCGCATGGGCAAGGAGATCGTGGTGGTCAACGAGGCCCCCGGCTTCGTGACCAGCCGGATCAACGCCCTGATCGGCAACGAGGCGTTCCGCATGCTCCAGGAGGGGGTGGCGAGCGCCGAGGACATCGACAAGGCGCTGAAGCTGGGGCTGAACCATCCGATGGGACCGTTCGAGATGGTCGACCTCGTGGGGCTCGACGTCCGCCTGTCGATCCTCGAGTTCCTCCACCGCACCCTGGGCGAGGCCTACCGGCCCAACCAGATCCTCGTCCAGCACGTCCGCGCCGGCCGGCTCGGCCGCAAAGTGGGCCGCGGCGTCTACGCCTACGACGAGAACGGCGAGCGGGTGCGATGACGGTCTAGCCGGCCAGCTCCGCGATCCCCTTCGCGAGCCGGCGCGCCAGCCCGGGAAGGGCCGCCGCGTCCACCGAGCAGTGGGCGATGCGGAGAAAGCGGGGCGCCATCGCCACCAGACCGGTGTCGTGGCGGGCCAGCAGGTGGCGGCGGACGGTCTCGGAGTCGATCTCCAGCGCCGCCGGGATCTCCACCAGGGCGAAGCAGCCGGAGTTGAACGGGAGGACGGTCAGGAGGGCGGGATCCGCCTCGGCGAGCGCCCGCTTGAGAGCCCGGTAGCGGCCTTCGAGCAGCAGCCGCACCGCCTCGATCTCGCGCTCCACCCCCTCCCTGCGCAGAGCCTGGAGCAGCACGATCTGGCTCGCCGCGACGGGTGAGCCCACCCCCGAGCGCACCAGCATCCCGACCTTGCTCTCCAGCGAGCGCGCCGCCTCCGACTCAGGCTCGACGCCGAAGGTGAGGAAACCCACCCGGCCGCCGAAGAAGGAGAACTCCTTGGTGGCGCCATCGACCTTCACCGCCAGGAGGTTCGGATACGCCCCGGTGGCCGCGGCCGTGGAAAAGTCCCAGAACAGCGATTCCCGGGAGATCTCCGGCTCGAAGACGAGGCCGGCATAGGCGTCGTCGCACACCACGACCAGCGGCCGGCGTTCGGCCTCGGCCAGCAGCGACGCGACCGTGATGCGGCGCTCCTCCCGGTCAGGGGTGTAGCCGCCGGGGTTGGAGGGGATGTTGAGCAGCGCCACGGCGGGCTCCCCCGCCGGCAGGCCGGCCAGGGCGTCGGCGAGGGCGCGGGGGTCGTGCCGCCCGTCGATGTAGGCAGGCGCGGTCAGCACCCTGGCCCCCGTGCGCATGGCGAAGGCCTGGCGATAGTTGCCCCAGAAGGGATGGGGGATCGCGACCGCCTTGCCCTCGCCGCCGAAGAGGTCCGCCAGCAGGGAGAGGCCGTGGCTCAGGCCCGCCGTCACCAGCGGCAGGCTGGACGGCGCTCCGGGGGGAGCCGACCGGCGCTGCCACCGCCGCCAGAGCCGCCGCACCTCGGGCAGCCCCTCGACCGGCGAGTCGAGGAGCGCCGCCTCGAGGTCCCCCTTCGGGAGGTCGCCGAAGGCCGAGAGCAGTTCCGGAGCGCGCATGATGGCAGAGTATACGTGTCCCGTCTTGGCGTTCCAGAGCATCTCTTGTAAGTTGACGGCCGTTCAACGGGGACGACCATGATGCCGAAAGCGACAACCCTCCTAGTCCTCGCGCTGGCGCTCTCCAGCGCCGGCCTGCACGGAGCCCGCATGCCCGAACCGATCTCCTACACGTTGCGCTTCCCCGCCCCACAGACCCATTACGTCGAGGTCGAGGCGCGAATCCCCACCGGCGGCCGAGCCGGGATCGAGCTGATGATGCCCGTCTGGACCCCCGGCTCCTACCTCGTCCGGGAGTACGCCCGTAACGTCGAGGGAATCTCGGCGGCCACCGCCAAGGGGGAGCCGCTGCCGATCGGGAAGACGGTCAAGAACCGCTGGCGGGTCGAGACCCGGCAGGCCCGCCAAGTGGTCGTCCGTTACCGGGTCTACTGCCGGGAGATGTCGGTGCGCACCAACTTCGTCGATTCTGGCTTCGCCCTGATCAACGGCGCCCCCACCTTCCTCACCCCGGCCGGAGAGGAGCGGCGCTCCTACGAGATCCATCTCGAGTTGCCGCCCCAGTGGAAGGTCTCGGCCAGCCCGCTCGCCAGGCTTCCGGGGAGCCATCATGGCTACCTCGCGGACGATTACGACACCCTGGTCGACTCCCCTCTCTACGCCGGCAACGCGCGGACCTATCCGTTCGAGATCGCGGGCAGGCCTCACCTCCTGGTCAACGAGGGAGAGGACGCGGTCTGGGATGGCCCGCGCTCGGCGGCCGACGCCGAGACGATCGCCCGCGAGCAGGTCGCGTTCTGGGGCTTCGCGCCCTACCCGCGCTACGTCTTCTTCAACCTCCTCACCGAGAGCGGCGGCGGGCTGGAGCACAAGAACGCCTGCACCCTGATGAGCAGCCGCTGGAAGACCCGCACCCGCGAGGGGTACCTCGACTGGCTGGGGCTGGTCAGCCACGAGCTCTTCCATGCCTGGAACGGCAAGCGGCTGCGGCCGGTCGAGCTCGGCCCCTTCGACTACGAGCGGGAGATCTACACCCGCAGTCTCTGGGTGGTGGAAGGGATCACCTCCTACTACGGCGACCTGCTCGTGCGGCGGGCGGGATTCTCCACCCGCAAGGAATACCTGAAGAGCCTGAGCAAGGCCATCGAGTCCGTGCAGACCGGCCCCGGCCGCCAGGTACAGTCCCTCGATGAATCCTCCTTCGACGCCTGGATCAAGTTCTACCGGCGGGACGAGAACACCGCCAATAGCGGCGTCAGCTACTACACCAAGGGCGAGCTGGTCGCCTTCCTGCTCGACGCCAGGATCCGCCGCGCCACGGCCGGCCGGCGGAGCCTCGACGACGCCCTGCGCCTGGCCTATCAGCGCTACTCGGGCGAGCGGGGCTATCGTCCGGAGGAGCTCCGGAAGGTCCTGGAGGAGGTGGCGGGAATCGACCTCAACGGCTGGCTCGAGCGGGCCATGGGCACCACCGAGGAGCTCGACTACTCGGAGGCCCTGGATTGGTACGGGCTGCGCTTCGCCGAAGATCCGGAGAAGAAGGAGGGCGGGGAGCCCCAGGAGCTGCCGGCCGGCTGGCTGGGCATGGACACGGAGGTGCAGGGGGGCCGGCTGATGGTGATCGTGGTGAAGCGGGGGACTCCCGCCTATGAGGGCGGCGTGAACGTGGGGGACGAGATCCTGGCCATCGACGACTACCGGGTGCCGCCCGAAGGCCTGGAGGGACGGCTCAAGCTCTACCGGCCGGGCGAGAAGGTCTCGCTGCTGGTCGCCCGGCGGGACCGGCTGACGCGCCTGCCCGTCACGATCGGTCAGAAGCCCCGTCCGCGTTGGACCCTGGAGATCCTCCCCAACGCCAGCCCGGAGCAGAAGGCCCATCTCGCGGCGTGGCTGGACGGTAAGAGCGCTCCCGTGGAGACGAAGGACGCCCGGGAGAGGAAGACGCCGCCGCCGGCGGTGCGCTGAGCCGCCGGCGGTCGGGCTTCAGACCAGCTTCAGCAGGTGGCCGAGCTTCTCGCGCTTGGTACGGAGGTAGGCCCGGCTGCTGTCGGTGGGAGGCACCTCCAGGGACAGGCGCTCGACGATCTCGAGCCCGTAGCCGTCGAGGGCGATGTACTTGCTGGGGTTGTTGGTCATCAGCCGCATCTTGCGCACTCCCAGGTCGCGCAGGATCTGGGCGCCGATGCCGTAGTCGCGCTGGTCGGGGCGGAAGCCCAGCCGCTCGTTGGCCTCCACGGTGTCGTGCCCCTGCTCCTGGAGCTCGTAGGCGCGCAGCTTGTTCATCAGGCCGATGCCGCGCCCCTCCTGCAACAGGTAGAGGAGGACGCCCTTCCCTTCCGCGGCGATGCGCTCCAGGGCCTGCTCGAGCTGCGGGCCGCAGTCGCAGCGGCAGGAGCCGAAGATGTCCCCGGTCAGGCACTGGCTGTGGACGCGCACCAGGGTCGGCTCCTCGGGATCGATCTCCCCCATCACCAGGGCCACGTTCTCGTCGCCGGTCACGTCCGAGCGGTAGGCGTGGATGCGGAAATTGCCGTAGATCGTCGGCAGATTGGGCGAGGCGACCTTGCGCACCAGGGTTTCGTGGCGCAGACGGTAGCTGATCAGATCGGCGACGGTGATCATCATCAGCCCGTGCTCGCGGGCCACCTGGACGAGGTCCGGCACGCGGGCCATGGTGCCGTCGTCGTTCATGATCTCGCAGATCACCCCGGCGGGCTTCAGGCCGGCCAGGGCGGCGAGGTCGACGGACGCCTCGGTCTGCCCGGCGCGCTTGAGGACGCCGCCCTTGCGGGCGCGCAACGGGAAGACGTGCCCGGGGCGCAGCAGATCCTCGGGCCGCGTCGCCGGATCGATGGCGGTGAGGATGGTGGCGGCGCGATCGGCGGCGGAGATGCCGGTCGTCACCTTGCCGCGGGCCTCGATGGAGATGGTGAAGGCGGTGCCGAAGGGGGAGGTGTTGTCCTCCACCATGAGCGGCAGGTCCAGCTCCCGGCAGCGCTCCTCGTTGAGGGCGAGGCAGACGAGGCCCCGCCCGTGCCTGGCCATGAAGTTGATGGCGGCCGGAGTGACCTTCTCGGCCGCGATGGCGAGGTCCCCCTCGTTCTCGCGGTCCTCGTCATCGACGATGATGACGATCTCGCCCCGGCGGAAGCGTTCGATCGCCTCCTCGATGGAAGCGAAGGGAGTGTCGTTGGTCATGGTGTCGGCAGGCTTTCTCGCCGGAGAGCGGCGGACCGCCCCCAGGCGTTGGAAGAAAGATGGCGCGTTGGCGACCATCGCGAGTGTACGCCGCGTCTCCAGGAGGGTCAACCGCGTGACCCGAGCGGTCAGGCCTAAAACGTGTTCCCGATATTGAAGAACAGCGCGTACCCCGATTCCCTCGGCTCCCGGTTGAGCTTCCAGCCGATGCCGGCGCGGATGGGACCGATCGGCGAGTTGTAGCGGCCTCCGAGGCCGACGCCGTTCTTGAGCTCGCCGAACCGGATCGAGCGCCAGTCCGGCCAGACGTTGCCGCTGTCGAGGAACAGCGTGCCGCCGAAGCCGTCGAAGATCGGGAAGCGGTACTCGAGGTTGATCAGCACCAGGCCGTCGCCCCCCACGGGCACATAACCGCCGCCGTTCGGATTGAGGATCAGGGTCTGGCCGCGGATGCCCAGCTCGTCGCGCCCGTAGGCGCGCTGCGAGGCGTCTCCCCCGGCGAAGAAACGCTCGGCGATCGGGATGTTGCGGCTGGGGTATGGCAGCACCACGCCGCCGGACGAGGGGATCGCCTTGTAGGGCTCGATGGCGCCCAAGCGGATGCTCGCCGCCAGCACCCCCGGACGGCCGAGGTTGACGAACTGGGTCTGCTGCACGAACGCCCGCAGGAACTCGGTGTCGGTGCGGAACGCCGGGACCGGGAAGGCGTACTCGAGCTGCACCAGCGAGCTCCAGCCGCGGGTCGTCAGGATGGGATCGTCGCGGCGGTCCCAGAAGAAACTCGGGATGAAGCTGGTGACCTGGTAGGGCTGGTCGCGCCGCTCGATCTCGTTGGTGGCGAGGCCGGGATTGACGCTCGGCTCGACGATGCGGTAATCGAACCCGGCGCTGAAGCGGCGGTTGCCGTAGACGCGCACGGCCTCGGAGCGGGCCCCGTAGCGGGTCACCTTGTAAGGGCGGTCGGTCGGCGCCTCCTGCTCATAGAAGACGGTCGAGGTCAGCGCGACCGGATGCTCGCCCAGATAGGGCTGGTTGAGGAGGATCCGGAAGCGCTTGTCGCGCTGGCTCCAGCGCAGGTCGGTCCGCAGGCTGTAAGCCTTCCCCCACACGTTGTTGTCCGAGAAGCCGAACGAGCCGCGGAAGCGGTTCTCGGAATCCCAGCCGACGCCGTAGAGCACGCTGCGCGGCTTGCCCTCCTCGACGCGGACCAGCACGTCGCGGTCGGTCTCCTCGAGGCCGGAGGGAACGAAGGTGACGTCGACGCGGGAGAAGATCCCCAGCTGGTAGAGGCTGCGCTCGGTCTCGAGGAGCTTCGCTTGGCTGACCGGCTCGCCGTGGCGGAGGTTGAGCGCGCGTCGGATCACGTCCCCCTGCGTGCGCTGGTTGCCGCGCACCAGGATGCGGTCCACCACTTGGCGCGGGCCTTCGAGCACCTCGAGGGTGAGGTCCACCAGGGTATGGTCCGGGTTCCAGTCCTCCCGGGCGGAGACCTGGGCCTGGTTGTAACCCTTGCGGGCGTATTCGGAGCGGACGGCGTCCAGCGTGTAGTCGAGGAGGACGGGGTGGAACCCCTGTCCCTCCTGAAGCGGCAGGGTCTTGCGCAGCGGCCCGGAGTCGAGCCCCGTGACGCCCTGGAAATCGATCTTTACGACGCGCTCGCGCGGGCCTTCGCGGATGGGGATGACCAGCCGGAGATCCTGCCCCTGGCGTTGGACCTGGGGGGCCGCCACCTCCGCCTGCGCGTAGCCGTGGAGCGCGTAGTAGCGCCGGAGGTTCTCGAGGTCGGCGTCGAGGACCGACTGCACCAGCCGGCCGCTCCCCCGGCGCAGCAGGTTCCGCTCAGAGGTGGTCATGGTCTTGCGCAGCTCCGAGTCCGGGACCTCCTCGTTGCCCTGGAAGACGATCTGGCCGAGCGTATAGATCGGGCCGGGCCGGATGCGGAGGGTGAGCACGAGCTGACCGTCGGTCCGCTGCTCGCCGGTATCGACCTGCACGTCGTAGTGACCCTGCTGCTGGTAGTAGGTCTTCAGCCGGCTCTGGGCCTGGAGCACCAGGGCCTCGTCGTACCCGGAGTCGCCGAGGAAAGGCAGGAGCCCCGCGCGGCGCAGCTTCTTCTCGTCGTCACCCACGACAACCACCGAGATCTTGGGCCCGATGGTGATCGGAAAGGTGAGCTTGACGGTGTTGGTCTTGGCGTCGTACTCCTCGCGCGGTGGGTCGACTCGCGCCTGCCCGTACTGCTGACCGAAGAGCCAGGACTGGAGGCGTTCGGCGTCCTCGCCCGCGACGCGGCGGCTGAACGGCTGACCGGGCTGCAGGCGGAGCTGGTGGACGAGATCGGCCGCCTGGAGGGGCGCCACGGGATGATCGAACGCGATGGTGCTCACCGTGGCGCGCGGACCGCTGTCGACGTGGTAGGTAACGGCGGCGCGGCGGCGCACGGCGTTGGTCTCGACGGCGACGCGGACCCGCGCGTGGAAGTAGCCGCTGCGCTCGTAGAGCTCTTTCAGTGCGAAGACGCCCTGCACCACCCGGTCCTCGGAGAGCGGCTGGGCCTCTCCCTGCGGCACCGCGCGCCGCAGGTCGTCCCGCGACAGCCCCAGCTTGCCGGTGACGCGGACCGCCTCCACCTGCACGACGGCGCGGAAGACGACCACCACGATCACCCCTCCCCCCGCCGGATCGTCCCGCGTGTAGACCTCGGTCTCCGCGGCCGTGCCGCTCGCCTGGAGGTTGCGCAGGGTGTGGCGGACGTCCTCGTCGGTCAGGGGCGTTCCCACGTCCGTCTCGATCAGGGTCTCGAAGTCGAGTGATGGATCGAGCGGCGCGTCGCTGCGGATCTCGATGGCGGTGACGATCGGTCCCGGGCCCGGCTCGGGAGGAGCCTCGGGGGAGGCCGGCGCCGCGGCGACCGGCGATGGAGACACCGGGCCTGGAGGCTGCGCGCCGAGCGGCCCGCCCGCCAGCAGGGCGAGAGCGAGCCAGGACGTCGCCGTTCTCCATCCACTCAACCGGGATCTCCTCAGAAACGCCGCTGCCACTGCGCGTCGACGGCGTAGGTGCCGTTGCCCACCTGGGTGAGCACCAGGGTGAGATTGTTGCGGACCCGCCATTCGACCTGGACGATGTACTGCTGAGTGGTCCCCGGCTCGCTCGCGTAGGTGACGAAGAGGTCCTTCGACAGCCGCTTGCCGACCGTGATGCCGACGCCACCGACGGGCTGGCCGCCCGCTTCGACCACGGGATCGATGCGGAAGCGGTCGAAGCGGAAGAGGGTGCCGACCCGCTTGGTGACAGCCGAGGCGGCCTGCCCGTAGAGGAACTCCCGCGCGAGCTGGGACGGAGCGGCCTGCTGCTCCGCCTGGGTCGGCGGCAGGGGGCTCTCGGTGGGCCGCTGGCTGCCCGCGATGAGAGAGAAGATCTCGAGGTCGGCCAAGTTGGCGTCCGATGCCAGATGGATGTCCGGCCGCTCGAGCGTGCCGCCCAGGTTCAGCGTGATGTTGAAGCCCTGGACCTCGGTGGTGGCCACGAGGTCGATCACCGGATCGACCCGGTTGGGATTGCTGAAGGTGAGTTGCCCCCGCTGCACCTCGTACTGGTTGTCGTTGTAGACCAGAGTGCCGCCGGTGTCGAACTTGACGTTGCCGAAGAGGACCGGCCGCGCCAGGGTGCCGCGGACGGTCAAGTCCACGTCACCCTGGAGGTTGGCGACGTTGTTGCGGACGCGCAGAGCGTTGGGCCCCTGGATCGCGATGTTGAGCTGGGTCGACGCCTGGAGGGTGTCGGTCTCGGCGAGCTGCAGGCGCTGACGCTGGAAGAGGCCCTGGACGAGTTGGAGCAGGTCGACGTTGATGTCCTCCACGTACAGCGAGCGCTCGAGCCTCACCGTCCCGGCGATCAGGCGGCCCGAATCGGCCGAGATCAGCGACAGGCTGGCGTTGCCGCGGTTGTTGAGGAACTCGGGGAAGCGCGCGCTGACGTTGTCCGCCTGGACGGCGAAGTTGTAGGCGAGCTTGTGGTCGGGCCTGGGCAGGGTCATGGTGCCGGAGACCCGGAGCGCTCCCGTGTTCCCCAGCCGGGCGTGCGGCACCTCGACCGAGATCTGGTCGCGACTCAGGTAGAGGAAACCGTTGATGTCGTCGATCGACTGGGCGAAGGAGGGCACGATCAGCCGTCCTCCCCGCACCTCCCCCTCGCCGCTCAGCGCGGGGTTGCTCAGGGTCCCGCGTACGGCGCCGAGAAGATCGACGGCGCCTTCGACCCGGTAGTCGGCCGGCAGGACCAGCCCGGCCCAGGTGGCCGCGAGCGTGCTCTGGAACCGCAGGTCGAGCGGCGCGTTCCCTTGGAAGCCCACCGTGCCGCTGGCGACCAGCTCGTTCTCGGTCCCGGGCTCGGCCATATAGAAAGACTGGATGGTGGCGCGCTCCGGCGCCAGGGCCATCACGACGGGCTCGCGGCTGGCGATCGTCCGCCCCTGGTATTGGAGCCGCAGGTCGGGGAGCCGGACGAGGGCATGCCAGGAACCAGCGCCGAAGTCCGCGGCGACGGTGGCGGTGCCCGCCAGGGAGCCGGTGAAGTCCGGCAGCGGCTGTGGCGAGAGGGCGCGCGCCAGGGTCCCCAATTGGTCGCTCCGCACGTCGACCGTCAGATCGGCGCCCTGGCGGTCGAGCCGGCCGTTCCCCTGGAAGGTGGCGAGCCCGAGGAGCGAACCGCGCACGTCCACCCGCCGGCCGTCCCAGGTGGCGACGGCGCTGGTGTCGCTACCCTGCGGCCCTCCCAGCGGCCGGCCGCGCAACGCCAAGTCCCGGCCCTGCACCGAGAGGGTCCCCTGTGGCTGCTTCAGGGTTCCCGCGAGCGTGGCCTCGACGCTCATCCGGCCGGTGAGCTCACCGCTCAGATAGCGCAGGAACGGCTCGGCGCCGAGGGAGAGGGAAGCCCCTCGCGCGGTGAGGCTCAGGGCCTCGCTGGCCGGGTCGAAGCTGCCGTGCGCCAGGACGGTTCCGGCGGCGGTGTCCACCTGGGCCTGCTCGACGGTGATCCGGCCGCCGTCGAAGAAGATCGCCGCCCGCCCCTTGCCTAGCGGCACGCCGTAGGCCACCAGGCCCGAGACCGAGGCGTCGACGCGGCCGCTCAACCGGTTGGCGAAGCCCGCGAGGTCGACCCGGCCCGAGAGCTCGCCCTGGAACTGTTTCAGGAGGTCCGGCGACACCAGGTACGCCAGCCCCGCGGCCGGCCACTGCGCGGCGTCGATGGCGAGCGAGAGCGGCTGCGAGGCGACCTTGCGGCCGGTCTCCGCCAGCGGGATGCGGCCGGTGACCATCAGGGCGCCGTTGCCACGGGTCATCTCGAGCCGCAGGCCGTCGACCACCCGCGGGTTGAGGTTGAGCGAGCCGTGGACGGTGTCAGCCGCCGTCACCGGTGCCACGACGCCTTGGAGGTCGAGCTTCAGGGCCAGCGCATAGTCCTTGCGGGCGAACTCGATCGATCCCACGGCCGTGCCGTGCCCGGCCGTGGGGAGCCAGAAGGCGGGAGGTTCGCCCGGCTTCGGCGGCCCGAGGAGGATGGGGCCCAGGGGGCCCACGTCGCGGCTGGCGAGTTGGAAGTCGACTCGGCCGGAGCTGCGCTGGAGGTCGTAGGTGAAGCCGGGCGAGGTGACGTCCTGGCCAGGCATCGTCAGGTGGAGGTCGCGGCCGGAGATCACCCCACGGGTGAGGATTATGGGAAGATCCCCGGCGACCGCGATCCCGGTCTCGCTCGTCCCCCGGACGTGGAGGTTGGCCCGGCCGCTGCCGGCGAGTACGCGCTCGGTGTTGAACCGGTACTCGAAGGTGCCGCCCGCGCGGCCGGAGAGGCCGCTGGCGATGGGCAGCACCTCGCCGGGGAACTGGTCGGCGAGGAGGTCGTGGATCGAGAGATCGGCGAGGTCGAGGTCGAGAGAGACCGGCGTGCCTGGCCCCTTTTGCGTCGTGTCGACCGCGATCAGCCCCTTGAACGAGCCTTGCGCATAGCGGGCGCGCTCGACGTCGACGTCGACGCCGTCCGGCCCGCCGGTGAAGGAGCCCTTGACGTCCTGGATCACCCGGCCGGTGGCGGCGAAGCGGGGCGAGTTGGCGGTCCCCGCATAGCTCCAGCCCGTCGGCGTCCACACGAAGTGGGCGCGGCCCGCCACCGGCCCGGCCAGCGGCAGGTCGGCGTAGCCCACCCGGTTGACCCACTGAACCGCGCCGTCGGCCTGGAGGTTCAGCTCGACCCGCCGGCTCGCCGGCCGGTAGTCGACGAAGCCGTTCACCCGCGCTGAGAGGTCCGGGCCGGCGAGGCGAACGTTGGCGATGCGGACCGTGCCGGAGTCCGGCAGCACGCTCGCCTTGACCGAGGCGGTGACCGCGTAGGGCTTGGCGCGCGGCAGGGTGGTGACCACGTCCTGCGCGGTCGCCAGCACGTCGATGCGGTTCCCCCCCTCGTCGTTGCGGTCGGCGCGGCCGATCGCGCGCGCCCATACCGCCCGGGCGTCGAGATGGAGCGGCGTCTGGCGCTCGTTGAGCCGCAGGACGCCGTCCTGGACCAGGATGCGCCCGATCCGGACGTCGAACCGCTTCGGGCCGCCGCTGGAGCCGAAGTGGAAGTTGGGCAGGTTGCTGGTGCCGTCGGGATTGAACTGAAGGTAGACCTCGGGACGCTCGACGTCGATCTGGTCGAGATCGAAGACCCTCCCCTCCAGATCGTGGACGGTCAGCCGGAGCCCCACGAACGGAGCGCGGAGGACCGGCGGATCGGCCGGCCGGGGGCCGGGGATCACCACGTCGCGCAGCTCCACGGCGAGGGGGAAGAGGGTGTAGTCGATCGAGCCGATCCGGAGCGGTCGCCCCAGCACCTGGGAGAACTGGGCCACGGCCCGGCCCAGGATCTTCTCGCGCACGAGGCGGCTCTGGAGCAGGAACCACGAGCCCGCGACGAGGGCCACCACCAGCAGCAGGCCCCAGAAAAAGGGACGCACGACCCATCGCCGCACCCGGCCATGGCGCCGCCGGCGCGGCGCGGGGGGAGCCGGCTCCTGGGCCGCGGGCTCCACGGGAAGATCGGGCTCTCGCGGCTCGCTCACTCCCCGCCACCTCCGTCGCCGCCATCTCCCCATGGATCGCTCGCCGCGGAGGCGCCGGCGAGGCCGCCCCAGCGGAGCTTGCCACGCAGATTGTCGTAGAAGCTCCGCCCGCTGACCTTGGCGAGCCGCACCTTGGCGGCGGCGCGGGTGACGCGCACCGTATCGCGGAAGCCGAGCGAGGTCCCCTCCTGGCCGTCCAGCGTCAGGTAGACCTCCTCCGCCTGCGTCTCCAGCGTCACCTCGATCGGCCCGGCGTCGGGCACCACGATGGGGCGCAGCGACAGGGCGTGCGGGCAGATGGGCGTCAGCACCGCCACCGGCAGCAGCGGATCGAGGATCGGCCCGCCCGCCGAGAGGTTGTAGGCGGTCGAGCCGGTGGGGGTCGAAATGATCAGGCCGTCGGCGCGGAAGCGGGCGATCAGATGACCGTCCACCCGCAGCGTCAGCTCGACGATGCGGGCCAAGGCGCTCTTGGTGATCACCGCGTCGTTGAGCACCCGGAAGCGGGTGGGGGGGCCGCCGTCGCGCCGCAGCTCGACGTCGAAGAGCGAGCGCTCCTCGATCTCGAACCGTCCCTCCAGCACCTGGACGACGGCGGGGTACAGCTCGCCGCGGTTGATCTCGGTGAGGAAGCCGAGATTGCCCAGGTTGACCCCCAGGATCGGCACCCCGGGCCGCACCGTCCGCGCCACCGAGAGCAGCGTGCCGTCGCCGCCGAGCACCACCACTAGGTCGTAGGCGCCGCCGGGCTCGAAAGGAGGCTCGCCCCGCGCGCCGCGGGAGCGCAGGGTGGCCTCGTCGACCGCCGCTTCGAGGCCGCGGCGGCGCAACCACTCCGAGAGCTCGTAGGCGGTGTGCATGGCGTCGCGGCTCGCCGCCTTGGCCATGATGCCGACGCGCTGGAAGGCGGCCGGCGGGCTCATGCGTCGCTCCGCCGGAAGAGGGCGAAGGCCTCGCGGTTGCCGCCCGTGCCGGCCACCGGCGAATCGAAGACGCCGAGCGGCTCGAGCCCCAGCGTGGCGATCCCTCCGGCGCACTCGGCGATCACCCGACGGCGGACCTCCTCGTCGCGCAGGATCCCCCCCTTGCCCACGGCGCCGCGGCCGGCCTCGAACTGCGGCTTGATCATCGGCAGCAGCAGCCCGCCGGCCGCGAGGTGCGGCAGCAGGGCGGGCACGACCTTGAGCAGCGAGATGAAGGAGACGTCGACGGTGATCAGGCCGCAGGGCTCCGGCAGCGCGTCCGGCGCGAGGTGGCGGGCGTTGAGCCGCTCCATCACCACCACCCGCGGGTCGTTGCGCAGCCGCAGGTCAAGCTGGCCGTAGCCCACGTCGACGGCGTAGACCCGCGTCGCGCCCCGCTGCAGCAGGCAGTCGGTGAAGCCCCCCGTAGAGGCGCCCACGTCGAGGCAGATCAGGCCCCTGGGATCGAGCCCGAAGTGGTCGAGCGCGTGGGCCAGCTTCCGCCCCGCCCGCGACACGAACGGCTCCTTCGGCGCCAGCACCTCGACGCGGGAGCCCCCGGAGACCGCGGTTCCCGGCTTGTCCACCCGTCGCCCCTCCACCGCCACCGAGCCGGCCATGACGGCGCGCCGCGCCTGCTCGCGGCTGGGGAACAGCCCGCGATCCACCAGCAACTGATCCAGGCGCACGGCGGCCGGCTCCCGTCCTCGTTTGAGTTCGTCGCTCCGCGTCAAAACGGCTTCATTTCCAGGGCCGAGTCCCGTCCGGCGGGCGAACGTTGCAACGGGTGTGCCCGCGAGCCCCTATATATCACTCACCCGCCGGGAGTTGCGCCGCCGGCTCATCGGCGTCGGCGACCCGCAGGCAGAAGGGGATCGCCAGCACCAGCAGGATCGGCTGCTGCACCTCGGTATCCCCCCAGTTGTTCTCGAACAGGCCCGCCAGGTTGAAGGCGAGGAGAGCCACCAGCACGCCGACGTAGAGGTCGGCCCGGGGGCCGCGGTGTCCCCCCTCGCGCACGAACCGCCGCCAGGCGAGGACGGCCGAGGCGAGGGTCAGCGCCAGGTAGGCGGCGAGCGACGGGAGCCCCCGCTCGGCCGCGATCTGCAGCCAACTGTTGTGCAGGTGGGGCACCTCGAACCGCGGCGCCGACAGCGGGCGGTAGATCCCGTAGCGCTCCCGCACCATCTCGGGGCCGAGCCCGAACAGAGGGCGCTCCCCCACCATCCGCAGCCCGGCCTTCAGCATGCACAGGCGGTCGTAGTTCGAGGCGTCGCGCAGGTCGGCGATCGAGCCCACCCGGTGCAACACCGGCACCGGCGCCAGCACCACGAACAGCGCCGCCGCCGGCACGTAGGCGGGCAGCAGCCGCGGCGCGCGGATCAGCACCAGCACGGTCAGCGACAGGGCGAGGGCCACCCAGGCGTTGCGGGTGTAGGTGCCGAGGAGGGCGGCGTTGATCGCCGCCAGCGCCGCCCACCTCCAGGGGCTCCGCCACCGGCCGGCGTAGGTCATCGCGGCCAGCAGCAGCAGGTCGCTGATCAGCAGGAAGCCCGAGAAGGTCATGTAGTGCGAGAACGGGCCGCGGATGCGGCGGTTGATGTCGTTGTCCCCGAGGAGATACTGGGAGAGCCCCTCGCAGGCGAGCAGGGCCGCGAGCACGATCAGCACGCCCACCAGCACCCGCACCTGCCGCTCGCGGCGCACCAGCAGGGGGGCCATGAAGAGCGTCGACAGCGCGAAGAGATCCGACAGGCCGCGCAGGCTGGTCGCCGGGTCGTAGGAGGCGACGACCGAGCCCAGCAGCATCAGCACGTAGGCCCCCAGGGGAATCAGCATCGGCGCCAGCTCGCGCCAGGGCACGGGGCGGCGGCGCGCTAAAGGTAGGACGAGGAGCGTCAGGCCGAGCAGGATCTCGGAGGCGGCGATGCCGAACAGCGCCGCGAAGTGGGCCAGGTAGAGCCAGTAGCCGGCCCGCGCGGCGCGCGAATCGGATGCCTCGAAGAGCCCGGCGCGGTCTTCAGCGCCCGACGGCGGAGGCAGGGAGGGCCTCCTCGATGAGCATGATGGGGATGTCGGAGACGATCGGATAGACCAGGCCGGAAGCGGCGCAGTAGAGCCCCTGCTCCACCACCGGCTCCTCGTCCCGGAAGTGCTCGCGGTACTTCTCCACCAGCGGCCCCCGCGCCTCGCGGGGGAGCTCGATCAGCTCCAGCTCGCCCTTCGACTTCGGGCAGACCAGAATCTCCAGAAGCTCCGGATCGACCGCCATGACGCGGGAGGATAGCACAGGCCTCACGGCCGGAAACCATAGGTGATGACCAGCGATTCGCTGCCGGGGTTGTGCACGTAGATGTGGGCGTTCGAGAGGTGGAACAGCAGCAGCCCGATCCGGCCGCGGTCGGCGAGCCGGCGCGACACCTCGATCCCGGAGCGGAACTCGACTGGGCCGCCGAGCTTGAACCCACGGCTGCCGTGGCTGTACACGCCGGGCGCGAACTGGATGCTCAGCTCCCAGGCCGAGCTCAGAGGCATGTCGGCCCGCAGGCCGCCGTAGACGTAGAATGCCCCTTGAGAATTGACCATCGCGCCGGTCACCGGCGACAGCTCCGGGATGAAGCGCGGGAGCCATGTGAACCGGTGGCGGCTGAAACGCACCTCCCCGCCCACCTCGGGGCGCGTGGCCGAGCGGAGATTGAAGGCGCCGGCGCTGACCGTGACGGCGGCGGGCTCCACGGCGCGGGCGGGCGGGGCCGCGAGCAACCCGGCCAGGGCGAGGAACGGAACGAGCAGGAGGAGCGGAGTCGGCGAGGATCTCATGCGCTCGGGATATAGCACTGGAGGAGCCCCCGGCTCAACCCGTCCGTCGATTAAGATACCCCGCATGCGACCGCCCTCGCCCAGGGATCCGGACGCCCCCGCGCCGTGACCGCACCCGAGATCTCCATCGTCATCCCGGTCTACAACGAGGAAGAGAGCCTGCCGCTCCTGGCCGCCGAGATTCAGGGAGCGATGCGGCCGCTGGGGCTCTCCTATGAGGTGATCTGCGTCGACGACGGCAGCACCGACGGCAGCGCCGGGGTGCTGCGGCGGCTGGCCCGCGAGGATCCGACCGTCCGCGTCCTCCACCAGCGGCGCAACGCGGGGCAGTCGGCGGCGCTCGACGCCGGCTTCCGCTTCGCCCGCGGCGGCATCGTGGTCACCCTCGACGCCGACCTCCAGAATGACCCGGCCGACATCCCGCGGCTCCTCGCGCTGATGGACGACTGGGACGTGGTGAGCGGCGTGCGCACCCACCGGCAGGACTCCTGGCTGCGCCGGGCCTCCTCCCAGGTCGCCAACCGGGTGCGCAACCGCCTCACCCACGACGCGGTCACCGACGTCGGCTGCAGCCTGCGCGCCTGCCGCGCCGAGGTCCTGCGGCGCGTGCCGATGTTCGCCGGCATGCACCGCTTCCTCCCTACCCTGCTCAAGATGCAGGGCGCGCGCGCCACCGAGATCCCCGTCCACCACCGGCTACGGCTCCACGGCCAACCCAAGTACAACATCAGCAACCGGCTCTGGCGGGCCCTGGCGGACCTATTCGCGGTGCGCTGGATGCAGAAACGCTGGATCGACCCCCGCCTGACCGAGGAGATCGACGTTTGGGAGACCACATCTGGATCGCCATCGGCTTCGTCGGCCAAGCCTTCTTCTTCGGCCGCTTCTTCGTCCAGTGGATCGCCTCCGAACGGCGCCGGCAGAGCGTCGTCCCGCGGTCCTTCTGGTACCTGAGCCTCGGCGGCGGCGCCGTGCTGCTCGCCTACGCCATCCACAAGCGGGACCCGGTGTTCATCGCCGGCCAGGCCACCGGCTTCCTGATCTACACCCGCAACCTCTGGCTCATTCACCGCCCGGGAGCCGCCGCGCCTAGCGACTGACTGTGTTGCTGATCTAGTACACCAGTGATACACTCCTCTTCGACAAGGAACACCCTCTCGAAAGGAGCGCAGCGCACATGAACGTTCGATATTGTTTCCTGCTGATGGCGGGTCTGGTGCTGGCCTCGGTGAGCCTGCTGGCGGCGGCCCCCTCGATCCCCGGGAGCCCCGACCAGGAGGCCACGAAGAAGACGGTCATGGACACCCGGGCCGTGGGCACGGCGATGTGGCACTGGTACAAGAGCGAGGTGGCGCCCAAGCGGAGCGAGGAGGCCCACAAGAAGGCGCAGGAACAGAACCCGACCAAGGCCGACTTCACGGCCGTGCCGGTGATCTCGCGCGAGGACCTGGCGAAGATCCTGGTCCCCAGGTACATCGCCGCGATCCCGGAGGCGGACGGCTGGGGCCATCCCTATGAGTTCCGGCTCAACACCCAGGATCCCAACGCCATCCAGGTGATGGCCGTCCGCAGCCCCGGCAAGGACGGCAAGTTCGCGGGGGACGCGTACGAGGTCGGCGAGTTCGCGAGCACCGACTTCGACCAGGACATCACCTGGCTCGACGGCTACTTCGTCCGCTGGCCCCAGCCCAAATAGCGCTACACCTGCGGGTCGGGGACCAGCAGCCGCTCGATCCCCCGCGCCTTGCCGGTCGCCTCGTCGATGTCGATGACGGCGCCGGCGAGGCGCACATCGCGCTTGGCGACCTCGAAGGACGAGGGGGTCTGGAGCAGGAAGCGCTTGAGGACCTTGTCCACCCGCATGCCGATCACCGACTCGTAGGGTCCGGTCATGCCGACGTCGGTCTGCAGCGCGGTCCCCTGCGGCAGCACCCGCTCGTCGGCGGTGGGGACGTGGGTGTGGGTGCCGAGCACGGCGCTCACCCGGCCGTCGAGGTGGAAGCCCATCGCCTGCTTCTCGCTGGTGGCCTCGGCGTGGAAGTCGACCAGGATCACCTTGTACTTCGGATCGAGTCCCCGGAGCAGCCGGTCCGCCTTGTGGAAGGGCGAGTCGAGGTTGCTCATGAAGACCATCCCCTCGAGGTTGATCACCGCCACGGGGATGCCGGCCGGCGTCTCCCCCAGGTGCAACCCCCGGCCGGGGTTCCCGTCGGGGTAGTTGGCCGGGCGCAGGAGCTTGGGATGGCGGTCGAGGAGATCGAGCGCCTCCTTCTTGTCCCAGACGTGGTTGCCGGTCGTGTAGACGTCGACGGCCAGGTCCTCGATCTCCCGGAGCACGTCCGGGGTGACGCCGAAGCCGCCGGCGGAGTTCTCGACGTTGACCACCACGTAGTCGGCCCGGTGGTGGTCCACCAGCCGGGGGAGCAGGCTGCGGAGCGCCCGCCGCCCCGGCTTGCCGATCACGTCGCCGACGAAGAGGAGCTTCACCTCCGAGGCTCCCTACCGGGCATACTCGACCGACCGGGTCTCGCGGATCACCGTGACCTTGATCTGGCCCGGGTAGGTCAGCTCCTGCTCGATCTTGCGGGCGATGTCCTTGGACAGCCAGAGCGCCTGCTCGTCGCCGATCTTGCCGCTGTCGACGATGATGCGAATCTCGCGGCCGGCCTGGATGGCGAACGTCTTCTGCACCCCCTTGAAGGCCGAGGCGATCTCCTCCAGCTTCTCCAGCCGCTTGACGTAGGTCTCCAGGATCTCGCGCCGGGCGCCGGGCCGGGCGGCCGAGAGGGCGTCGGCGGCCGTCACCAGCACGGCCTCCACCGTCTGCGGGTCGTAGTCGCCGTGGTGGCAGGCCATCGAGTGGACGACCTCCTCGGTCTCCCCGTACTTGCGCAGCAGGTCGATGCCGATCTGCAGGTGGGTGCCGTCCATCTCGCGGTCGATCGCCTTGCCGACGTCGTGCAGCAGGCCGCCACGGCGGGCCACGGCGACGTTCGCCTTGAGCTCGGCGGCCATGGTGCCGGCGAGGAAGGCGACCTCCTTGCTGTGGTGCAGCACGTTCTGGCCGTAGGAGGTGCGGTAGCGCAGCCGCCCGAGCAGCTTGATCAGCTCCGGGTGCATGCCGGGGATCCCCAGCTCCAGCAGCGCCGCCTCCCCCTCCTGCAGGATCTTCTGCTCGAACTCGGCCTTCACCTTCTCGACGATCTCCTCGATGCGCGCCGGATGGATGCGGCCGTCGACGATCAGCCGCTCGAGCGCCACCCGGGCTACCTCGCGGCGGAACGGATCGAAGCCGGAGAGGATCACCGCCTCCGGCGTGTCGTCGACGATCAGGTCGACCCCGGTCGCCGTCTCCAGCGCCCGGATGTTGCGGCCCTCGCGGCCGATGATGCGCCCCTTCATCTCGTCGTTGGGGAGCATGACCACCGAGACGGTGGTCTCCGAGACGTAGTCCGAGGCGGCGCGCTGGACGGCCATGCCGATGATGCGCTGGGCCTGGCGGCCGGCCTGCTCGCGGGCCTCGTCCTCCAGGCGCTTGACGATGTGGGCGGCCTCGATGCGGGCCTCGTCCTCCATCACCCGCACCAGCTCTTCCCGCGCCTGCTGGGCGGTGAGGCCGGCGATCTGCTCGAGCTTGACCCGCTCCTCCTCGATCAGGCTGTTGAACTCCGCCTCGCGCTTCTCGACACTCTTCTCACGGGCGCCGAGCGAGCGATCGAGTTGGGAGAGCTCCTTGTCGCGGCGGGCGAGCTCGTCGGTCCGCTTGTCGAGGCTGTCTTCCTTCTGGGTGAGGCGGCGCTCCTGCGCCTCGAGCTCGGCCCGCCGCTTGCGCGACACCTTCTCGAACTCGCTGCGCGCCTGGAGAAGCTTCTCGCGCGCGGCCACCTCGGCCTCGCGCATCTGGGTCTCGCCCTGCCGCCGGGCGTCGTCGATGACCTGGGCGGCCTCGCGCTGCGCGGCTTCGAGCACGCGAGTCCTCTCCTGGCGGATGGCGCGCCATCCGAGGACGAGGACCAGGACCACGGTGAACAGGGTCACCGCGGCGATCACGATTTCGGTATTCACCGGTTACCCCTTATCTACAAAGGGATCCGGCGAGATCTGAGGAGGCTCCCCAGATGAGGAGAAGGTAAAGGCATCCCCCACGCGGCCGTGTGGGCCGTGCGTTTAGAACCTGAAACGCGCCAGGTGGGTGTCCGCTTCGTGAGCCGTTAGCGTCCTCGTACGAGCGAGGCTGGCACAGGCCACACGAGTAAAAGACTCCCGTGGAATGAATGTTGGTTCTACAATCGTAGTACCCATCACGAACCACGCAGGGGATGCTGACCCTTGATTCATCATATCTTGAGCTGCGGCGCCGCCGCCCCGGTTTCAACCTTCCAGGGCATGCGTTAATTCCTCGGTCAGCGCCGCCACCTTCTCCCTGATCTCGACCCGTTCCCCTTCTTGCCGATTCTGAATCTGGAACAGCTCGTCCGCGAGATTGAGCGCCGCCAGGATGGCGATCCGGGCCGTATCGCCCTTCACGTGCTCGGCCACCTCCCGCATCCTGCGGTCCACGAGGGCGGCCAGTTCCTGGAGATGCACGTTCTCATCGGTCCCACGGACGCTATACACCTCGCCGAAGATATCAACCTGCGTTGTGGTTGAAGAGGGCATGGTCGGTCGTCCGTCGGTCGTGCCTGCCCCGGCCAGCAAGTTCCGTAGTGCCAGCGGTTTGGCAGGGGACAATATACCACAGGTGTCAAAACCGCGCGGAAGGGACCCAACCGGGTGCCGGAATGGCGGGGACCATCCTGTCGTGGAGACCACGACCGGTCGTTCTACAATCCCGGCCGTGCCGCTCTACCCCACCCTCCGCCGCCTGCTCTTCCGGCTCGATCCCGAGGCCAGCCACGGCCTTGGCCTCGGCGCCCTGCGCGCCGCCCGGGCGGTCCCCGGGCTCCCGGATCTCCTCGCCCGGCGGAACCTGGTGGACGCCGCGCCACTGCGGCAGACCCTCTTCGGCCGCGAGATCGTCAACCCGGTCGGCCTCGCCGCCGGCTTCGACAAGGACGCCGCCGCCGTGCCTGTCCTGTCCGCCCTCGGCTTCGGCTTCATCGAGGTGGGCACCGTCACCCCGCTCCCCCAAGAGGGCAATCCGCGGCCGCGCCTCTTCCGCCACGCCGCCGAGCGCAGCCTGCAGAACGCCCTCGGCTTCAACAACGGCGGCATGGCCGCGATGCGCCACCGTCTCGAGAAGGTCTACCCCGCGGCCCTGCCGCTCGGCGTCAACGTCGGCAAGAACAAGGCGACCCCGCCGGGCAAGGCCCTCGACGACTACGAGATCCTGATCCGCGGCCTCCACGGGTTCTGCGATTACCTGGTGGTCAATCTCTCCTCGCCCAATACGCCGGGGCTGCGCGACCTCCAGAACGAGACCTTCCTCCGCGCCCTCTTCGGGCTGGCCCGGGAGATCACCGCCCGGCCGATCCTGGTGAAGATCGCCCCGGACCTGGAGCCCTCGCGGGCGGTCTCCCTGAGCCAGGCCGCCGTCGACGCCGGCGCCGCCGGGGTGATCGCCACCAACACCACGGTCGACTACTCGCTGCTGCCGGGAGCCCGCGATTCCGGCGGCCTCTCCGGCCGGGTGCTGCGCGAGAAGAGCTTCGGGATCTTCGAGGCGGTGGCGAGGGCCCTCTTCGGCAGGGCGGTCCTGATCAGCGCCGGCGGCATCGATTCCGGGGTGGAGGCCTACCGGCGGCTCAAGGCCGGCGCGTCGCTGGTGCAGGTCTACACCGCCCTGGTCTACGAGGGACCGGGCCTGCCGCGGCGGATCAACCGGGAGCTGCTGGCCCTGATGGAGCGGGACGGGGTGAAGGGGATCGCGGAGGTGATCGGGGCGGACCGGCGGTAGGTCCTACCCTCCCGCCAACCCCGCCAGCCGTTCCGTCAGCGCCTCCACCCGCCGCCGCACCTCCTCGCGCTCGACCTCCCAGCTCTTCGCCGCGGCGGCGGCCTCGGCGCGCTCGGTCTCGGCGGCGGCGAGGCTCCGCTCCAACTCGCGGACGCGGGCATGGAGGGCGTCGAGCTCCGCGTCCGGCTCCCGCTCCGCCTCCGGCCGGGCGGGCGGCGTGACCACTACGGCGAGCCGGGTTTCCAGCTCCTCGACGCGCTCGCGGAGGGTCCGGTTCTCCTCCCTCATCTCCCCCAGGCGCGCGACGGCGTCGCGGACCCGGGACTCCAGGCTGTCCAGCCACTCGATCTCCACGGCTTTGCCTACCCCTTCCAGCCGAAGCGGCGCTCGAGCTCCTGGTTGAGGCCGAGCTGGCGGGCGTTGACCTCTTCCTGGGTGAGCGAGCGCTCGCGCGCGTTGTAGTGGAACGAGACCGTCGTGTTGGCCGCCCCCTCGGGCACCCCCGGCCCACGGTAGCGCACCTTGAGCTCCCAGGCGACGAGGTCCGGCGGCGCCAGCTCCCGGATCGTCCGGTCGATCTCCGCCCAGGGGGTCTCGAGCGCATGGGTGAGCGTGAAGTCGGCCGAGATCCCGGGGTAGCGCGACGGGATGGTGATCGCCAGGCTCGGATCCCCTCCCGCCAGCGCGTCCATGGCCAGCTCGGCCACGTAGAGCGGATACCCTTCTTCCTCCTCCACCCGGCCGAAATAGCCCACCACGCGGCTGCCCCGCACCAGCTCCGCCGAGTTGCCGGCGAGCAGGCCCGGCAACGCCGCCGGGCGCACCTCCAGCTCGACGCCGAAGTCGGCGGCCAGCGACTCGATCGTCCCCTTGAGATCGAACAGGTCGAGCTCCACCTCCCGCTGCCAGGGATTGCCCACCCGGCCGCCGCAGATCAGCCCGATGTGCTCCGGCTGGTCGGGGATCTCCGGTGTCTTCCCGTGACCGCGCGCGTAGAAGACGGTGGCGATCTCGAACATGCGCACGGCGGCGAGCCCCCGGCGCTGGTTGAAGCGGGCGGTCTCCACCAGGTTCGGCGCCAGCGAGCGCCGCAGCACCGAGTACGGCTCGGAGAGCGGATTGGCCAGCCGGATCGGCTTCGCCTCCGGCCGCAGGCTGGGGAACGCCGCGTCCCGCGCCGGATCGAGGAAGGCGAAGTGGATCGTCTCCACGTACCCGGAGGCCGCGAGCTGCCGGCGCGCCCGCTCGCGGCGGATCTGGTACTCCGGCTTCGGCGCGTCCGCGCCCGGGATGGCCGGCAGGGCCGCCGGAATGCGGTCGAAGCCATACATCCGGATGATCTCTTCATAGAGATCCTGCGGGTAGACCTCGTGCGGCGGCTCGGGGCGCGGCTGGAAGTCGTAGTAGCGCCAGGAGGGCACCGTGATCGCCCAGGACGCGCCGCCGGAGCGGTCGACGCCGAAGCCGAGACCGGCGAGCCACCGCTCGGCGTCGCGGGGATCGATCCCGGCGCCGGCGAAGGCGTCGAGCTTCGCCGGATTGAGATGGCCGTGGCGGTGCCAGGAGCGCCCCGCGGCCCGCGCGTCCATGGCGCCGGCGAGCACGGTCCCCCCGGCCACCTCGGCGATCAGGGCGGCGGCCCGGCCCACCGCCTCGGCACAGATCTCCGGGTCGGCGCCGCGCTCGAAGCGGTGGCTGGCGTCGGTGTGGAGCCCGAACCGCCGGGCCGCCACGCGCACCCGCCGGCGGTCGAAATGGGCGCCCTCGATCAGGACGTCACGGGTGGCGTCCGTGACCTCGCTGTCCAGGCCGCCCATCACCCCCGCCAGGCCGACCGGACGCCCGGTTTCGGCGGCACCGTCGGCGATCACCAGGATCTCGGGGTCTAGCCCGCGCTCGACGCCGTCGAGGGTGGTCAGCCGCTCCCCCGCACGCGCCCGCCGCACCACGATGGCCGGCCCCGCGAGCTTGGCGAGATCGTAGGCGTGGAGCGGCTGCCCCAGCTCCCAGAGAATGAAGTTGGTGACGTCCACCACGTTGTTGATCGACCGCAGGCCGATCGCCGCGAGGCGGCCGCGCAGCCACTCCGGGCTGGGACCCACCCGGACGCCGCGGACCACCCGGGCGGCGAAGCGCGGGCACCCTTCGGCGTCCTCGACCTCCACCCGGGCGGCGCCGGTGACACGTTCGTTCCCTTGCCCCGGGTCAGACGTAGGGGAGGGGCTTGTCCCCTCCCGGGCGGGGGCAAGCCCCGCCCCTACTTCGGTCCCCGGACGCCGGAGCGGCACACCGTAGATCGTCGCGATCTCCCGCGCCAACCCGAGGTGATTCATGCAGTCGGGACGGTTGGTGGTGACGTCGACGTCCAGCACCGTATCCGTGCCGTGGGCGGACATCCCCTCGACGGCGAAGCCGGCGGCGGTCAGCCGTCGGGCGAGGTCGGCGGAATCGGCCGGGAGGTCGACGTAGTCGGCGAGCCAGGCGAGGGAGAACTCCACGGGGCTATCCCCTCACCTGGCGCAGCAGCCGCTCGTCGTTCTCGAACAGCAGGCGGATGTTGGGGATGCCGCCGTAGCGGTTCATCGCCACCCGGTCGACGCCCATGCCGAAGGCGAAGCCGGAGTAGACGTCGGGATCGATGCCGCAGCCGGCTAGGACGCGCGGATCGACCATGCCGCAGCCGAGGATCTCCATCCAGCCGGTGCCGGAGCAGACCTCGCAGCCGGTCCCCTTGCAGGTCTGGCAGGTGACGTCCACCTCGGCCGACGGCTCGGTGAACGGGAAGAAGCTCGGCCGCAGGCGGATCTCGACGTCGGGAGCGAACAGCCGCCGCAGGAAGGCGAGCAGCGTCCCCTTGAGATGGCCGACGGTGATCCCCTCGGCGATCGCCAGCCCCTCCACCTGGTGGAACATGGGCGAGTGGCGCAGGTCGTTGTCGTTGCGGAACACCCGGCCCGGGCAGATTACCCGGATCGGCGGCCGGCGCGACAGCATGGTGCGGATCTGCACCGGCGAGGTGTGGGTGCGCAGCAGCAACCCGTCCTCGAGAAAGAAGGTGTCCTGCGTGTCGCGCGCCGGGTGGTCCGGCGGGAAGTTCAGGGCCTCGAAGTTGTGGTAGTCGTCCTCCACCTCGGGCCCCTCGGCAACGCTGTAGCCCAGCTCGGCAAAGATCTCCTCCATCTCCCGGATGACCAGGGTCACCGGGTGGAGGCTCCCCAGCCCCGGGCGCCGGCCGGGCAGGGTGACGTCTACCGCCGCCGCCCGGCGCGCCGCCTCCCGCTCGCGGGCGAGCAGCGAGGCGTCGAGCTCGGCCAGCTTCTGCTCCACCGCCTCCTTGAGCCGGTTGACCGCCTCGCCATAGGCGCGGCGGCTGGCCGGCTCGACCGCCTTGATGCCGTCGAGCAGCGCGCGGACGGTCCCCTGCTTGCGGCCGACCCACTGCACGCGCAGGGCCTCCCAGCCCGCGCGGTCGCGGACCTCGCCAAGAGCGCGCTCGAACTCCTGGCCCGCAGCCTCCACGGCGGCGATCCCCGCCGGGGTCTCGCCGGCGCTCACCTCAGGCCTCCGCGGAAACGGCGTGCGCGGGGGTGCCCTGGCCCTCGAGCGCCGTCTTCGCCAGCTCCGCCAGGCCCGCGAAACCCGCGGGGTCGGTGACGGCCAGATCGGCCAGCACCTTGCGGTCGAGCAGCGAGCCGGCGGCGTTGAGGCCGGCGATCAGGCGGCTGTAGTTGAGCCCGTGGAGCCGGGCGGCGGCGTTGATGCGGACGATCCAGAGGCTGCGGAGCTGCCGCTTCTTCTGCCGCCGGTCGCGGTAGGCGTAGACGCCGGCCTTGTCCACGGCCTGCTTGGCCATGCGGTAGGCGTTCGACTTGGTGCCCCAGAAGCCACTGGAGAGCTTGAGGATCTTCTTGCGTTTCAGCAGGCGCTTATTACCGCGCTTGACACGAGCCATCTCTCGAACCTCGTTTCTGCTCCACGCCCGTGACAGGGGGAGCGGTAAGACCCGCGCTCAGCATCTCGACGCCGAGGGGGCCGCGGCTCCGGGGGGCAGGTCCTTCCCTCCGGATACCGGATTGTGATGTCGGGCCGACCCCGCGGGCCGACTCCTACTGGTGCAGCATGTTCTTGATCGTGCTGGCGAAAGCGGGCGAGACCTCCACGGACTTGCGCAGCTTGCGCTTCCGCTTGGTGGTCTTCTTGGTCAGGATGTGGCTGTGCATCGACTGGTGACGCGTCACCTTGCCCGTCCCCGTGACCTTGAAACGCTTCGCGGCACCCTTGTGCGTCTTCTGCTTCGGCACGGGTGTCTCCTTTCCCCGAGGGGGAGCCGACTCCCCCTCTACGAAATTTCCGCCGGCGAGGCGAGCCCGCCGGCTATCCAGTTCTCTGATCGCCCGAGTCGGAGGCCTTCTTTGGCCCGGTGTGACGCGGCGGACCGAAGATGACGTGCATCCGGTTGCCCGCCATTTCGGGCGACGATTCTAGCACTCCATGCTCCCCCAGGTCAGCCTCGAAGCGCTTGAGCAGCTTGTGGCCGAGATCCTGGCGCGCCATCTCGCGGCCCCGGAACTGGACGGTGGCCTTCACCTTGTCCCCTTCGCCGAGGAACCGGATGGCGTTCTTGAGCTTGAAGTCGTAGTCGTGCTCGTCGATGTTGGGCCGGAACTTGACCTCTTTGACGTGGATGATCTTCTGCTTCTTCTTCGACTCATGCGCCTTCTTCTTCTGCTGGTACAGGAACTTGCCGAAATCCATGATCCGGCAGACCGGCGGCTTGGCCGTGGGGGCCACCTCCACCAGGTCGAGAGTCTTCTCCTGCGCCCGCCGCAGCGCCTCTTCGATCGGCACGATGCCGCCCGGTCCGCCTTCCTCATCCACCAGGCGCACTTCGCGAACCCGGATGCGCTCGTTGATCCGCGTCGTCTTGTCGATGTCAGCTCACCCCCTGAGAGCGTCGGGCCGTGGCCCGTAGGATCGTGTTCAGATGGTTCTCCTTTGGTTGGTTCACAACAACAGGTGCTCAGAGCTCGCGGCTGCGCGACGCCGACAGGTCGCGGACCCGTGCCAGAAATGTCTCGACCGCCATGGCGCCCAGGTCCTCCCCCGAGCGCCGTCGCACCGAGACCGTCCCCTCGTCGGCCTCGCGCGCGCCCACCACCAGCATGTAGGGGACCTTCTGCACCTGGGCCTCGCGGATGCGGTAGCCCAGCTTCTCGTTGCGCGCGTCGAGCTCCGCCCGCACCCCCACGGCCGCCAGCGCTTGGCGGACCGTCTCGCCATAGTCGGCGAACTTCTCCGAGATGGGGAGCACGGCCGCCTGCACCGGCGCCAGCCATACCGGGAACGCGCCCGCCGTCTGCTCGATCAGGATCGCCATGAAGCGCTCGATGGAGCCTAGCATGGCGCGGTGGATCATGACCGGCACGTGCTCGCCGCCGTCCGCCCCCACGTAGGAGAGCTCGAACCGCCGCGGCATCTGGTAGTCGAGTTGCACCGTGCCGAGTTGCCAGCTGCGGCCGATCGCGTCGCGCACGTGGAAGTCGACCTTCGGCCCGTAGAAGGCGCCGTCCCCCGGATTGACCTGGTAGGCCAGCCCGCGGTGGTCGAGCGCCCGCGCCAGCGCTCCCTCCGCCCGGTCCCACAGCTCGTCCGAGCCGACCCGCTTCGCCGGCCGGGTCGACAGCTCGATCCGCACGTCCTCGAAGCCGAAGGTGCGGTAGACCTCCAGGATCATCTCGGCGACCGCCACCACCTCGGCCTCGATCTGCTCCTCGGTGCAGAAGATGTGGGCGTCGTCCTGCGCGAACGAGCGCACCCGGAACAGGCCGTTGGTCACGCCGCTACGCTCGTAGCGGTGCAGCCGCCCGAAGTCCGCGTAGCGGATCGGCAGGTCGCGGTACGACCGCAGCCTGGTCGCGAAGATCAGGCAGTGCGTCGGGCAGTTCATCGGCTTCACCGCCATCCGCCGCTCGTCGGCCTCGGTGAAGAACATGTTCTCGACGTAGTTGTCGTAGTGTCCCGAGGTCTTCCACAGCTCGACGTCGAGGATCTGCGGCGTGATCACCTCGCCGTAGCCGAAGCGGGCGTAGAGATCGCGCACGTAGTCGGTCAGCGCGACATAGATCGAGCCCCCCTTGGGGTGGAGGAACGGCATCGCCGGGGCCAGCGGATTGAAGCTGAACAGGTCGAGCTCCTGGCCGATGCGGCGGTGGTCGCGCGCCCGCGCCAGCTCGATCAGCGCCAGGTGCTCGTCCATCTCCTTCTGGGTGGCGAAGGCGGTGCCGTAGATGCGCTGCAGCCGCTCATTCCTCTCGTCCCCCTTCCAGTAGACGGCGGACGCCTCCAGCAGCTTGACCGCGCCGACCTGCGCCAGCGCCCGCACGTGTGGGCCCCGGCAGAGGTCGACGAACCGGCCGTCGCGGTAGAGGGTGATCGTCTCCCCCTCGGGGATGTCCTTGAGACGCTCGATCTTCAGGGTCTCGCCCATCTCGCGGAAGGTCCGCTCGGCCTCCTCGCGGGAGACCTCGATGCGCTCGAACTCGCTGCCCTCGGCCAGGATCTCGCGCATCTTCGCCTCGATCCTCTCGAGGTCCTCGAGGGTGAAGGCGCGCGGGAAACGGAAGTCGTACTGGAACTTCTCCGTATGGTCCTGGCGCCCGGCGTCGATCTCCGCCCCCGGCCACAGGCGCTTGACCGCGTCGGCCAGCACGTGCTCGGCGCTGTGGCGCACGAACTCGCCGGCCTCGGGGCTCTTGACGGTGAACAGCCGGAAGACCCCGCCGCGCTGCAACGGCAGGCGCAGATCGACCTTCTTGCCGTCGAGCTCGGCGCCGACCGCGTCCTTGGCCAGACGGGGACCGATCGCGGCGGCCACCGCGAGCGGGGTGGTCCCGGCCGGCACCGTGCGCACGGAGCCGTCGGGCAGGGTCAGGTCGATAGCTTCAGTCATCGTCTCCATGGGACGCCGGGAAGTTCGGAGGTGCGGAGTCTCTCGGGGCCGCGGCCCAGGCCGGCGGCGATCACGAGAAGGGAGGATGGTAGGCGCTAGCGGACTCGAACCGCTGACCTCTACCGTGTGAAGGTAGCGCTCTAACCAGCTGAGCTAAGCGCCTGGGCATAAGGCTGAATATCGGTTCACCAGTTGGGATGCTGTCTCCGGTCTGCGCTGTCGATCTGGTGCCGAATTCACTCCTGAAAAAGGCTTTGGTAGGCCCAAGCGGACTTGAACCGCTGACCTCTACGATGTCAACGTAGCGCTCTAACCAACTGAGCTATGGGCCTGTTCCCTTCGATCTCGGCGTTCGCCAAGGAAGGGGAAGGGTAGCAAAGGCTCGGGGAGGTGTCAAACCCGTTGCCGGAGGCCGGCGCCTCTGGGAACGGCCGCCTCTGGAGGCGGACCCTCCGCCTCGCCGGACGAGCCACCCGCCTCCCGAGGCGGGCCCTCCGCCTCCTGAGGCGGACCTCCCGCATCTCGAGGCGGGCCTCCCGCCTCCTGAGGCGAACGCTCGGCCTCCTGAGGCGGGCCTGCCACCCCGCGAGGCGGGCCTGCCGCCTCCTGAGGCGGCCCTCCGCCCCGGAAGGCGGGCCTGTCGCCTCACGGGGCGGGCCTCCCGTCCCGGAAGGCGGGCCTGTCGCCTCACGGGGCGGGCCTCCCGTCCCGGAAGGTGGAGCCGCCGCCTCGCGGGGCGGGCCACCGGCTCAGAGCACCGGCCCGCGCACCCGCGCCAGCCAGCCCTTCAGATACTCCCCCTGCGGATGGGTGATCGCCACCGGGTGGTCCGGCGCGGCGGCGAGGGGCTCGAGGAGGTCGACCCGCACCCCCGCCTCGACGGCGGCGGCGAAGAAGATCTGGCGGAAGAGCTTGGCGTCCACCGCGCCGCTGCAACTGAAGGTCATCAGGAACCCGCCCGGCTCGATCCGCGCCAGGGCCAGCCGGTTGAGGTCCTTGTAGGCGCGCGCGGCGGCGGCGAGGTCCGGCC
The DNA here is from genome assembly GCA_036402955.1 of Thermoanaerobaculia bacterium. Lineage (GTDB taxonomy): Bacteria > Acidobacteriota > Thermoanaerobaculia > Multivoradales > UBA5704 > DATARR01. The sequence continues at coordinate 37,405 of DASWRX010000316.1, forward strand.
GCTTGCGCACCAGGGGCGGCGGATCGCAGATCACCAGGCCGTACCGCTCCTCGCGCCGGCGGAGGTCCTCGAAGACGTTCGCCTTCACCCATTCGATGCGCTCGGCGGGGAAACCGTTGAGGGTGACATGCCCGCGGCCGAGCTCGATCAGGCGGCTCGAGGATTCGATGCAGACCACCCGCCCGGCCCCGCCCCGCAGGGCGTAGAGCGCGAAGGCACCGGTGTGGGAGAACAGGTCCAGCACCGTGCGGCCGGCGGCGAACCGCTCGGCCCGCCGGCGGTTCTCGCGCTGGTCGCAGTAGAAGCCGGTCTTCTGGCCGCCGACGATCTCGGCCATGAAGAGTAGCCCCGACTCGGCGAACCGCGCCTCCGCGGGGGGATCGCCGGCGAGGATCTCGTCCGCCTCGCCCACCTCGTTCGCAACGACGGGGAGCCCCTCGGCCCGCCGCGCCGGCACGTCGTTCGACTGCACGATGGCGGCCCCCGGCAGGGCCGCGGCGAGAGCGGCATAGGCCTCGCCGCGCACGGCCTCCAGCCCCGCCGCCGTGACCTGGCTCACCAGGACATCGCCGAAGCGATCGACCGTCCAGCCGGGCACGCCGTCCCCCTCGGCGTTGAGCAACCGGTAGCCGGTGGTCTCCGGCGGCAGGACGGCCTCGCGCAGGGCGACCGCCTCGGCGATGCGGTCGCCGAAGAAGCGGCGGTCGGCCGCCAGCACGCCGGCGCCGAGCATGCGCACGCGGATCTGCGAGCGGGGGCTGTGGAAGCCGAGGCCGAGGAGGGTGCCGCGGGCGTCGAAGACCCGGGCGAGGGGAGCGCCGGCCGGGCCGCCGAGCCGGTCGACGGCGCCCGAAAAGACCCAGGGGTGGCCCTCCCGGACCGCCTTGTCGCGGCCCGGCTTGAGGTAGATCAGTGCTTCTCGGCTCGGCTCGGAGGGGCGATCCAGAAAGCAGCTTCCTTCCAGCAGAGGCGCGGCAGGGCTCAGCCCCTCGCGCGCGCCCCGGGGACGACGAAGCGCAGCGCGCTCGCCGCTCCGGAGACCGAGACGCGGAGCGTGTACTCGCCCGGCTTGAGGTCGGCCGGCAGACGGAAGGTGGCGACGGCGCGGTCCGCTCCCCCATCGGCGCCGGCGCGCCGGTCGGCGATCTCCAGACCGCCGGCCGGGGTCTCGCGCCCGTCGGCGGCGATCACGGTGGCCTCCCCTTTCCAGGGAGCGGCGCCGAGGTTGTAGCCGGCGACGACCAGCCGCACCTCGCGGCCGGGCGGCAGCTCCGGCCGGGCGGCCGGGACGAACGGCTGGTTGCGGAGGAGGAAGGGGTAGGCGGGCGCCGGCCCCTCCCCCCGCTGCTGCTCGCGCACCATCAGCCAGCGGTTCGGGGGCTCGGGGACGAACGGCGGCAGCAGCACCGGCTCGGCGGGGCCGAAGGCCGGCACGTGGAGCGCGGCCACCTTGAGGCCGGAGACGCCGCTGGCGGCGTTGCGCACCAGCACCCGCAGCGAGTAGTCGCCGGGCTGGAGGTCGAGGTGGCCGAAGAACTTGAGGCCCCCCTGCCGCAGCAGGGCGCCGGCCTTGGTGAGGTCGAGGCCGACGGTCTGGGTGAAGAAGTCGTGCACCGCGCCGCCCTCGTCGAGGGCGTAGGCATAGATCTCCACCGGCAGCGAGGCGGGCTGGCGGCCGGCGAGCAGGGTCGGGCCGCCGACCTCGATCACCACCGGCACGTAGGCCTTCTCGCCCGACGCCCGGAACGGCGCCGCCAGCACCGAGGCGGCGATGGCGTCGCTCTCCTCGCCGCTCATCACCTGGTTGGCGGCGGCGAGGAGCTTCTCGATCGGGTCCTGCTCGGCGTAGGGCTTCGGCGGGTAGTAGCCCGGCCGGTGGACCAGCCGCGCGCCGTGGACGGGCTTCTCGAGGTCCACCCGCAGCCGGTGGAAGTCCCCCTCGGCGCCCGAACGCTCGGGCTGGATGGCCAGCACGTAGGTGACGCTGGTGCGCTTGAGCATCTGACCCATCGCCGCGCCGAGGTCGTTGTAGCTCTCGTAGAGCTCGCCGCCGGTGCCGCGGGCCATCAGCAGCAGGCTCTCGCGGCCGCCCAGCCGCGGCGCTCCCTGGTCGGCGCCGGCGCGCAGGCCGCCGATATCGACCGCCTGGAGGGTGCAGTCGGCGCGGCGGAACTCCTCGAGCATCCGCTCGACGGCGTTGCTCACCTCGGTCAGGCCGTAGCGCTCCTCGGGGCTGGTGCGCCAGCTCTCGCCGTTGAGGGACTGCTCGTGGATCGTCTGCTCCTTCTCCGCGTCGACCGTCCCCTGCAGCAGCGAGACATCGAACCCCTCGGAGAGGAAGACCAGGTACTTGCGCCCCTCGACCACCGACATCTGCCGCGCCAGGTCGGCGAGCGACTTGGAGAAGGTCACGACGCGGGTCTTCAGGGCCGTGCGGTCGGCCAGCTCCACCTGCCGGGTGATCGCTTCGATCCGCGTCAGATCCCCGGAATCGGTCGCCTCCGAGAGCGGATCGCGGGTCACCCGCGGCGCCGCGCCGCTGGCGACGTTGTCCACCCCCAGCACCTCCTGTAGCACCAGCCGCAACGGGTCGGCCGAGCTCGCCGTGAGGTCGAACAGGCCGAGACCGCCGAGGGCGCTCTGGAGCTGCCGCCGGTCGGAGGTGAAACCGAGCACGAGCTGCGGGCCACGCGAGGCGCTGTAGGTGGCCACGGCCACCAGGTCGGTGGGATGGAGATCGGCGAGCAGGCCGGCCGCCGCCCGCCGCGCCCGCACAATCGCCTTGGGCTCGGAGAAGGCGAGGTCGAACAGCATCAGGAAGTGGCGTCGCGCCGCCGACGGCACCGGGGAGGCCCGCCCCGCCCCTGTCGCCGCCAGGTCGAGCACCTCGAAGCCGGTGACCGGCAGCCGGCGGTGCCCCTCCCAGACCGCGAAGTCGCCGGCCTGGAGGCCGCGCACGGGCTCGCCGTCGCGCACCACCTGCACCGGCACGTCGACGGACAGCACCTGGGCGGAGCCCGTGAAGGAGGAGGGCGCGGGGTGGGCCTGGGGCGCGGACGGGGTCTGCCCCCGCCCGGCGACCGCCGTCCCCAGGCTCAGCAGCGCGACGGCGGCGCCGCGCCGGATGCCGCGTCTCAGCCGCATGACGTCAGCGGCCTCCGCGCGCTCCCGCCGCCCCCGCCACCGCGAACCGCGCCGTGCTGGTCTCCGACTTGCCGGAGCCGTCGGTCAGGGTGACGCGTAGCGTGTAGTCGCCCGGCGGCAGGCTGGGCGGCCGGAAGTTGGCCACCATCCGCGTCGGGTTGCCCCCCTTGGCCGCCTCGCGGTCCACCACCTGGAGAGCGCCGCCCGGCAGCTCCCGGCCGTCGGCCCCCAGGACCTTGACCTCCGCCTTCCACTCCCCCGCGCCCAGGTTGTAGCCCTGGAGCACCAGGCGGGCGTCCTGGCCCGCGCTGAGGGCCGGCCGCGAGGTCGGCACGTAGGGCTGGTCCTTGAGCATGAAGAGGTAGGGCAGGTCCGGCTGGCCCGCCTTCTTCGCCTGCCGCAGGTTCACCCAGCGGCCAGGAGCCGGATCGACGAAGATGCCCGGCATCAGCGCCGGCGCCCCCTGGCCCAGCGACGGCACCATGAGCTCGGTGATCCGCAGGCTGGAATTCCCCGTCGTGCCGTTGCGCACCAGAGTGCGGATCGAGTACGCGCCCGGCGGCAGCTCGAGGTTGCCGAAGAACTTCAGTCCCCCCTGGCGCAGCGCCGTCTCGGCCTTGGTCAGGTCGAGCCCCACCGTCTGGGTCATGAAGTCCTGCACGCTGCCGTTCTGGTCCAGCGCGTAGACGTAGATCTCCACCGGCAGTTGCGGCACCTGCTTGCCGGCCAGCAGCGTCGGACCGTCCACCTCGATCACCACCGGCACGTTCGCCCGGTCCTTGCCGGCGAACGGCGCCGCGAGCACCGCGGTGCCGATGGTGCCGCCGTCCTGGCCCATCACGTCGCTGCTGGCCTCCAGCAGCCGCTGGAAGGGCGATTGGTCCTTGTAGGGGCGCGGTGAGTAGTAGCCCTGCCGGTAGACCACCCGCGTGCCGCGCGGGGCGTTCTTCAGCTCCACCCGCAGGTTGTGGTAGGAGCCGTCCTCCTTGAGGCCTTCGGGCTGGAACGCCAGCACGTAGGTGACACTGGTGCGGCGCATCATCTGCCCCATCGCGGCCGAGAGGTCGTTGTAGTTCTCGAACAGCTCGCCGCCCGTGCTCTTCGCCATGTTGAACAGCGCCTCGCGGCCGTTGCCCCGGTGGGCGGCCAGATCGGCACCGGCGCGCAGGCCGCCGATGTCCACCGCCTCGATCATGCAGTCGGCCCGGCGGAACGACTCGAGCATCTTCTCGACCGCGTTCTGCGAGCGGGTGTCGCCGAACTTGTCGTCCGAGCCGGACGCGCCGGTGGGGGCCTGGATCCGGCTCTCGTCGCCGATGTCCTGCCGGGCCTCCTGGTCCTCCGGCGAGCCGGCGCCGAGCGACGCGGCGGAGGAGGTCGCCTTGCCCGAGACCAGCGAGCTGTCGTACCCCTCGGAGAGGTAGACCACGTACTTGCGCCCCTCGACTTCGCCCATCAGCCGGGCGAGATCCCCAAAGCGCTGGGTGAGCTTGCGCACCTCCTGCTGCTGGATGTTGCGGTCGGCGCGCTCGGACTGGGTGGCGAACGTGGTCAGCGTGTCGATCAGGGCGTCGTCCTTGGCCCCCTGGAGCTCGTCCCCCTGGCGCCGCGCCGACGACTGGGAGGGGGTGGAGGGCCGGGTGTCGATCTGTCGCTGGGACTGGGTGAGCACCAGGCGCAGGGGATCGGGAGCGCGGTCGATCAGCTTCGGCAGCCCCAGGGTGTCCAGCGCGGCGGCGATCTGCCGGCGGTCCGGCGTGAAGCCGAGCACGAGCTGGGTGCCCTGCAGCGAGCTGTAGGTGCCCACCGCCACCAGGTCGGTCGGATGCAGCCCGTCGACCACCCGCTGGGCCGCCTGGCGGGCCTTGGCGATCGACTTCGGCTCGGAGAAGGAGAGGTCGAACAGCATCAGGAAGTGGCGCCGGGCCGAGACCGGAACCTGCGCCGCGGCGGCCGCCGGCGTGCCCGCGGGAACGGCGGCGGCGAGGTCGAGCATCTCGAAGCCGGTGATGTTCATCTTCTTGCGGCCTTCGTAGACCTCGAAGTCGCTCGCCTTCAGCCCGCGGACCGGCTCGCCGTCCTTGACCACCTGGACGGGAACCTCGACCGCGACGACGCTCGTCGACTCCGCGAAGGTCTGCTTCTGCTGGGCGGCTCCCGGCCAGGGCGCGAGCCCCAGCGCCGCGGCGGCGAGCAGAATGGCGATGGATTGCGCTCGGCGACTGTGTTTCATGCCTCGTCCTTTCAGCCCTCGGTACGTTCCGGTTCCTCCAGCCTCTCCGGCAAGGGATACGAATAGATGCGATAAAAATAGCATCAATGGCCTCCCGCCACCACGAACGGCGCGCTGCTGGCGGCGACCGCGCCGCCCGCGCCGGTGACCGTGACGCGCAGGAGGTAGCCCCCCGGCGGCAGGTGGGGCGGCCGGAAGGCCGCCACCAGGCGGTCCGGCCCGCCGGCGCTCGCCGCCTCCCGCTGGATGATCCGCACCGCGCCGTTGCCGACCTCCTTGCCGTCGGGGGTGAGCACCTGCGCCGACGCCCGGAGGTCGCCGGCGCCGAGGTCGTAGCCCACCAGCGCCATCGGCGCCTCGCGCCCCTCGGCGAGCGCCGGCCGCGACGCCGGCACGTAGGGCTGCTGGCGGGCCATGAACGGGTAGTCCACCTGCGGCCCGCGGGCAGCCTCGCGCACGATCATCCAGCGGCCGGCCGCCGGGTCGGGGAACAGCGCGGGCAGCAGCGCCGGCCCCTTGCCGAAGGCCGGCACCGTCACCGTGGCGACGCGCAGGCTGAAGCCGCCGGTGACACCATTGCGCACCAGCGTGCGCACCGAGTAGTCGCCCGGCGGCAGGTCGAGGTGGCCGAAGAACTTGAGCCCCCCCTGCCGCAGCGCCGGCGCGGCCTTGGCGAGGTCGAGCCCGAGCGACTGGTAGAGGAAGTCCTGGATGGCGCCGCCGACGTCGAGGGCGTAGGCGTAGACCTCGACCGGCAGGGTCCCTCCGGCGTCCCTGCCGGCGAGCAGCGCCGGACCGTCCGCCTCGATCAGCACCGGCACGTAGGCTCGCTCACCGGCGGCGCGGAAAGGGGCGGCGAGCACGGCGCCGGGGATCCCTCCCGCCTCCTCGCCGCCCATCAGCCGCGAGGAGGCCTCGAACAACTTCTCCAGCGGGTTGAGCTGCGCGTAAGCCTTGGGCGAGTAGTAGCCGGCGCGGTAGGCGACCCGGGTGCCCCGCGGCGCGTTCTTCAGCTCCACCTTGAGCTTATGGTATACGCCGGGCTTGCCCGGCTCCGGCTGGACCGCCAAGACGTAGGTCAGGCTGGTCCGCGCCAGCAGGCCGCTCATCGCCCCGGCGAGATCGTTGGAATTCTCGAACAGCTCGCCGCCGGTCCCCCGCGCCATGGCGAGGAGGGTGTCCTTGCCACCGGTCCGCGCCCCCGCCGCCTGGTCGCCGGCGGCCCGCAGGCCCCCGACGTCCACCGCCTCGATGACGCAGTCGGCGCGGCGGAACTCCTCGAGCATGCGCTCGAGCCCGTTGAGCGACTCGGAGCTGCCGAAATTCTCCTGCGAGTCGGAGAGGTAGGCCTGCTGGTTGGCCCGGTCCTGGTCGAGCGCCGACTGGGTCTGGACGTCGGCGTCGGTGCCGATGCCGAGCGAGCCGGGAGCCGCGGCGGTCCGGCCGCCGCCGGTGAGGAACGAGCTGTCGAACCCTTCGGAAAAGTAGATCACCTGCTTGCGTCCCGGCAGGCTCCCCAGCATCTGGGCGAGCTGGGCATAGGCGCGGGTCAGCGCCGTGACGGCCGCCTTCTGGACGCTGCGGCTGGACTCCTTGCCCAGGTTCGCGAGCTGTCCGCCCTGCGCGTCCAGCAGCTCGTTGGTGCGCGCCAGGTCGGCCTCCTGCGAGCGTTCGGCGAGCTGGGGCTGCCCGCCCCCCGCGCCGGCCCGCGCCATCACCAGCCGCAGGGGGTCGGAGGCGCGGTCGTCGCGCACCGCTCCGAGCGAGTCGAGGGCCGCGTCCACCTGCCGCCGGTCGGAGGTGAAGCCGAGCACGATCTGCGGGCCGCGCGCCGCGCTGTAGGTCGCCACCCCCACCAGGTCCCCCGGCCGGATCCCCTTGAGCACCAGGCCGCGGGCCGCCTCGCGCGCTGCGGCCACCGAGCGGGCGCCGGAGAAGGCGAGGTCGAAGAGCAGCAGGAACTGCCGGCGGCCGGAGAGGGGCAGGGCCGCCCGGCCGGCGCCCGCTGGGACGGCGAGGTCGACGGCGTGGAAGCCGGCGACCGGCAGCTTCCGGCGCCCCTCGGAGACCTCGAAGTCGTTCGCGGTCAGGCCGCGGACCGGCTGGCCGTCCCGGACTACCTGGACGGGGATCTCGACCTCCACGACGTCCGTCGAGCCGGCGAACGTGCCGGACGTCTGGGCGGCGGCGGGCGGTAAGGCGGTGAAAGACAGCGCAGCCAGGGTGGCGCAGAGCCACGCGAGCGGCTTCGGGTGCGGCATGGGTCCCCTCCATCCGGGACGGCTCGCCGGCCCGGGAACGCCCTCGCTTCGGGGTCAGCTCAAACGGCAGATCAGAACCACAAGTCCCTCGACGATTTCCCTCAATAAGATATCAGCGCTCGACCTGGAAGGGTAGGGAGTTCGTCTGCTGATGTCCGGTCACCGGATCGGTGACCGCCACTTTGAGGACGTAATCCCCGGCATTGAGTCCCGCCGGATCGAAGGTGGCGACCAGCTTGTCCAGCCCCTGGATGCCGGTCGCCGTCCGCTCGACGTTCTCCAGCTTGCCGGCCGGGGAGAGCTTGCCGTCGGCCGCAACCACCTTGCCATCGACGTGGACCGCCCCCTTGCCCAAGTTGTAGGCCACCAGGCAGAGGCGGGCGGGCTTGGGGCCGTGCAGCACCGGCCGGGCGGCGGGGACGTATGGCTCGCCCGACACGGTGAACGGATAGATGACCGACCCCTGCAGCGTGTTGGCCCCCTGCTCGCGCACCATCAGCCACTTCTGGTGCTCCTCCATGAAGAACGGCGGGAGCAGGACCGGCTGGGCCTGGTCGTAGGTGGGCACGGTCACCCGCATCGTCTGGACGCCGGTGCGCCCGGTCTCGGCGTTGCGCACCAGCACGCGCACGTTGTAGGCGCCGGGCTGCAGGTCGAAGTGGCCGTAATACTTGATGCCGCCCTCCAGCAGGGCCTGGCGACTCTTGCCCTTGTCGAGGTCGAGCGCCACCCGCTGGGTGAAGAAATCGCGCATCTGCCCCTGGAGGTCGCTGACGTAGGTGTAGAACTCGACGTCTATCTTCTTGCCCGTGTGGCCGTTGAGCAGGCTCTTGCCGCCGGCCTCGATGATCACCGGCACGTAGGCCCGCTGCGGCGTGGCGCGGAACGCGGCGGAGAGGACGTCGAGATCGATCTCCCGCCTCGGCGTGGCGCTGGCGATGCCGTCCGAGGCGAGCAGGTTCTTCTCCAGCGCGTCGAGCTGCTTGAAGGGCCGCGGCGCGTAGTAGCCGGTGCGGTGGGCCAGGTGGGCCCCCGCCGGCAGCTTCAGCGCCTTGACCCGCAGCCGGTGGTAGCCGCCGTCGAGCTTGAGGTCCGACCGCTCGAAGGTCAGCAGGTAGGTGACGCTGGTGCGCTCGAGCACCCGGTCGAGCGGCTCGCGCAGGTTGTTGGCGTCCTTGAACAGCTCGCCGCCGGTCTCGTTGGCGATGTAGAACAGGGCCCCCTGGCCGTCCGGGCGGGCTCGCTCGTCGGCGCCGGCCCGCAGGCCGCCGATGTCGACCGCCTGGATGACGCAGTCGGCGCGGCGGAACTCGTCGAGCATCCGCTTGAGGTCTCCCTGCAGGCCGGTGTTGCCGAAGCGCTGGTCGTTGTCGACCTTCCAGATCTCGCCGAACTCGGCGCTGAGGTTATCGTCCACCGCGTCTTGATCGGTGGTGTTGCGGCCGAGCAGCAGCCGGCTGTCGAACCCCTCGGAAAAGAAGAGGACCTGCTTGCGCCCCTGCACGGAGTTGAGCGCGCGCGCCACCTGTGCGAGCGAGCGCGAGTAGCTGGAGATACGGCCCACCTCGTACGAGCGGTCGCTGCGCGCGGCGGCGAAGGCGATCGTCTGCAGGTAGTCGTAGAGCACCTGCTCCTTCTGCTGCCGGATGTCGACATTGCGCTGGCTGCCGCTCCCCGCCCCCTCGAGTTCGATGGCCGAGCCGAGCTGCTCGGTCGCCGGCGGCTCGATCATGAAACGGAGCGGATCGTTCTTGGCCTCGGCGTCGAGGGCGCGGTGATAGCCGAGGGTGTCGATCGCCCGCGCGAGCTGCGCCCGGTCGGGGGTGAAAGTGATGATCAGCTTGGGGCCGTTCTCCAGCGAGTAGGTGGCGACCGCCGCGAGGTCCTCCGGGTGGAGCGAGTGGAGGACGAAGTCGCGCGCCGCCAGGCGCGCCTTGAGGATCGCCGTCGGCGAGGAGAACGACAGGTCGAACAGGAACAGGAAGCGGCGGCGGGCCGCCGAGGGGATGTCCACCGGCGGGCGACTGGAGGCCGGGGCGGGGGTCGCCTCGCCGGCCTGCGCCTCGAGCGTCTTGAGATCCACCACCTCGAAGGAGGTGATCTTCTGCCGCTCGTTGCCGTCGTAGACCTCGAAGTCGTCGGCGGTGAGCCCGCGTACCGGCTCGCCGTCACGGCCGACGACGTTGACCGGGACCTCCACCGCGACCACCTGCGAGGTGCCCTCGAACGTCTGGGCCCGGGCCGGCGGCGGCGCCACCGCCGCGAAAGCGAGGAGCGGAAGGAGAAGGCTCGTCGGGAGAGGGCGGAAAGGTGACAACGCGCGCATCGCGAACTCCTTGATCCGGCCGCTTCGAACGGCCCTGTGCTTCTGTCTCACCGGCCCAGCATGCGGGCGTAGTGGAGGGCGTCCTGGTTGGTGGCGTCCAGCTTCAGGGCCCGCGACAGGTAGTGCCGCGCCTTCTCCATGTCGCCCAGCGCGAGATAGACCTTGACGAAACCGAGGTGGACCTCGGGCAGCTCGCTGTCGAGGCGGAGGGCGCGCACCATGTAGTCGAGGGCCTTGTCGCCGTCTCCCCGAGCGAGCGCCACCTCTCCCTCGTAGACGAAGAAGAACGGGTTGGTGGTGTTCTCCGCCTCCACCTTCGCCAGCAACCGGTTCGCCTCGTCGGCGCGGCCGAGCTCCTGGAGGGCGCGCGCCATGTTGACCAGCAGGGTCGAGTTGTCCGGGCTGATCTGGAGCCCCCGCTGGTAGGTCTCGATCGCCTTCTGCGGCTCGCCGCCGCGCGCCTGGACCACCCCGAGATTGTTGATCGCCTTGTCGAACCGTGGCGCGATCCGGGTGGCGGTGGTCAGCAGCTCGCGGGCGCGGGCGAGGTCGCCGCCGAGCAGCGCCTCGGCGCCGAGGTTGTTGTAGTAGTGCGCCGCGGCCGTCAGGTCGTCGATCGGGTTGAACTCCTTGTAGGTCTTCTGCCGGTAGGGGATGAAGTCGAAGGGGCGCAGCACGCCGTCGATGTACATGCCGGCGACGATGTGCCCCTGGCTGACCACCATCCCCTCGCGGTGGTTCCACTTCTGGAGGTCGGTCACCTCCACATAGTAGGGACTGAGGCCCAGCTCCCGCGCCACCCCCACGAACAGGTTGACGAAGGAGAGGCAGTTGCCGGAGCGGGTGCGGTAGGTGGCGACCGCGTCCTTGGTGGGCGTCAGCGAGTACTGGAGCTGCAGGCCGTCGAAGATGAAGTCGTTGACCTGGTTGACCCGGCGCAGCTCGCTCGAGAGCTTCGGCAGCTTCTGCAGCGAGCCGCGGATGGTGTCGTCGAGCTCGAAGGGGACCTCGACCCGGGCCGCCTCCTGGGCACCGATCTCGCGGGCGTACTGCTGGCGCAGGTAGCCCACCGAATCGAACGGTTTGTACTCGGTGCAGCCCGCCGCGAGCAGGGCCGCGGCGAGGAGGGTCGCGCGGGCGGTACCTCGGTTCATCACGAGTCAATATAGCAGGGAATGTGCCATGGGCGCGCTGGCCGCCCTGAGCCCCGCCTCCATAGGGAGAGCGCCGCGCCGGACGGCCCGCCCCGCTCGCGGTCCTCCAAAACCTTGGATCGATCTCGTTCAACGAATTGAATTCCGCCTTGCCCCGCTCCGCCACCCGGCGCGGTCCCTTGCCATAAGGTATGATCCTTCAGCCACTTACGCCGGCCCGCGAATCCCTCCGCCGAGTGGCACTCCACTTGCTTGACCCAGGGTCGATCCGTTGGCTAGAGTTCTCAGGCCAACTCATACCGGGTCTCGGAACGGAAAGGGGGTGTTGCTGGACACTGCATCACAGTCACTGCGCTTTCATGATTTTTCCCATGAAGCCACCGCGGCCTCTCGCGGTGGGCTTACCAACCACCAAACGGGAGGTTTATCAAGATGAAGAACATCCATTCCTGGGGACGGATCGTGGCCGTTGCCGCGTTGCTGTTGCTGGCCGTCGGCGGAGCCGCCTTCGCCCAGTTGCAGACCGGCAGCCTCTACGGCACCGTCACCGACGACAAGGGAGCGGCGCTCCCCGGCGTCACCGTGACCTTAGGGGGCCAGGCGGCTCCGCAGGTGCAGGTCACGAACGCCCAGGGGCAGTTCCGTTTCCTGAGCCTCAGCCCGGGCAACTACAGCCTGAAGGCTGAGCTCGAGGGATTCTCGACCATCGATTACCCGAACATCGTGATCAACATCGGCCGCAACACCCAGATCGAGGTGAAGCTGTCGGCGGCCGTCGAGGACGTCATCACCGTCACGGCGGAGAGCCCGCTGCTGGACGAGCGCCGCGTTTCGACCGGCGCCACGGTCAGCCAGACCGAGCTCGAGAAGATCCCGACCTCGCGTGATCCCTGGGCGATCCTGCAGACGACCCCGGGCGTGCTCACGGACCGTATCAACGTGGGCGGCAACGAGAGCGGCCAGCAGGCGAACTACGTGGGCCCCGGCGCGGGCGGCGATCAGGCCGTCTGGGCCGTGGACGGCGTGGTGATCACCGACATGGCGGCCCTCGGCTCGTCTCCGGCCTACTACGACTTCGACGCGTTCGAAGAGATGCAGGTCACGACGGGCGGCTCGGACACCACGACGGCCACCCCCGGCGTCGTGCTCAACATGGTGACGAAGCGCGGCACCAACGAGTGGCGCGGCTCCGGCCGTTACTACGACACCGACAAGGCCTGGCAGGCGAAGACCAACATCGACAACAGCGAGCTCGATCACGGTGGCTCGTACAATGGCAACCATCCCCAGACGGTGATCAAGCAGGGCAACCGCATCGTCAAGGTCCAGGACTACGGCGCCGAGCTCGGTGGCCCGATCGTCAAGGACCGCCTGTGGATCTGGGGCTCCTACGGCCGCCAGAAGGTCGACCTGCTGACCATCGCCAACGTCGGCGACCACACCGACCTCAAGACCATCAACGGCAAGCTGAACGCGCAGATCGCCGCCAGCAACTCGGCGACGGCCTTCGTGCTCAACAGCGACAAGGTCAAGATCGGCCGCAACGCCGGCCCGACCCGGCCCCAGGAGACCACCTGGAACCAGGGCCACTTCGGCTCCAAGCCGACCGCCGCGAAGATCGAGGACACCCACATCTTCAGCTCCAGCCTGTACGTGACGGGGCTCGCCTCGCTCGTCAACGGCGGCTTTGAGCTCGTCCCCCAGGGCGGTCTCGCGGTCACTCCGTTCCTCGATTCCGGGGGCGTGTGGCACAACACGTTCCTCATCAACACCACCACGCGGCCGCAGAAGCAGTACAAGGTCGACGCCTCCGACTTCTTCAACACGGGGAGCCTCTCCCACGAGCTGAAGTTCGGCGCCGGCTACCGTCAGGCCGACGTGACCTCGTTCACCCGTTGGGGTGGCGCGGGCATCGAGCTCGACAAGGCGTTCTGGTTCACCGGCTTCAACCTCCTCGAGCTGGCGCGCGACGCCGGCCCGAAGGTGCAGAACACCTACAAGAACGGCTACCTGCAGGACACCATGACCGTGGGCAACCTCACGGCCAACGTGGGCGTACGGTATGACGTGCAGGGCGGCACCAACCTAGCTCGCACGGTTGCGGCCAGCTCCCTGCTGCCGACCGTCCTGCCCTCGGTCTCCGTGCCGCAGTCGGACATCGGCTTCGAGTGGAAGAGCCTGACGCCGCGTATCGGCCTCACCTACGCTCTCGGCGCCGAGCGCAAGACCCTGCTGCGGGCGAGCTACTCGCGCTTCGCGGACCAGTTGGGCTCGGGCACCTCGTCCTGGCTCAACCCGCTGGGCACGATCAGCTACGCCTACTTCGACACCACCAACCCCGGCAACGGGAACATCACCCCCGGCCAGATCGGGAACTTCTACGGGTACAGCGGCAACGTCAACCCGAACAACGGCCTCCTGCTGCAGTCCAACGCGCTCAGCTCCCACCTGTCGGCCCCCAAGACAGACGAGGTGCTGCTCGGCGTCGAGCACGCTCTGCTGCCGGAGTTCGTGGTGGGTCTCGACCTGACCTACCGCCACTACTTCGACATCCTGGATGCCCAGCGTCTGGTGTTCGACGGCAACCCGTACTCGACGGCGAACCTGAACTCCACCGGCCGCATCAACCAGGCGTCGGACTACGTGCCCTGCACCGATCCGTCGGTCCAGGCCAACCTGCAGTCCCCCTGCCCGGTCGGCACGCTGCCGGGCGGCCAGGCCTACAACGCTCCCTACTACGTCCTGCGCAATGGTGTCGCCACCCGCAACGGTGCGTACCTCTACAACGGCGGTAAGGAGCAGCAGTACAAGGGCGCTTCGATCGTCTTCAACAAGCGTCTCGCCAACCGCTGGATGCTGCGTGGCAACGTGACCTACTCCGACTGGACGTGGAGCAAGGTTCCGGCCTCCTCGCGGATCGATCCCACCCCGCTCCTCGGCGGCGGCAATCGCGAAGGCGACGCCGTTCTCCAGGGCTCGGGCACGGCTTCGGGCGCCAAGGCCGGCGTCTACATCAGCGGCAAGTGGGCCTACAGCGTCAACGGCCTGTATCAGATCGCTCCCGACCGTCCGTGGGGCTTCAACTTCGCCATCAACGCCAACGGTCGCCAGGGCTATCCGGTCCCGTACTACAAGCGCGTCATTCTGCCGGCCAACATGCAGAGCGTCTACGAGTACGTGCAGGCCACCAACCGTCCCGACTCCTTCCGTCTGGACAACATCAACATCCTCGACGCCCGCCTGGAGAAGGAATTCAACTTCAGCGACGTCGGCCTGACCCTTGGCGTGGACTGCTTCAACGTCTTCAACAAGGGCTTCGTCCAGCAGCGCCAGCACCGCCTCGGCCTGACGACCGGCTCCGCCGCGTCGAACTACGTGACCGAGGTCACCAGCCCGCGGATCTTCCGCATCGGCGCCCGTCTCAGCTTCCGTTGATCCGGTAGCTTCGGATCGACCGCATCGATTTCCGCCGGGGGGCGACTCCCGGCGGTTTTTTTTGCCTGCCGTTCGGAATACACTTCCCCGCGCACGCGGTTTGCCTCCCACGAACCCAAAGGAGACACGATCATGCTTCCGCGCAGTGCCAAACCGGTTGTCTTTCTGATGTTCCTGCTGGTGGCCGCCGGCGTCCCCGTCCGGGGCCAGTCCTGGGCGGGCAAGGGGCGGCTCCAGGGGTCGGTCAAGGACGAGAGCGGCAAGCCCGTCGAGGGCGCCACCATCACCCTGCGCCCCGGCACCGGCCAGGTCGATCCAAAGGCGGAGGGCCCCAAGCCGGTGATGACCGACAGGAACGGCAAGTGGTCCATCCTCGGCCTCACCGGCGGCGCCTGGGGGGTCCTCATCCAGAAGCCGGGCTTCATGGATTCAGAGGGTCAGATCAAGGTCAACGAGTACGCCATCGCCCAGCCGTTCTCCGTCACCCTCAAGGTGCCGCCCAAGGAGGTGGCCCAGCAGGCGTCGCAGCAAGTCCAGAAGCAGAACACGCAGGCCGCCGAGGCCAAGGCGGCGCTCGAGCGGGGGAACACCCTGCTGCAGTCGGGCCAGTACGCTCAGGCCCGCGCCGCCTACGAGGAGGGAATGAGCAAGCTGGAGGAGAAGGACCGGGTCGCCCTGGAGCCGGCCATCTATCTCGCCATCGCCGATTCCTATGGCAAGGAGGGCAAGACCAACGACGCGATCAACGCCCTCAAGAAGTCGCTCGAGGTGGACCCCAACAACGTCGACACCCTGAAGCTGCTCGTCAGCCTGCTGGTCTCCGCCAACCGCGAGGCCGAGGCGAAGCCCTACATGGCGAAGCTACCCCAGGGCACCACGATGGACCCCGCCATCCGGCTCAACCTGGGGATCAAGGCCTACAACGAGAAGAAGACGGACGAGGCGCTGACGCAATTCAACCAGGTCATCGCCGAGAACCCGAACCTCGCCGACGTCTACTACTACCGCGCCATGGTCTACATCAGCCAGAACAAGAACGCCCAGGCCAAGGCGGACCTCCAGAAGCTCCTCCAGCTCGAGCCCAACAACAAGTTCGCGGGCGACGCCAAGGAGTTCCTGAAGGAGCTCAAGTAGCGCCGGCCCCCCCATGCGGCGTTCCCTGCTCCCGGCGCTCGCGGTCGCCCTGGCTCTGAGCGCCGGCTGCCGCTCCGGCCCGGGCGCCGGCGACGCCGCGTCCGCCCCCTCGCGCGAGGGGGCGGACGTCGTGCTGATCACCATCGACACGCTGCGGGCCGACGCCGTCGGCTTCGCCGGCAACCGCCGGGTCGAGACGCCGGTCCTCGACCGCCTGGCGGTCGCCGGCCGGGTGTTCGACGACGCCCACGCCCACAACGTCGTCACCCTTCCCTCCCACACCAACATCCTCACCGGCCTCTATCCCTACCAGCACGGGGTGCGCGACAACAGCGGCTTCGCCCTGTCGCCGAAGGTGCCGACGCTGGCCACCCGGCTCAAGGCCGCCGGCTACGCGACCGGCGCCTTCGTGGGCGCCTACCCGCTAGACTCGAAGTTCGGCCTGGGCCGGGGCTTCGACGTCTACGACGATCACTACCCGCGCGGCTCGAATCCGGACGACTTCGTGGTCGCCGAGCGGCGCGGGGACCAAGTGGTCGCCGCGGCCCGCGCCTGGTGGGCCGCCCAGCGTGGAAAGCGCCGCTTCCTCTGGGTCCACCTCTACGATCCGCACGCCGCTTACGATCCGCCGGAGCCGTTCGCCAGCCGCTACCGCGACAGTCTCTACCTGGGCGAGGTGGCGGCCACCGACTCCTTCCTGGCGCCGCTGCTCGATCCCTTCTTGGACGGCAGGGAGCCGCCGGCCCTGGTGATCGTCACCGCCGACCACGGCGAGTCGCTCGGCGAGCACGGCGAGCTGACGCACGGCCTGTTCGCCTACGAGGCCACGCTCAAGGTGCCGCTGGTCGTCTGGGGGCCGGGGGTCGCCCCGCGCCGGGACGGCCGCGCGGCGCGCCACGTCGACATCGTGCCGACGGTGCTCGCCTTCCTGCGGCTCGGCTCCCCCGCGGAGTTGCCCGGCCGCTCCCTGCTCGCGGCGTTCGCAGGGGCCGCGGGCACCGCGGACGACAGCTACTTCGAGTCGCTCAGCACCTGCCTCAACCGCGGCTGGGCGCCGCTGCGCGGCCTGTTGCGCGACGGCAGGAAGCTGGTCGACCTGCCGCTCCCCGAGCTCTACGATCTGCCCCGCGATCCCAGGGAGGAGCGCAACCTCTTCGCCGCGGACCGCCGGACCGCGCACGCCCTGCGCGAGGCGCTGCCGCGCGAGTCTTCCTGGCCGCCGACGCGCGGTGCCGTCTCCGCCGAGGAGGAGGCGAGGCTGCGCAGCCTCGGCTACAGCGCCGGGGGCTCGGGCCCAGCGAAGAAAGCCTATACGGCCGCGGACGACCCCAAGAGCCTGGTCGGGGTCGACGCCAAGATCCACGCGGTGATCGGCGCCTACTCCCGCCATCGCTACGAGGAGGCCGCCGCCCTGGCGCGCCAGGTGATCGCGGTGCGGCCGGACCTGCCCGAAGCCTATGAGGATCTGGCCCTGGCGCTGCAGCAGCTCGAGCGCCGCGACGAGGCGATCGCGGCGTTGCAGGACGCCCTCCGGCGGGGGGTCGACCGCGAGTCGATCCGCCGCCAGCTCGGGCTCGCCCTCGCCGAGGCGGGGCGCGCCGCCGAAGCCGTCGCCGTGTTGCAACCGCTCGCCGCCTCGCCGTCGGCGGACGCCGCCACCCTCGACGCCCTCGGCGTCGCCCTCTCCGACGCGGGCCGACACGGCGACGCGGTGGCCGTGCTGCAACGGGCGACCGGGCGCTATCCCGGCGATCCCAAAGGGTTCGAGAACCTCGGCATCGTCGCCCTGCGCATGGACCAGCCGGAGGCCGCGCGCACCCAGCTCCAGCGGGCGCTGGCGCTCAACCCCGACCTACCGATCTCCTGGAACACCCTGGGCGTCGCCCTCTACCGGCTGGAGGGACCCGCCGCGGCCCTCGACGCCTGGGAACGGTCGGTGGCGCTCGACGGCCGGCAATACGACGCGCTGTTCAACATCGGCCTGGTGGCCGCGCAGGCGGGCCGCGCCGCCGAGGCGCGGCAGGCCCTCACCCGCTTCGTCACCACGGCGCCGCCGGCCCGCTTCGGCCCCGACATCGAGAAGGCCCGGCGGCTGCTCGCCCAACTGCCATCATGAAAAAAAGCCGATCGAAGATCCTCCTCCTGCCGCTGCCCGTCCTCCTCGTCCTCGCCGCCTGCCACCATGGCGGGACCGACGCCGGGAGCGTGGGGCCCTTTCCCAAGGCGCCGGTGGTGCTGATCTCGATCGACACCCTGCGCTCGGACCACCTGCCGGCCTACGGTTATCGCCAGGTTGAGACGCCGGCGATCGACACCCTGCGCCGGGACGGGCTGCTCTTCGAGCGGGCCTACAGCCACACGCCGCTGACGCTCCCCTCGCACGTCTCGATGCTCACCGGCCGCCTGCCCACCGAGCACGGGGTGCGCGACAACGTCGGCTACGCCTATGACGGCGACCGCTTCCCCAACCTGGCGGCGGTGCTCCACGGAGCGGGTTATGCCACCGGCGCCGCCGTCTCCGCCTACGTGCTGCGCCCCGAGACTGGGATGAGCCACGGGTTCGACCTCTACGACGCCGGCATCCCCGTGCACTTCAACGACTCGCTCGGCCTCTCGCAGCGCCCGGGCGGCCAGACGGCCGACGCGGCGCTCGCCTGGGCGCGGACGGTGAAGGACAGGCCGTTCTTCCTCTTCCTCCATCTCTACGAGCCCCATTCCCCCTACGCGCCGCCCGAGCCCTTCGCCAGCCGCTACGCCGGCCGGCCGTACGACGGCGAGATCGCCACCGCCGACGCGATCGTCGGCCGCGTGCTCGCCGAGCTCAAGCGCCTGGGGGTCTACGACCGCGCCGTGATCCTCCTGCTCTCCGACCATGGCGAGGGCCTGGGGGACCACGGCGAGCAGGAGCACGGGATCTTCCTCTACCGTGAGGCGCTCCAGGTGCCGATGGTGCTGAAACTGCCGGACGGGCGGCTGGGGGGTGCCAGCGTGGCCCGGCCGGCGCAGATCGTCGACGTCTTCCCGACGCTCCTCTCGCTGGTGGGGGTGGACCTGCCGCGGGAGGCGGCAGGCCCGTTCCCCGGCCGCTCGCTGCTCGACCTGCGCGCGCCCGCCGCGGCGCCGCGCGACCTCTACGCCGAGACCTTCTACCCGCGGCTCCACTTCGGCTGGAGCGAGCTGACCTCGCTGATCCGCGACCGCCTCCACTTCATCCATGCCCCGGGTCCCGAGCTGTACGACCTGGCGGCCGATCCGGGCGAGCGGCGCGACGTGCTCTCCGGCGAGCGCCGCGCCTACGCCGCGATGCGCGCGTCACTCCAAGGAATGGAGCGCGCGCTGCAGGCGCCCTCGGCGGTCGACGCCGAGTCGGCCCGCAAGCTGGCCGCCCTCGGCTACGCCGCCGGCGGCGTCCATACGGCCCCTGGGGAGGCGCTGCCGGACCCCAAGACCCGCATCGGCACGCTGCGGGACTTCGGGAGCGCCATGGGCCTCTTCACTCAAGGCAGGTACGCCGACGCCGTGCCGGCCTTCCACCGGCTGCTGGCCGCCACCCCGAAGATGGCCGACGGCTGGGAGGACCTCGCCCAGTCGCTCGAGAAGCTCGGCCGGCTCGACGAGGCCCTGGACGCCTACGAGCACGCCATGGACGCCTCGGGCGGCGCCTCGTTCGTGGCGGTCGCCACCGGCTCGCTGCTGCTGCGCATGGGCCGGCTCGACGAGGCGCAGGGGCACGCCGAGCTGGGGCTCAAGGGGAGCCCGGCGATGGCCAACAGCCTGCTGGCGCAGATCGCCCTTGCCCGCGATCGTCCGGCGGAGGCCGAGAGGGCGGCGCGGGTTGCCCTCGCCTCGCCCGGCTCGCGGATCGCGCCGCTGATGACGCTCGCCCAGGTGCTCCAGAAGCAGGGCCGGCTCGACGCGGCGCTCGGCACCGCCAACCAGGCCGCGGACGAGCTGGCCCGCACCGGCGCGGCGGGCCAGGGGTTCGCCGGCCTGCACTGGGTGCGCGGCGACATCCTCGCCCGGCTCGGCCGCAACGCCGAGGCGGAGCGGGAGTTCCTCCAGGAGATCCACGACTTCCCGGTCGACACCCGGGCCTACGCGAGCCTCTCGGTGCTCTACGCTTCCGAGGGCCGGGGCCAGGAGGCGGTCGGCGCCCTGCAACGGATGGTGGAGGCCAGCGGCTCGCCGGCCGCTTACGCCGAGGCGGTGAAGACCCTGCGCGTCCTCGGCGACCCGCAGGGCGCCGCGGAGCTGCTGCGGCACGCCC
This sequence comes from Thermoanaerobaculia bacterium, assembly GCA_036402955.1. GTDB lineage: Bacteria > Acidobacteriota > Thermoanaerobaculia > Multivoradales > UBA5704 > DATARR01. Next base: position 57,359 of record DASWRX010000316.1, read on the forward strand.
TCGGCGTTCACCCTGGCAGCAGGGAGCTGCGCGCGTTGTCCTGATGAAAAACCGGATGAGGGAACACCTCGTCCACGCCGCGTGTTGCAGGGGTCAGAGAACCCTTTTGAGCCTCGGCTCGGAGCCCAAGATCGATGAAAACCATCCTTGCCCTGTTGTCTCTCTCCCTTCTCGCGGCTCCCCTCGCCGCGCAGGCGCCACCTCCCCCGGCCGCTGCGAGACCGGCGGCGCCTGCTGCCGCGGCTCCGGCCTCACCCCTGAACGCGGCGGTCGAGCAGGCGATCAACCTGGTGCAGGCCGGCAACAAGACCGCGGCGTTCGCCAGGCTCAAGGAGATCGCGAGCGATCCCGCCGCCACGCAGCCCGAGCTCTCCACGGTCGGCGCCCTGTTCGTGGAGATCGGCAAGCCGCAGGAGGCCCTGAAGGTGCTGAAGCCGCTGGCCGATACCGAGGACGCCGAGCCCGCGGTGCTCTACAACGCCGGGCGGGCGGCGCTGCTCGCCGGCCAGACGGATGCGGGGCGGATCTATCTCACCCGCTCGGTGCTCAAGGAGCCGGCGTCGCCCGCGGCGCGCGAGCTCGGATTGCTGACGGCGCGGGAGGGGCGCGTGGTGGAGGCCTATTCGATGCTCCGCCCCTGGGTCCTCCACAACCCCACGGACGCCCAGGCACGGCTGATGGCAGCCAGCCTCGCCGTGCAGCTCGAGCGCCCCGACGATGCGGCGCAGTTTCTCGAGGGCATGCCGGACGACGCCACGATCCAGCTCCTCAACGCCAAGGTCAGGATTCTCCGGAAGGACGGCCCCGGCGCGGTGGCCCTCCTTAAGCCGCTGCTCGCCAAACATCCGCAGGGCATGGAGCTCGAGGTGCGGCGCTCGCTCGCCGAGGCGGATCTCCTGGCCGGCCAGCCGGCCGAGGCCGCCAAGCTGATCGAGGGCCGCGCCGCCGGCCATCCCGCGCTCGTGCTGCTGCTCGCCCGGGCGCAGCGCCAGGCCGGCAACGCCGCCGCCGCCGCCGCCACCCTGAAGCCGCTGGCGGACAAGCTCCCCGAGAGCGCCTCCGGGCTGGGCGATCCGCGGCCGGCCGCGGGCATCGCCGCCGAGTACGGCGCGCTGCTGGTGGACGCCGGGCGCGCCGCCGAAGCGGTGCCGTTCTACGAGAAGGCCACCCGCTACTACCCGCGCAACGCGGACGCCTGGAAGGGGCTCGCCCGCGCCTACGAGGCCAGCGGCCGTAAGGCGGACGCCCAGCGGGCGCTCGCCCAGGCGACGGAGGTGGCGAAGCTCCCCGCGCGACCGGCTGGGTCGGCGGCGGAGCCGTCCGCCGCGGCGGTGTCCGCCGGGTCCGGATCCGCTCCCGGGATGTCCGGCGAGCCCGAGCAGCCGCTGAGCCCGGGCCTCCAGAACGCCCTTGAGCTGATGACCAAGGGCCAGCTCGAGCCGGCGCTCACCGCCGTCCGCCAGGAGATCGCGGTGTCGAAGGACCCCCGCGCCCGGATGATCGAGCTGCGCATCCTGCTCGCGCTCAAGCGGCCGCAGGAGGGTATCCAGTCGGCCGAGGCCGCGCTCGCGGCCGACCCCAACAACCCCGACTACCTCTACATGCGGGGGGTGTCCGAGATGGCCGTGCAACGCTTCAGCTCGGCCGAGCAGGACTTCCGCAAGGCCCTGCAGATCCAGCCGCGGCACCTGCCGGCGATGAACGATCTCGCGGTGCTGCTGATCCAGGTCCACAAGGACAAGGAGGCCCGCAAGCTCCTGGAGCAGGTTCTCCAGATCAATCCCCAGGACCAGATGGCCGCCGCGAACCTCCAGCAGTTGAAGGCCACGATGGAGGGGCAGCAGTAGGCGTGTCCAAAGAGCGAGATCCGCGGATCGGCCGGATCTTTGTTCCGCTCCTCCTCGCCGGCCTCCTGGCCGGCGCCGCCGGTCCCCAGGATCCCGCGCGCTCCCTGATGGCCGCCGATCCGGCGCTGGCGAAGCAGGCCGGCGACGATCTGGTGGCGGCCGCCCGCGAGCGCGGCCGCGCCCTCGCCCGCCGCGGAGCCTCCGGGACGTGGAGCCGCGAGGAGGTGCAGGCCCTGGTCGCCTTCCAGCTCGTCGACCCGGAGCGGTTCGCCGGCGAGGAGGGCTTCCGCCGCCGCGTCCTCGCCCTGCTCCCCCGCGAGCTCGATCCCCAGGCTCCCGCCGGCCTGCGCCGGGCCCTGCTGCTGGAGCTCAACCAGATCCGCGGCTTCGACTTCGCGGCCTCGGAGGAGGTCGAGCGCGCCTGGGGAGCGATCCCCCGCCGGGCCGCCGAGCGCCGGGTCCCCTTCGCTCCGGACGCCCAGTACTTCGACGCCGACGTGGAGGGACGCCTCGCCGCCTCGGTCTACTCGCTGCCGTCGTTCTTCTTCGACCTGCCGGCGGCGGACGCCTTCCTCTCCGCGGTCCGCGCCGCGTCCCCGGAGCGTGCCCTGGTCGTGCTCACGGACTCGCCCCTGCGGGAGGGCCTGGAAGCCCGCGCCAAGGCGCTCCGCCTGCGCCTGCTCGACACCTTCGGCCGGCCCTACTCCCCCTGGCCGCGCGATCCGTTCACCCTCGTCCATACCGGGAAGGGTGCGGTGCGGGTGCTGGTGCGCCCCAATCTCCAGCCCGGCCGCGAGGAGGACGCCCACCTCGGCCCCGAGCTGGTGCGGGACCTGCCGGAGGACCTCGATCGCGCTTGGGGTAGACCTGCCTGGACCGAGGCCCCGGTGCCGTTCCACAACGGCCAGGTGCTCCTGACCCACGACGCCGCCTGGGTGACCCTGCACGCGCTGGAGCCCCGCATCCTGGCGCTGCTCGGTCTGTCCGAAGTCCCCGTCGCCAGCTTCGCCGGTGCCGAAGGGATCGACCGCTACCTCGCCGCGGCGGACCGCGCCGCCGGGGAGATGGGGGCTCTGTACGGCCGGCCGGTCCGCTTCGTCCATCCCCTGCCTCGGAAAGGCTCGGGAGACCTGGCGGGACGCGCGGACCAGATGCGCCGGATCGGCGGCGGCGCCGGCTACGACCTCGACTCGATCGTCACCTTCGTCCCTCACGGCCCGAACGGCCGCCTCGCCGCCCTGGTGGCGGACGTCCAAGCGGGCCGCGGCCTGCTCGCCGGGGCCTCGGCCGCGGACCTCGACGCCCTGCGGCGCGGCTACGGCCTGGAGCCGGCCGGAAACGCGCTCGCCGCCGCCCTCGCCGAAGCCCAGCGCACCCCGGCGATGAATGCGCTCGGCGGGTTCCTCGACCTGACGGCCCGGCACCTCGCGGCGCAGGGCCTGGAGGTCCGGCGGCTCCCGCTGCTCACTATCCCCGTCCCCCTGCTCCACGACCACTCCGGTCTCTCCCACGGCGAATTCCTGATCACCTGGAACAACGTGGTGGTGGAGAACGACAGGGGCGCCGTCCGCGCCGAAGGCTTCTCCTATCTCTTCCCCGCCGGCGACCGCGCCGCCCGCGACGCCTTCGCCGCCCTGGGCGTCCACCTCGACCTCCTGCCGCCGCTCGTGCGCAGCATCGTCCTCAACGGCGGCTACCGCTGTGCCTCGAACCACGTGCGCACGGCCGGCTGAATCGATTCAAATTCCTGGATGCGGGAGAGGGTCAGGCGTCCGCGAGGAAATGCGGCGTCCGGCTCCGCACGCCGATGCGGACCATGGAGCCCGGCTCCGGCGCCGTGCCCGGCGGGAAGTGGGCGAGCACCTCGGCGCCGTTCTCGAGGGTGAGCAGGACACGGTCGTGCGGTCCCAGGCCGCGCGCGTCCGCCACGGTGGCGACGGCCCCCTGCGGGTCCTCGGTGACGTCCTCGGGCCGCACCAGGAGCCAGCCGCGGACGGGTCCCGCGGGGAGCGGTAGCCGCCCGAGCGGCGTGCGCGCGGGCCTGCCGTCGCCCCCCGCCTCCACCGCCACCTCCACCAGGTTCGCCTCGCCAAGGAAGGAGGCCACGAAGGGGGATGCCGGCCGGCGGTAGAGGTCGAGCGGCGGCCCGGCCTGCACGACGCTCCCCGCATTGAGCACCACGAGGTGATCGGCGAGGAGCATCGCCTCCTCTTGGTCGTGGGTGACGTAGAAGACGGTGGTGCCCAGCTTGCGCAGCAGCGAGGCGAGCTCGGTGCGGACGGTGCGGCGCAGGCGGGCGTCGAGGGCGGAGAGCGGCTCGTCGAGCAGGAGCAGCGCCGGCCGCGGCGCCACCGCCCGCGCCAGGGCCACCCGCTGCTGCTCGCCCCCCGAGAGCTGCGAGGGCTTGCGATCGAGCAGCCGCTCGAGGCCGAGCAGGGCCGCGGCGTCCCACACACGCGCCTCCAGCGTGTGGCGCGACGGGCGCCGCCGCGAGCTGCGCAGCGAGAAGCGCCGGCGCCCGGTCTTCAGGCCGAAGGCGATGTTGTCCCGCACCGTGAGGTGGGGGAAGAGGGCGTAGGACTGGAAGACCACTCCCACGTCCCGCCGCTCGGTGGGCACGCCGGTCACGTCCTCGCCGTCGAAGAGGATCCTGCCGGAAGCGGGGTGGAGCAGGCCGGCGAGGAGCTGCAGCAGGGTCGACTTGCCCGAGCCCGAGGGACCGATCAAGACCGTGATCCCACCGTCCGGCAGCTCCAGGCAGACGCCGGCGAGCACCGGCTCCCGGCCGTAGGCGAAGGCGACCTGCTCGACGTGGACCTTCATGGCCGGAGGGTGAGGGTCATGCCGGCAGCCCGCGGTGGAACTCGTCGCCGCCGAGCGCCTGGATGGCGATCAGCGCCGGCACGACCGGCGCCAGGAAGACGACCGTCGCCGCGGCCGCCACCGGGAAGGAGTTGGTGGTGTAGGCGAGGTAGAGCCCCGCCGGGAAGGTCTGGATCAGGGGGGTGGCGAGCAGGAAGCTGACGTTGAACTCCCCCCAGGAGACGGCGAAGACGAGGAGCGCGGAGAGGATCAGCGAGGGCAGGAGCAGCGGCAGCGTCACCCGCGACGCCGTCTCCCACCTGCCGGCGCCCAGGCTGCGGGCGGCCGGCTCCAGGCGCGGATCGAGGGTCTCGACGGAGTTGCCCACCGTCTTCACCACCAGCGGCACGGTGTAGGCGAGATGGCCGCCGACCAGCAGCCAGAAGCGCGGGAAGCCGCCGGCCGTCTGGATCAGCGCGAAGGCGAGCGCCACCCCGGGCACGGCCAGCGGCACCAGGGCCGCCGACTCCAGCAGCCGCGAGCCTGGGAACGGCCGCCGCCGGAACGCCCAGGCCGCCGGCGCGCCGATCAGCAGCGCCATCGGCGCCACCGCCACCACCACCTCGGCCGAGCGCAGCAGCGCCCCGCCCCAGGTCTCCGTCACGTAGGAGAACAGCGCCGGAGCATCCGCCACCCGCGCCCCCTCGGAGCGCTCGCCGTACCACTCCGCGCGCGAGAAGGCGCCCACCGCGGTGATGGCGATCGGCGCCACCAGCGCCACCGCCAGGAGTCCCACCGCCGCGATGCCCAGCCGCCGCATTATTTCCGGCCTCATCATCGCCGCCCCGCCGCCAGCAGCCGGCCCACCGCCAGCGTGGAGGCGGCCAGCGCCAGGCAGAGGGCCCCGGCCACGTCGTCGTTGAGGAATCCCGTCATCTCCGTGTAGATCTCGAGCGGCGCCACCGTGAACCGCCGCGCCAGGATCAGCGCCACGCCGAACGATCCCATCGACGCCGAGAAAGTCACCGCCAGGGTCGAGCGCAACGCCGGCGCGGCGATCGGCAGCGCCACCGTGAGCAGCCGCTCGAGCGGCCCGGCGCCGAGCGTGCGCGCCGCCGCGTCCAGCTCGCCCGGAAAGCGGCGGAACGCCGACTCGAGCGTCATCACAGCCCGAGGAACTTCGAAATATAAGTATGCGATAAATAACCCGCCAACGGTATAGGCGGCGCCCGCGAACGCCTCCCGGCCGGTGAGGAAACCGAGCGCCTTGGGAATGGCGCCGATGCGGCCGAGGAGCACCACCATCAGGAATCCCACCAGGACGCCCGAGAAGGTGAGCGGCAGGGAGATGGCGGTCCGCAGTACGTCCCGGCCGCGGAACCGCTGGCGCGCCAGCACCCACGCCGGAGCGATGGCGAGCAGCAGGGAGACGACCGCCGCCGCCGCGGAGAGGGCCAGCGAGTTGACCAGCGCCGTGCGGTACCGCCCCGCCACCAGCACCTCCCGCACCGCGGCTCCGCCCGGCTCGGTGAGCGCCCGCGACGCCAGGTGGGCCAGCGGCCAGGCCACCCCGGCGACGAGGAACAGCAGCAGCGGCAGCGCCAGGAGGGCTCCGGTCCAGGAGGGGGCGATGGGCTGGGGGCGGGTCATGAGTACTAAGTGGCTGAGCTAGGTCGAAAAACTCACCTCCCGCTCCCCCGGATCTCCTCCACCCAGGCCTTTTTCAGCGCATCGGCGGCGGCGGCCATCTTCGCCAGGTCGAGCGCGCGGGCCCGCCGGTACTCCTGCGGGGGGAGGAGGCGGGCGGCGATCTCCTTCGGCAGGGCGCCGGGGACGACCGGCAGGAAGTAGGCCTTGGCGAACTCTCCCTGCGCCGGCGGGGTCAGCAGCCAGTCGAGGTAGCGCTCCGCCTCGGCCTTGTGCGGCGCGCCCTTGACCAGGGCCATCACCAGCGGCATGGTGAACGTCCCCTCGGCGGGGATCACCACCTCGACCGGGGCGCCGTCCACGTACTTCATCTTGTAGCCGTTGCCGTCGGCGTTGATCCAGATCGGCACCTCGCCGCGCAGCACCGAGTTGTAGATCGACTCGCGCGGATAGGAGGAGGCGTTGGCGTCGAGCTTCTTCAAATATCCGAGCCCCGGCCGGAAGTCTTTCTCGCTCCCCTTCATCAGGTCGTTGAGACCATAGACGAGGGTGTAGGAGGTGCCGCCCCAGGTGGGATCGTCGTAGGCGATCTTCCCCTTGTAGATGGGCTTCAGCAGGTCCTGCCACGAGCGTGGGACCGGCGCCCCGCCCAGCGCCCTGGTGTTGACGATGAACGCGATGGCGCTGGTGTGGACGGTCCACCAGAGGCCGTTCGGGTCCTTCAGGCCGGCGGGGATCTTCTCCCATCCCTTCGGCTTGTAGGCCTCGTGCAAACCCTTCTGGGCGGCCTGGAAGCCGATCGCGCCCGAATAGTACACGGTGTCGGCCTGCGGGGCGTCCTTCTCCTTCTCGAGGGCGGCGAGAGCCACCGACGAGCCCTTGGGGTCCGGCGGCACGGTGACCCCGGCGACCTGCTTGTAGAGGGCGGTGACGCCGCCCCAGTTGGCATAGTTGGGGATGCAGTCGTACTGGATGACGACCTTCTCCTGCGTTGTCTGCGCGGCGGCGAAGGCGGCCACAGCCAGCGCGGCGAAGGTGAGAAAGAGCTTGCGGTTCATGGAGGTCTCCTCGCCGGTCAGAACTTGATCTGGAGCTGATTGAGCACGGTGGGACGCCAGCCGGCGCCTTTCTTGAAGACGCCGTTGCCACGGCCGTCGAAGTGCTCGCCGATGACGTTGATCTGCCAGCGCGTCCAGCCGTTGAACCAGACGTTGGCGCCGGCGGTGACGGCGACGATCTTGCGGCCGTCGAGCGTCCGCACGGCGTCGCCCGAGAGCTGTGCCGCCTCGGCCCGCAGGAGGGGCTGGACGCCGCCGTCCGCCTCGCTCCCGCGCGCCCATACGGCGCCCTGGACGTAGCCGCCGTCCAGCTTGGCGCCGCTGTCGCGGAAGTCGAAGCCGAGCCACTCGGAATCGAAGGAGAGCCGGCCATGCTTCCAGTGGATGTCGAGGTCATAGCCGCGGCGCTGCCCCTGGACGTTCAGGCCGATGAACTTGCCGCCGGAGTAAGAGGCGAGGGTCAGCGTCTGCTCCTCCTCGCGGTCGGTGTCGAAGGCGGCGCCGGTGGTCAGCGCGTCGGTCCACTTGACGTTGAGCCGTCCCTGGACCTCCTTGGCGCCGTTGTTGTCACGGGCGTTGCCGCGCTGGCCGCTGACCACCGCGGCGCCGGCCGAGGAGTTGCCGTTCCAGACGCCCAGGTAATAGGTCACCTTCTTGCCGGGATCGAGATACCCCCAGAGCATCGGGCCGAACTGCACGTCGAGCGCCGGCAGGCTGAAGGCGGCGTTGAGCGCGAGGTAGCGCTCGACGGTGTCGAGAGCGCGCGAGGAGCGCAGGTTCTCGGTGCTGAACGGGGTGATGAACTTACCGAAGCGCAGGTAATGGCGGTCCTTGACGTAGGCCGCCTGGACGTACGCCTCGACCAGCGCCGTGCCGTCCGCGGGAGCGGCGTCGGCCTCGATGAACAGCTTGTAGCGCTCGTCGTAATCCGCCGCGAAGTCGAGCCGCGCGCGGCGGACGCGGAAATCGGTCTGCTCGAAGGCGAGGCCGTTGTCCTTGTCGGTATAGGTGAACGTCGGCTGGGCGTAGCCGTAGAGCCGGAACAGGGCCCTGCCGTCCGGCGACTTGACGAAGACGCCTCCCCCCTGCGGATTGATCCCCGCCGTCCACTGCCGCTTCTCCCGCTCCTTGAGCTGCCGCTCGACCTCGGCCTTGACCTTGGCGTCGATCCCGGCGTCGTCGCCCTCCGGCTGCTGGGCGAGGGCGGGCAGGCCCGCCGCGAACCCCGAAATGAAAAACAACATTACCAGCGGAGCCGCAAGGCTCCTGGAAAGCTGACCCATGATTCCCTCCTCGATCGGTTGAAAGACGTTAGTGCAGCCGGGGCGCGGAGAGGAGGGGGACGGGAGGAGGGCGGTTCGCGAGGGGATGGCCGAGCGGAGCGGACGCCGCGCGGCGGACCTCCTCCGGCCCGCGGGGACGAGCGGCCACGAGCAGGGCGGTCAGCTCGCGGTCCCCCCAGGCAGTAAGGGCGAGCAGGTCGGCGCGGCGGTCGACGTCCTCCAGGGGATCGAGCGTCGCTGGAGCGTCGGCGTTCGCGGCATTCGCGGCCAAGTCGGCGAAGGTGTGGGAGGTCCGCCAGCGGACTCCGGCGAAGAGAGGGGTGGGATCGATGCGGCAGCCGATCAGATAGGCGCCGCCGTCGGGCGACGGTCCGAGGACGACCGCGGCCTCCTGGAGCCGCCGGAACGCCTCGGCGAGCTGCCGGGCTCCCAGCCGCGGCACGTCGGTGGGGACGGCGACGATCTGCTCGTAGCCGCGGTCCCGGGCCGCCGCGAAGGCGTTGGCGAGCCGCTCGGCGAAGCCGTTCCCCCGTTGCGGCAGCATCCCGCCGGAGCCCACGACCAGCAGGTCGACCCCCGGCAGCGTCGCCGCCGCGGCGGCGACGCGCCGCCGCCCCAGGGCGAAGATCCCCCGGGCGCGGGCGAGCCGCTTGGCGGATGCCTCCTCGCCCGGCGCCCGGGCGAACAGGAGGATGCAGCGGGTGTTCTTGCGGAATGCTTCCACGTTGGGTCCCGAGAGCTTATACGAGGATTGGGGCGGGACGGATGGCCCCCGGACCGAATATCTGCGACAATATCGAAAGTTTTCTAATTAACTTCCCGGTTGGGGAGGCGGTCCGTCCGGCTCCCTCTCGGGGCGACGGTGTCCGCGAGGCCACCCGGCATCGGTCCGGGGGAATCCGCGCGGAGCCAGGAGGGGCTCCATGGAGTTGTTGAAATCCGTCCGCCTGATCTCGAACGTCCTCTTCTACCGGTTCAAATGGGGCAAGCCCGGCGAGGTCGACCGCCATTGGGAGAACTACTGGAAGTCGATCGAGAAGACCGGCCGCGGCGGCGACGTGCTCTGGGACAACGAGCCCGAGCGCGCGTCCGCGGAGGACCTGAAGCGGTTCAAGCCGCTGATCCTGGACCCCAGCCTCCCCCTGCTCGACTTCGGGTGCGGCAACGGCCGCCAGACCCGCTATCTCGTCCAGCACTTCGACCGCGTGCTGGGGACGGACGTCTCCCCCTCGGCGGTCGCCAAGGCCCGGGCGGAGACCCCCGCGGACCTGAAGATCGAGTACCGGGTGCTCAACGGGCTGCAGCCCGCCGAGGCCGAGGCGTTCCACGACGAATTCGGGGACGTCAACATCTACATGCGCACGGTCATGCACGTCTTCCAGGACGAGGACAAGCCGACGCTCGCGGAGACCCTGGCGAACCTGCTCGGCGAGCGGGGAACGCTCTACCAGATCGAGCTCTCGCTCTGCGCCCTCGACTACTTCCGCACCCTGCCGGGCGACAGCCCCTCGGGCCTGCCGCGGCACGTCCACAACGTCATCCGCACGGGCGCCACCTCGGTCGGGTTCGAGCCCACGCAGCGGCCCCGGGTCTATCCGGACGCCAAGTGGCAGGTCATCGCCCAAGGGGACGACGTCACCATCAACACCGTGCCGCTGTCGCACGGCGAGGAGGGGCACGTGCCGGCCAACTACCTGGTGCTGCGCACGCGGCGCAACGGCGCGCACGCCTGAGGGAGCCCCGCCCTGTCATAATCCCCGCATGGGGCCCGAGCTCTCCGTCGTCATTCCAACCCACAACCGCCTGGAGGTCCTCGCCGAGGTCCTCCAGGCGCTGGAATTCCAGCAGGCCCCGCCACCGTTTGAGATCGTAGTGGTGGACGACGGCTCGGTGGACGGCACCGGCGACTGGCTGCGCGGCCGGACGTTCCGGGTGCCGTTGCGGGTCATCGTCCAGGAGAACCACGGGCCGGCGGCGGCGCGGAACACCGGCGTGGCCGCCGCCTCCGGGCGCTGGGTGGCCTTTCTGGGGGACGACACCGTCCCTTCGCCAGGATGGCTGGCGACCCATCGCGAGGCCCACCGGAAGCGCGGCGACGACCCCCACCTGGCGGTCATCGGCCACACCGGCTGGCACCGGCGCATGAAGCTCAATCCCTTCCTGCGCTACATCAACGAGCACGGTCTGCAATTCGGTTATGCGCTGATCGACGACAAAGAAGACGTACTGTTCAATTTTCTATACACCTCGAACCTGTCCATGCCCCGCGACCTGCTGCTCGCCGAACCCTTCGACCTCCGCTTTCCCCATGCGGCATGGGAGGATATCGAGCTGGGGTACCGGCTCAAGCGACGGGGGATGCGGCTGGTCTACGAGCCCGCGGCCACCGTGGCGCACGATCATCCGACCGATCTGGCGCGTTTCGCGGCGCGCCAGGAGAAGGCCGGCTACTGCGCCGTGGTCTTCTACCGCCTGCACCCGGAGCTCGGTCCCTTCCTGGGGATCGGTCCGGACGGGCCGCCGCCGCTGCCGCCCACGGAGCCGCAGCGGCGCCGGGAACGCCTGGTCCGCGCCTTGCAAAATTGGCCCCTCAGTATCCCACGGATGTGGGAGGACGTGCTGCGCTATCACTACATCAAAGGTCTTCACCGCGCCTGGTCTGAATTGGGCGCGGCGTTGGAAAAGGAGAGTACACATGATGACCCACAGACCCGCCGGACGGCTCCCGCTTAGGGCCGCTGCGTGGGGGTTCGCCGCACTGCTGGTCGCGGCGCTTCCCGTCGCGGCCCAGGGCCGCTCCTCACACGGGGGGGGCGGCGGCGGCGGACGATCGGCCCATTCGACCGGTTCTTCCCATTCGGGCGCGCCGGGCGCGCCCCACTCCGGCGGCGGCCGCTCCGCCCATCAGGTTCCGGGCGGCGGCTCTCATGGCGGCCATGATGGCGACCACGGCGGCCACGAGGGTTGGCACGGCGGCCACGGCGGCTGGCACGGCGGTGGCGGCTATTACTATCCCGGCTGGGGCTGGGGCTTCTTCCCCAGCTTCTCGTGGTGGTGGTATGACGATCCGTACTACTACCCCTACTACCGCGACTATGGCTACGGCTACGGCGGCTATGGCGGCTACGGCTACGACCGCTACGACCGCGGCAACATGGGGGCCCTCGACCTCGACGTCTCCCCGGGCCGCACGCACGTCTTCGTCAACGGCGAGGACCTCGGCATCGTGGACCGGTACGACGGCTGGCCGGGCTACCTCTGGCTGCCGCGGGGCACTTACGACATCGCCTTCTACCTCGACGGCTACAAGACCATCTCCCGCCAGGTCACGGTCTATCCGGGCACGGTGATGGACTTCGACGACCGCATGGAGCAGGGCCCGTCGGTCCGCCCCGAGGACCTCGCCACCAAGACGCACGAGCGGCGGGACGAGCGGCTGCGCTACGACCGTGAGCGGCGCGAGCAGCTCGACCAGCAGGGCTACCGGGGTGACGACGATCAGGATTGGCGCGACCGCGTCCGTCACGATCGCGATCGCGACCGGTCCATGGACCGGAATGACGACCAGGGCAGCCAAGACCGGCCCATGCACCACGGCCGTTCCATGGACCGCGACGGCCAGCAGGGCTACCTCCGCCTCGACGTCGAGCCCTCGGACGCCTCGGTCTATCTCGACGGCCGCTTCGTCGGCACCGGCAACGACCTCTCGCAGATGCGTGGCGGCCTGCCCGTGGCGCCCGGCTCGCACCGCCTCGCCGTGGTGCGGCCCGGCCACAAGGCCGAGGAGACGCAGTTCGACGTCAAGGCCGGCCAGGACGTCAAGCTGAGCCTCCAACTCGAGGGCGGCTCCCGCTAGCCCCGCTCCCAGCGGCACTCCCCACCGCCCCTCTCCCGCCTCGGCGGGGGAGGGGTTTTGTTTTTTGGGGATTCCCGGATCTTTTTGTAGACTGGAAACGTTCCAAGCCCATTCGACATCAAGCATGGGGGAGTCCGGATCGAACCCCGAGAGAGAGGAGCCGCATGAGACTTCTGCGTCCGTCCCACAGCCCGTCCTGTCTGCTGCCACCGGCCTGCCTGGCCCTGGCGCTGCTCGGCTCCCTGGCCGGAGCCCGGCGCGCTGCGGCGGAGGACTTCCCGCCCATCACCGACGAGGAGCGGGCGATCGCCGCCGTGCCGGGCGAGCCCAACGCGCCGGCGGTGGTGCTGTTCAAGAAGGGGGAGTTCCTGATGGCGGGCTACGGGCTGGGCTCGGGGAACCTGGCGTCGTCGCTGCGCATCCAGGTCCGCCTGAAGATCCTCACCGAGGAGGGCAAGAGCAACGGCGAGATCGCCATCAGCCACAGCGACGCCGAGCGGCTGCACGGCTTCGCGGGCCGCACCGTGCTGCCGGACGGCCGGGTGCTGCCGATCTCCTCCGACGCCAGGTTCGTCCGCAAGACCTCGCGCTCGCTGAAGACGTTCACCACCGCCGTGGCCTTCCCCTCGGTCCAGGTGGGCGCGATCCTCGACTACCGCTACGAGCTGCGGTTCGACTCGCCCTTCTATCTCGAGCCCTGGTACTTCTCCGAGGAGATCCCCGTCCGCTACTCCGAGGTCGTCTTCAAGACGATGAAGGAGATGCAGGCGCAGGCCTGGAGCCGCGCGCCGATGCGGGTGAAGATCCAGAAGCAGACGGAAAAGAGCTCCGTCGGCTACGTCACCAAGGCCTGGGCGGAGAACGTTCCCTCCGTCCCCGACGACCCCTACGGCCCTCCCTACCAGGACCTGGCGGCGCAGATGCTGCTGCTGCCCACCGGCATCATCACCCCGTACGAGCACGTCACGCTGTTCGAGAGCTGGCCCAAGGTCTGCGAGCTGATCGGCACGGAGTACGACAAGGCCCTGCGCCACGACGGCGGCGTCGGCAAGCAGGCGAAGGCGGTCGCGGCCTCCGGCACGCCGCGGGAGAAGGCGCAGGCCCTCTACCGCTTCGTGCGCGACGAGGTCCACGGCAACCTCTACTGGGGCGTCGGCGTGGACGCGGACCACGGGGTGGGCAAGATCCTCTCAGAGCGCGTCGGCAGCCGCGCCGAGAAGGCGCTCCTCCTGCAGTCGATGCTCAAGGCGGTCGACATCGACTCCCGCCTGGTTTGGGCCGGCGACCGCGACCGCGGCGCCATCGATCCGCAGCTCGCGAACCCGCACTGGTTCGACACGGTGCTGGTGCTGGTGGAGCTCGACGGCCAGCGGACCTATCTCGACCCCTCGGACCGCGCCCTCGGCTTCGGCCACCTCCGCGCCGGCTACGAGGGCTCGCCGGCGCTGATCCACGACCCCAAGAAGCCGGAGGGGGTGGTACTGCCGGCGGCGCCGTTCGACCAGAACCTCGAGCGGGCCGAGATCGACCTCGCGCTCGACGCCAAGGGGCGGCTCGCCGGCACCGGCGTCCTGCGGCTCACCGGCCAGCAGGCGTGGCCGAAGATCGACTGGAAGGACGACGCGGCGAAGGCCACGCAGGCCTGGAAGGAATGGCTGGACAAGCGCTTCCGCGACTTCCAGATCTCCGACGTCAAGGCGGTGGAATCCGCCGACGAGGAGAAGGTCACCGTCACCTGGTCGCTCGCCCAGCGCGAGGAGGAGGTGCTCGGCGACGAGGCGACCCTGGTGCCGAGCGCCCCGCTCGGCCCGCTGGCCCAGCCCTTCGTGCAGCCGTCGGCCAGCCGGCGGACCGGCGTGATGTTCGGCTACCCCTACCGCCAGGAGGTGGAGCTGCGCCTGCGCTGGCCCGAGGGGTGGAAGGTCGATTCGACGCCCCAGGAGAAGAACGTGCTCGGCTCGGCCGCCGCGCTGGCCTCCAGCGTCGAGGTGAAGCCCGCCGAGCGCACCCTGGTCTACCGGCGGCGGCTGGACGTCACCCGCAGGCAGCTCGACACCTCCAAGGAGTACGACGCCCTCCGCAACCTGTTCGCCGAAGTGGAGAAGAACGATGCGCAGAAACTGGCCCTGGTCCGCCGCTAGCCGCCTCGCCGGCCTGATGACGGCCCTGCTGGCGATCGCTGTGCCCGCGGCCGCGGCCACCGTGCAGGAACGGTCGATCGACGTCGAGATCCGGCCCGACGGCTCGGTCGCCGAGCGCCACCACCTGCGGGTGCGGCTCGACAATCCCGCCGACCTCTCCCGCTGGTCGGCCTACGCCATCGGCCTCGACGAGAACCGCGAGATCGCCGATCTCGCCGCCTCGGCCACGCGGCCGGACGGCAAGACGCTCAACATCTCCCGCCGCGACCTCGACACCCGGCAGGTGGCGGCGGAGGGGGAGCTCCACTCCTCGCGGGCGGTCCGCGTGGTCAACTTCCCCACCGTCCCCGTGGGCTCGACGCTGGCGGTGGACTACGAGGTGCGCGAGCGCCCCTACTTCCCCGGCGGCCAGATCGAGCTGGGATCGGACAGCCGCACGGAATCGCTGCGCGTCACGGTGCACGGCGCCGGCGCCGGCTGGCGCTACCGGATCGACGGCTCGCTGCCCGGCCTCGCCGTGCGCGAGACGCCGGGCGGCGTCACGGTGACCGCCGCGGGCCTCCCCGGCCTGGCGCCTCCGGAGCGCTCCCCGGACCTCGCCGAGGACGGCGCCGTGCTGCGCTACGCCTGGGGGGACACCGCGAGCTGGGAGGCGGTGGGCCACTGGTACGAGGGGTTGCTGGCCCGGGTGCCGCGCGGCGCCGAGACGGTGCGCGGCAAGGCGCGCGAGCTGGTGGCCGGCATCGCGGACCGCCAGCGGCGGATCGAGGCGCTGGCCGGCTTCGCCCGCCGCCAGGTACGCTACGTTGCCGTCGAGGTGGGCATCGGCGGCTACCGCCCGACCCCGCCGCAGCAGGTGATGGACCGGCTCTGGGGGGACTGCAAGGACAAGGCGCTGCTGCTCGTCGAGCTGCTGCGGGAGGCGGGCATCGAGGCCTATCCGGCGCTGGCGCGGCTGGACCCGCAAGGGCGCGTCGACCGCGAGTTCCCCTCCCCCTTCCAGTTCAACCACATGATCGTGGCCGTGCCGGCCGCGGGCCTCGGCCTGCCGGCCGACGCGCCGGTCGCCGGCGGCTACCTCTTCCTCGACGCCACGCAGGAGCTCGGCGGACTCGCCTGGCTGCAGCCGGCGATGCAGGATCAGGAGGTGCTGGTGGTACGCGGCGGCCGCGGCGAGCTGGTCCACACGCCGGTGCGCAACGGCGTGGAGGGATCGCGGCTGGACGTGGCCCTCGACCTCGCGGCCGGCGGCGACGCGGCCGGCGCCGCCCGCCTGGAGCTCTCCGGCGAGGGGGGCGCGGCGTTCCTCCACCTCAACGCCGGCGGCAAGCCGCAGGAGGTGGACCGCGCGGCGCGCCGGATCTTCGCCCTCTTCCTCCCCGCCGGAGCCGTCCTCTCGGACCTCCGCTGGCAATCGGTGGATGGCGGCCTGCCCGGCGTCAGGCTGGAGGCCAAGGTCCAGATCCCCTCTCCGGGAGCCCCCGCCAAGGCCGGCGCGCCGCCGGCGGTGCCGCTGCCCGGCCGGGCCGAGCTGCCGCCGCCGGGGCTCCTCGACGGCCGCTCCGTGCCGCTGGTGGACTCCCCGTTCGCGAGCCGCGTCACCTGGCGCGTCACCCTCCCCCGCGACGCCTGCAAGGTCGAGAGCCCGGACGTCGACGTCCAGAACGACCTCGGCGGCTTCCGCCAGACGATCGCCGTCCACGGCCGCGAGATGACGCTCGAGCGCGGCATCGAGCTGCGCCGCCGCTGGATCGATCCCGCCGCCTTCCCCGCCCTGAAGGAGATCGGCCTCGCCGAATCGCGCGCCAACAAGCGGCGGTTGCGGCTGAGCTGCGGATAGAACGACGGCGCCGGGGTTCTACGGCGGCGGCGGCGCATCGTCGCCGTTCGTATCGGCGGCCGGCGCCGGGGCCGCCTTCTTCCCGATCGCCTGGCCCGCCGCTCCCACGACGCCGTTGGCGGGCTCGTCCGCCGGGGCGGGGGCCTTGGCGACCCGCGTCGGGCGGATCAGGATGCCGCCATCCCCCGCACCGTCATCGGCGGCGGCGGGCGTCCCGGGCGCCCCCGGGGCGGTCACGGGGTGCGGCGGGAAGGTCTTTGCCGGCGCGTCCCCCGCCGCATCCACCACCTGGAGACCGTTGTCGGTGATCGCGTAGCGCGGCTCCTCGGTCGCGGAGGGATCGACCGGCTGGCCCGTCTCGGGATCGACCAGCGGCTGGCCGAGCGTCACGTCCGCCTGCTGCGGGGCGCCGCCGGGCGAGTGGCGCTGGCAGGGCTCGGTCGGCGCCTGCCACTCGGCAAAGAGCTCGGTGACGCGGTAGGGGCAGAGCTCGGTGGCGAGCTGGCCCGTGGTGGGGTCGACGGTCGCCTTCACCATCCCCGGCGGCTGCGGGAAGTCGGCGTATCCCCGGGCTGGGCGCACGGCGGCGGTGAAGCGGCTCCAGATGGGGAGCGCCGCGCTGGCACCCGAGAAGGTCGTCGGCGAGTTGTCGTCATAGCCCACCCAGACGATCGAGACGCGGTCCGGCGAGTAGCCGGCGAACCAGTTGTCGCGGCGGTCGCTGGTCGTCCCCGTCTTGCCGGCCAGCGGGCCGTCCACCCCTTGAGAGCGGGCGGCGGCGGCGGTGCCGTGGTCGAGCACCCCCTGGAGCATCGAGGTCACCTGGTAGGCCGACTCCGCCGGCAGCACCCGCTTCGGCTCCGGCAGGTCGTCGCCCAGCATCGCCTCGCCGTCCGGCTTGAGCACGGCGGCGAGCGCGTGCAGCGGCGGACGCACGCCGCCCGCCGCCAGCGTCGAGTAGACCTCGGCCATCTCGTAGGGGGTCGCCTCGAAGACCCCCAGCGCCAGCGACGGCACGGAGGGCAGGGCGCCGGTCATCCCCATCTCGCGGGCCAGCGCGATCACCCGCGGCATGCCCACCTGCAGGGCCACCCGCACGGTCGGCACGTTGAGGCTCTGCTCGAGCGCCATGCGCGCCGTCACCCAGCCGTGGAACGACCGGTCGTAGTTCTGCGGCTGCCAGCTCGCCGTGCCGACGCGGACGTTGATCGGCGAGTCGTGGAGCAGGGTCGCCGGCGTCGCGGTGCCCTCGGCGAGGGCCGCCCCGTAGACCACCGGCTTGAAGGCGCTGCCCACCTGGCGGTGAGCCTGGAGGACGCGGTCGAACTGGCTCCGCTCGTAGCTCCGCCCGCCCACCCAGGCGAGCACCGAGCCGTCCCGGGGATCGACCGAGACGAGGGCCGACTGGAGGGCGCGCTTGCGCGCCTTCTTCGCCCCTCCCTCGAGGCCGGCGAGGCCCTGCGCGACCGCCGATTCCGCCTGCCGCTGGTCGCGCCAGCGCAGGGTGGCGAACAGCAGGTAGCCGCGCCCGTCCAGATCGTCGGCGTGGAAGCGCTCGCGGGCCTCGGCCTCGGCGGCGGCGGCGAAGTAGGGGGCGATGGGCCGCGCCACCACCGGCTGCGGGTCGGTCCGCAGCGGCTCCGCCACCGCCTGCTGCACGCGCTCCTTGGAGATCCAGCCGAGCTCGCCCATGCGTTGCAGCACCCGGTTGCGCCGCTCCACCGCCTTCTCCGGATGCTCGACGGGCGACAGCGTGGCCGGCGACTCGATCATCCCCGCCAGGGTGGCGGCCTCGGGCAGCGACAGCGCGGCGGCGTCCTTGCCGAAGTAGGCGCGGGCGGCGGCGCCCAGGCCGATGACGTTGGCCGGACCGCTGCGCCCCAGATAGATCTCGTTCAGGTAGGCCTCGAGGACGGCCGTCTTGCCGTGGCGCACCTCCAGCATCATGGCGATCAGGGCCTCCTCGGCCTTGCGCTTGAGCGTGCGGCGGCTGGAGAGATAGACGTTCTTGACGAGCTGCTGGGTGATCGTGCTGCCGCCCTGCACCTCGCCCCCCCGCAGGTTCACCCAGAGGGCGCGGGCGATGCCGGTCGGCGAGACGCCGGGATGGATGAAGAACCCCGAATCCTCGGCGGCGAGCACGGTCTTCACCACCTCGTCCGGCAACTCGGCGAGCGCCACCGGCCGGCGCTCCTCCACCTTCTTGTCGTAGAACGAGGCGAGCAGCGGCGGCTCCAGCGCGGCGCTCTGCGCCGGCCGGCCCGCCACCCAGACCCGCGCCACGCGGCCGCCCTGGAACGCGACCTCCACGGGCGACCCGCCGGCCGGACCCGACGGCGTGGGGAACCGGCGCAGGCGCACGGCCACGCGGTCCCCCGCGCGGCGGAAGGCGCCGGCCGGCAGCGCGGCGCCGGCGGCGTCTCTAGTCTCCACGGCGGTCTCCCGATAGCCGGCATCCTGGAGCTCGGCCACCATCTCCGCCGCCGAGAGGACCGCGCCGGGAGCCACCTCGGGAACGCTGGCGTAGAGCCGCGAGGGCTGCGCGAACGGCGCCTGCGGGAACTGGCGGGAGATGCGCCACAGATACCCCATCAGCACGAAGCCGCCGAGGAACAGCAGGGCGGCGGCGGCCAGGGCCGCGATGACCAGCCGGCGGCGGGCCGGGCTCATCTCCGGCCAGTCGCGCGGGGAACGTCTGAAGGCTGCGAACTGCTGCATGATCGGCTCCCGCGGCGCGGTATCAGATTGTTTTCAGGTTGCCGCCGCTGCGGGTCGAAACGTGGCAAGCTACATGCCACTCGTTCTCGGCACAGGGGTTGCAGCCGGTGAAGGGCGGGGGCCAGGGAGAAAGGGGAAAGATCGATGACCGATCTGACGGAGAAGACCCGGGACGGAGGGGCGTTGAAGGGGGACGAGCTGCGCAAGCGGTTCGCC
Source organism: Thermoanaerobaculia bacterium (assembly GCA_036402955.1). Classification (GTDB taxonomy): domain Bacteria; phylum Acidobacteriota; class Thermoanaerobaculia; order Multivoradales; family UBA5704; genus DATARR01. Next base: position 76,767 of record DASWRX010000316.1, read on the forward strand.
CAGCTCCCCTACGGCTGGACCATGCCCAACGAGCACCATCTGGAGAAGGAGTACCGTTTCAAGGACTTCCGCGACGCCCTCGGCTTCGTCAACCGCCTGGGCGAGGTCGCCGAGGAGCAGGGGCACCACCCGGACATCTTCCTCGCCTGGGGACGGGTCAAGGTGACCCTGTGGACCCATTCGGTGGGTGGCCTGAGCGAGAACGACTTCATCCTGGCGGCGCGGGCGGACCAACTGGCCTGATTTCCAAAATCAGGAATCCATATTTCCGGAACACCGCCCGCGCCGCCGGCGACTCCAGGTAGGCCAGGAACTTGCGGGCCGCCTCGGGACGCCGGGTTCCGGCGACGATACCGAAGGGGTAGGAGATCTTCGGCCCCTCGGCGGCCGGCACCTCCCAGGCGATCCTGACTTTCCTGGAGATCCCCGCGTCCGTCTTGTAGACGATTCCCGCGTCGGCGTTCCCCCCTTCCACCGCCGAGAGCGCCGCCCGCACGTTCTCCGTCGGCACCACCCGGGCCTTCACCCTCTCCCACAGCCCGCGCTTCTCCAGGTACTCCCGGGCATAGATCCCCGCCGGCACGGTCCCCGGCTCGGCGAGGGCCAGGGCGCGGATCTGCGGGCTCGCGAGGTCGGCGGGCCCGGCGATGCGGAGCCGGCTGTCCGCCGGCACGACCACGACCAGGGTGTTCGACAGCACGCTCCGGCGGCTCCCCGCGAGCACCAGGCCACGCTTCGCGAGCTCGTCCATCCTGGCCTCGTCGGCCGACAGGAAGAGGTCCGCCGGCGCCCCCTCCGCGATCTGGCGGGCGAGCGTGCTCGACGCCCCGAGGTTCAGCAGGATCGTGTCGCCGCCGGACGCCTCGTACGCGGCCTTGATCTCCCGCAACGCGTCGGTGAGGCTCGCCGCGGCCGCCACGTTCAGCTCGGCGGCGGCGAGCCTCGCCGCCCAGAGCAGCAGGACCGCCGCGATCAGCCACCGGGTCCCCGGCTTCTTCATAGCCAGCTCCTTTCTTTCCTTGAAGACCGGCTAAAAGCCGACCTGCCACCGCGCCAGGACCTTGTTCTGGGACCCGGACGTCCCGGCCTTGACGCGCAGGTAGTCGAGCATCAGCTTCAGGTCGTGCCCCTTGAAGTAGTAGTTGACGCCCAGGGTGCTGGTGTCGGTCTGGTCCTTCCTCACGTCGTCGCGGGGATCGAAGGTCTCCTGCTTCGCCACGATCTGCAGCTTCTGGGGGATGACGTAGAAGGAGGCCTGCACGTAGCCGCCGCCGGCCTGGAAGGAGGGCTTCGGGACGTTGTTCGCCGGCTCAAAACGGGTGCGCAGGACCTCCGCCCACAGCTCGAAGCGACCGGCGACGAGCTGGGTGTCCACTCCGAAGCCGCGCCGCTTGCCGGCGAAGATGCCGTCCTTGTCCGGCGTCGCCGGGGTCGAGTCGATGCCCAGGTCCGAAGAGAGCGTGACGGCGCTGTCTTGCGCCGTGAAGCCGTCGGCCCCCACCGACCAGCTCGCCGCGCCGCCGCCGAGCTGTCCCCGCCAGGGGATCACCGCGACGCGGCCCACGCCGTCGAGCTTGTTGTTGTCGTTGAAGTTGTTGTTGGCGCCGTTGCCGTTGAAAGCGCCGACGGCGTAGGAGAGGCGCTTGTCCAGGAGATCGCCGCCGAGCTGGACGCCGAGCTGGCGGTTGAGCGTCAGGCGGTCGTTGGCCAGGCTGCGCTCGACTGTCAGCAGCCGGGGATCGGAGTAGAGCTGCTCGAAGCCGAAGGGGGTCTTGAACTGGCCGCCGCGGACGCTGGCCGCCGCGTAGCGATGCCAGTTGACGTAGCCGTCGGCGAGCTGCGCCCGCAGGCCCGTGGTGTTGGCGAGGCTGCCGGCGAAATCCATCTCCAGCCGGAAATCGAAGTCCTCGAGGAACCCTCCGGCAGCGTTCAGCCGCGCCCGCCGGAGATAGAAACGACTGTCGCCGCTGGACCAGCGGGCGTCCCCGCGATCTCCCTCCTCCCCCTGAACCTGGAGCAGGCCGCCCAAGGTCAGGAAGACCTCCTTGCCGGCCGGCTTGACCACCGGCTCGGCCGCCGTCTGGGCCTGGGCCATGCCCGCCGCGGCCCACAGGCCCAGGAGCAACGCCGGACCTCGCAATCCCAGTCTTCGCACGGCTCTCCTCCCTCGAAAAGAAGCGGGGGGAGAGTAGCAGGAGCGATATACACGGTCAAGTAATTCGGAGAGGAACGGCTATGGCCCGTGTCCAACTTCGCCGAGCGCCTCGCCATGCCCCTGGGGTCGGTGAAGTCGCGGGTCCGGCTGGGGGTGAGGAAGCTCGGCCGGGCGATGGGGCTCGCGGTCGCGCCGGCCCGGGCTTGACCAACCCGCCGCCCCTACATCGGCGGCATCCGGCAGGTGTTGCCGCCGGCGGCGGGCAGGTAAGACTCCCTCAGGTAGTCCATCACCATGCGGTCGGCGTTGTAGCGCCAGGCGAGGGTGCGCATGGCGCGCTTGACGCGGGCCATCCAGCCGTGGGGGACGCCGAGAGCGTCGCGCTCGTAGTAGAGCGGGATGAGCTCGCGCTCCAGGGTCTCGAAGAGGGCCAGGGCGTCGCGCTCGTCCTGCACCTCGGGGTCGGCGTGGACCTCGCCGCTGCCGATCGCGAAGCCGTTGCCGCCGTCGTAGGCCTCGGCCCACCAGCCGTCGAGGATCGAGCAGTTGAGCACGCCGTTCAGGATGCACTTCTGGCCGCTGGTGCCGCAGGCCTCCAGCGGCCGGCGCGGCGTGTTGAGCCAGGCGTCCACCCCTTGCACGAGCTGCCGGCCGACGTGCATCGTGTAGTTCTCGATGAACACGATGCGGCCGGCGAAGCGGGGGTCCTTCTCCAGGTTCGCCACCCGCTGGGCGAGCGCCTTGCCGCCGGTGTCGCGCGGATGGGCCTTGCCGGCGTAGACGATCTGCACCGGCCGCGCG
>DASWRX010000317.1:0-1927 GCA_036402955.1 Thermoanaerobaculia bacterium
ATCAGGACTGTGGCCGCCGAGTCGCGCAGGATGTACGAGAGGCGCTCCACGGGATAGGTGGGGTCGAGCGGCACGTAGGCGCCGCCCGTCTTGAGCACGGCGAGCAGGGAGATGACCATCTCCGGCGAGCGCTCGACGGCAATGCCGGCGACCGTCTCCGGTCCGACGCCGAGATCCCGCAGGTGATGGGCGAGCCGGTTGGCCGCGCGGTTCAGCTCGGCGTAGGTGAGCCGCCGGTCCCCCGCGACGACCGCGACCGCCTCCGGAGCCCGCTCCGCCCGCTGCTCGAAGAGCCGATGGACCGGTTGCGCGGGCGCGGGACCCGCCTCGCCGCTCCACGCCATCAGCTCCCGCCGCTCCTCCGGGCTCATCAGCTCGAGGTCCCCGATGGGCCGGGACGGGTCGGCCGCGGCGCCGGCGAGCAGGCGCTGGTAGCGGTCGAGCAGGGTGAGGATGGTGGCCTCGTCGAAGAGGAGCGCGTTGTAGGTGATCGACGCCAGGATCCCGTCCTCCTGCTCTACCAGGGTGAGGCCCGCCTCGAAGATCGCCGTGCCGAGGTTTTCGATCTGCTCGTCGGACTCCAGCACCGACAGGTTGAGCCCCGGTACCTCGATCTCCCGCACGGGAAAGTTCTGCAGCAGGAACATCACCTGGAACGGCGAGCTCCGGCGGGCGTCGCGCTCCGCGTGGGAGGACTGGAGCACCTGCTCCAGCGGCAGGTCCTGGTGCGCGAAGGCCCCCAGGCAGGTTTCCCGGACGCGGCCCAGCAGCTCCCCGAAGCCGGGATCTCCCGACAGGTCCGTGCGCAGGATGAGGGTGTTGAGGAAGAAGCCGATCAGCCCTTCGACCTCCGCCCGGTTGCGATTGGCGATCGGCGCCCCGAGCAGCACGTCGTCCTCGCCGGTCACCCGCGCCAGGAGGGCCTTCCAGGCGGCGAGCAGCGTCATGTAGAGAGAGGCCGACTGGCGGCGCGAGAGCGCCCGCAGCTCCGCCGCGAGACCCGCGGGGAGCAGGACTGAGGCGACCCCGACCTGGAAGCTCTGGACCGCGGACCGCCGGCGGTCCGCCGGGATGAGCAGCGGCGGCGGGTTGCCCGCGAGCTTCCCGCGCCAGTAGGCCAGCTCGGCCTCGAGGGCCTCGCCGCTCAACGCCCGGCGCTGCCAGGTGGAGAAATCCGCGTACTGGACCGGCAACTCGGGGAGCGGCGAGCCCTCCCCCGCCGCGAAGGCCTGATAGAGCGCCGCGATCTCCTGGAACAGGATCGCCATCGACCAGCCGTCGGAGGCGACGTGGTGCAGGGTCAGCAGCAGGGCGTTCTCTTCCCCGGTCAGCCGCAGCAGCGTCGCGCGGATCAGGAGGTCGCGCGACAGATCGAAGGGACGCGAGGTCTCCTCCGTGGCGCGGCGCCGCGATTCGGCCTCGCGGAGGGCGGCGGGAAGCGGGCTCAGATCCACGACCTCGACCCGGGCCGGGGCCGGCGGCTGGATGACCTGAACCGGGCGTCCGTCGACCACGGCGAAGCAGGTGCGCAGTGTCTCGTGGCGGCGGATCAGCTCGGTGAGACAGCGGTCGAGAACCGTGAGGTCGAGCCGGCCGCGCAGCCGGATCGCGCGCGACAGGTTGTAGGCCGACGTCCCGGGATCGAGCTGGTTGAGGAACCACATCCGTTCCTGGGAGAAGGAGAGCGGGAAGGAATCCCCTCGCGGAACGCGGACGAGGGGAGGGAGAGACCATCCCTCCTGGTCCCGCCGCGCGGCCTCCACGGCATGGGCGAGCCCGGCGACGCTCGGCGTCTCGAACAGCTTCTGCAGCGGCAGCTCGACCCCCAGCGCCATTCGCACCCGTGAGACCACCTGGGTGGCCAGCAGCGAGTGCCCGCCGAGGGCGAAGAAGTTGTCGCGGGAGCCCACACGCCCGGCGCGCAGAA
>DASWRX010000318.1:0-1927 GCA_036402955.1 Thermoanaerobaculia bacterium
ATCAGGACTGTGGCCGCCGAGTCGCGCAGGATGTACGAGAGGCGCTCCACGGGATAGGTGGGGTCGAGCGGCACGTAGGCGCCGCCCGTCTTGAGCACGGCGAGCAGGGAGATGACCATCTCCGGCGAGCGCTCGACGGCAGTGCCGACGACCGTCTCCCGGCCGACACCGAGGTCCCGCAGGTGGTGGGCGAGCCGGTTGGCCGCGCGGTTCAGCTCGGCGTAGGTGAGCCGCCGGTCCCCCGCGACGACCGCGACCGCCTCCGGAGCCCGCTCCGCCCGCTGCTCGAAGAGCCGGTGGACGGGCTGCGAGGACGCGGGACCCGCCTCCCCGCTCCAGGCCATCAGCTCCCGCCGCTCCTCCGGGCTCATCAGCTCGAGATCCCCGATGGACCGGGAGGGATCGGCCACGGCGCCGGCGAGCAGGCGCTGGTAGCGGTCGAGCAGGGAGAGGATGGTGGCCTCGTCGAAGAGGAGCGCGTTGTAGGTGATCGCTGCCAGGATCCCGTCCTCCTGCTCCAGCAGGGTGAGGCCCGCCTCGAAGATCGCCGTGCCGAGGTTCTCGGTCTGCTCGTCGGACTCCAGCACCGAAAAGTTGAGCCCCGGCACCTCGATCTCCCGCACGGGAAAGTTCTGCAGCAGGAACATCACCTGGAACGGCGACTCCCTGCCCGCCTCGCGCTCCGCGTGAACGACCTTGAGCACCTGCTCCAGCGGCAGGTCCTGGTGCGCGAAGGCGCCGAGGCAGGTCTCCCGCACGCGGCCCAGCAGCTCCCCGAAGCCGGGGTCTCCCGACAGGTCCGTGCGCAGGATGAGGGTGTTGAGGAAGAAGCCGATCAGCCCTTCGACCTCCGCCCGGTTACGGTTGGCGATCGGCGCCCCGAGCAGCACGTCCTCCTCGCCGGTCACGCGCGCCAGCAGGGCCTTCCAGCCGGCCAGCAGGGTCATGTAGAGCGAGGCCGACTGACGGCGCGAGAGCCCCCTCAGCTCCGCCGCCAGACCGGCAGGGAGCAGGGCCGAGGCCACCCCGACCTGGAAGCCCTGGACCGCGGACCGCCGGCGATCCGCCGGAATGAGCAGCGGCGGCGGGCTGCCCGCCAGCTTGCGCCGCCAGTAGGCGATCTCGGCCTCGAGGACCTCGCCGCTCAGCACCTGGCGTTGCCAGGTGGAGAAATCCACGTACTGGACCGGCAATTCGGGCAGCGGCGAGATCTCCTCCGCGGCGAAGGCCTGGTAGAGCGCCGCGATCTCCTGGATCAGGATCCCCATCGACCAGCCATCGGAAGCGATGTGGTGCACCGTCAGGATCAGCGCGTTCTCTCCCGCTTCCAGGCGCAGCAGCGCGGCGCGGATCAGGAGGTCGCGCGACAGGTCGAACGGGCGGGAGCTCTCCGCCGAAACCTGGCGCCGCGATTCCGTCTCACGGAGCGCGGCCGGGAGGAGGCCCAGATCCATCACCTCGACCCGGGCCGGAGCCGGTGGCCGGACGACCTGGACCGGCCGGCCGTCGATCACGGCGAAAGAGGTGCGCAGCGTCTCGTGGCGGCGGATCAGCTCGGTGAGGCAGCGGTCGAGGACCGAGAGATCCAGCCGGCCGCGCAGCCGGATCGCCCGTGACAGGTTGTAGGCCGAGGTCCCGGGATCGAGCTGATTGAGGAACCACATCCGCTCCTGGGAAAAGGAGAGCGGGAAGGAATCCGCCCGCGGAACGCGGACGAGGGGAGGGAGAGACCATCCCTCCTGCTGCCGCCGCGCCGCCGCCACGGCATGGACGAGCCCGGCGACGGTCGGCGTCTCGAACAGCTTCTGCAGCGGCAGCTCGACCCCCAGCGCCATTCGCACCCGTGAGACCACCTGGGTGGCCAGCAGCGAGTGCCCGCCGAGGGCGAAGAAGTTGTCGCGGGAGCCCACACGCCCGGCGCGCAGAA
>DASWRX010000319.1:0-40111 GCA_036402955.1 Thermoanaerobaculia bacterium
CACGACCTGGTGACCGAGGCCAACGAGGTGCGGCGGGTCATCGGCTACGTCCCGGAAGGGGCCGACCTCTACGAGGTGCTGAGCGGCCGCGAGTTCCTCGACCTGACGCGGGACCTCCACCGGGTCCCCGCCGCCACGGCCGAGGAGCGCCGGGCGCCGCTGGTGGAGGCCTTCGACCTCGGGAACGATCTCGACCGCGCCATGGGCGAGTACTCGAAGGGGATGAAGCAGAAGCTGCTGCTGATCGCCGCCCTGCAGCACGATCCGCGCGTCCTCCTCCTCGACGAGCCGCTGGACGGGCTGGACGTGCCGGCGCAGGAGTTCCTCAAGGAGCTGATCCGGCGGCGCGCCGCGAGCGGCGACTGCGTCCTCTACTGCTCGCACATCCTGGAGGTGGTCGAGAAGGTCTGCGACCGGGTGGCCATCCTCTACCAGGGGGAGGTGGCGGCGCTCGGCAGCCCCCGGGAGCTGATGGCGGACGGCGGCGAGGAGTCGTTCTCGCGTCTCTTCCTCCGCATTACCGGAGCGGCCGGAGCGGCCGGAGCGGCGGCGAACGGGCATGCCGGGCACCCGGAGGAAGCCGCGCGGTGAGCCCGGCGGTGAGCCTGGAGGTCAACCGGCCCGCCGACGCCCTGCTGCGGCTTCTCGGGGCCGATCCCGCCACCTTCCGCCCGCTCTACCGCGCCCAGAAGCTCCTGCTCGCCCGCGGCACCCGCATCGTCCGGAGCCGGCGGGGATTGGCGTCGAAGGCCTCCCCGTTCACTCTGCTCTGCCTGTTCGCGACCATCTACGGCTTCGCGTTCCTGGGGTTCATGACCGGGGCGAGGTCGCCGCTGCTGGGCGCCGCGGTCGTGCTCACCCTGGGCGGCTTCTTCCTGCTGCTGATCGTGGTCACCGATCACTTCGACGTGCTGGTGAATCCCCGCGAGATCCTGGTGCTGGCCGCCCACCCGCACGACGGCCGGTCGTTCCTGCTGGCCAAGGTCGCCGCCATCGGCCGCATCCTGTCGCTCCTCGTGCTCCTGCTCTTCGTCCCCTCGGCGGTCATGGTGGGCGCGCAGGCGCGGTCCTGGGCCGCGGCGTTCGCGTTCCTGGCCGGCGCCGCGGCGGCGAGCGCGTCGACCTGCCTCGTCGGGCTGCTCCTCGCCGCCGCGCTCCTGCGGCTGTGGGGACGGTCGGCCATCGAGCGGCTGATGCCCTGGCTCCAGGGGGCGTTCCAGATCGGCTATCTCTTCGTGGTCGGCGGACCGCGCCTGTTCACGATGATCGGGAAGTCTTCCGGCGACCTCGGCCTGCTGCCGTGGCTGCTGCCCTCCTTCTGGTTCCTGGCGCCGCTGGAGCTGCTGAGCCGGGGCTTCGGGCCGGCGCCCCTGGCCCGCCTCGGGCTGGCGCTGGCAACGCTCGCTCTCCTCTTCCTCGGCGCCACCCGTTGGCTCGGCGCGACCCTGAGCGAGCGGCTGCTCGAGCCGCCGGCCCGGCGGCGGCTCCCGAAGCGCCGGGCTCCGCGCGGCACGCCAGCCGGTGCCAGCGAACGGTCACGGCTCTTCTCCGTGCTGCGGGTCCACCTGCGCTCCGACTGGCGGACCCGCTCGGAGTTCCTGCTGATCCCGCTGATGGGCGCCTTCTTCATCCTGTTCTACTTCCGGTCCGCCGCCGCACCCATCGCCTTCCACGCCATGCCGACCTTCTTCTACTGCTGGATGCTGGTGCTCTCCGCCGACGTGCTGACCCGCAGCTCGCGCCCCGAGACCCTGTGGTGGATCCTGGCCGCGCCGATCGACCGCGGCCGCTTCTCTCTCGCCACGGTCTCGCTGGTGCGCGCCTTCCAGCTCGCGCCGCTGTTCGCCGCTCTGGCCATCGTCGAGATCCGCGCCGGCGGCTCCTGGCCCTACCGGCTGGCGCTGCTCCTCGAGCTGCTGGCGCTGGGGGACCTCCTGGTGGTGATGGGCAAGGCGCTGTTCCCCGATTTCCCCTTCTCGCGGGTCCGTTCGGAGGGCGGGCTGGGGGGAACCCGCGCCGGGCTGACTCTCCTCGGCAGCCTGGTGAGCAGCGTGGCGACGGCGCTGGTCTTCGTCTTCGAGCGCTTCGGCACGCCTGGCGTCCTCGCCGGAGCCGCCGCCTTCCTCCTGCTGCGCATTCCGGCCTCCATCGAGGCCCGCCGGCGCGCCGCGGCGGCCGCGGAGGGGCTCGAGCTGACCGCGGCGACCGGATGAACGGAAGGGCCGGATGAACGGAAGGGATTGAACGGGCCGGCGCGAGGGGTCTCGCGCCGGCCGGGGGTCGAGGCTTAGAGGTTGCGCAGGGCGGAGCGGAAGCGCTGGCTGACGTTCAGCCGGTCCATCAGGACCTCCAGGCGCTCCGGGACCGCGTTGGTGGAGGCCGCGGTGGAGAACGCCGGCTCCCCGTTGGGGAACGGGATCGTCGGCAGGTAGGTCGGCGGCCGCCGCAGCTTGGTGGCCTGCTCGTAGGCATAGGCGTACTTGATCAGCGTCGCCTCGCTCCACGCCGTGCCGATGAAGCTCAAGCCCACCGGCAGGATGCCGTCGACGAAGCCCATCGGGACGTTGACGATCGGGTATCCGGCCACCGCCGACGGGTAGGTGCTGCCGCCCCCGAAGTGATCGCCGTTGATCAGGTCGGTGGTCCAGGCGGGGCTGCCGCTGGGCGCCACCAGGGCGGTCACGTTGTTGTTCGCCAGCGCCGCGTCGATCCCCTGGGCGCCCGCCAGCATGTGGCCGCGGACCAGGGCGTCCTGGTATTGCTGCGCGGTGAAGGGGTCCGACTCGGCGAGCAGGAACTCCTCCTGGCCGAAGTACTGCAACTCCTGGGCGGCGTGGGCGTTGTTGAAGGCGATGGCGTCCGCCAGCGTGTGGATCGGCACGCCCGTGCGGGTCGCGAGGTAGGCGTTGAGGTCGCGCTTGAACTCGTAGAACAGCACGATGGTCTCGGAGTCGTCGGTGAGCAGATCGTTGATCGTCGGCAGGTCCGCCGGATCGACCAGGGTCGCGCCGGCGGCCTTCAGGGCCGTGAGCGCCTTTTCGAACAGCGCGTCGGTCTGCACGCTGTAGCCGGTGTAGAAGGTGCGGAGCACGCCGATGCGCGCCCCGTGCAGGCCGTTGGGGTTCAGGAACTGGGTGTAGTCGGTCGAGAACTTGCCGGCGCTCGCCGCGGTCTGGGGATCGCGGGGGTCGACCCCCACCAGCGCGCTCAGCACCGCCGCGGCGTCGGCCACCGTGCGGGCGTGCGGGCCGACCGTGTCCTGGGTGTGGGAGATGGGCACGACGCCGGCGCGGCTGGTCAGGCCCACCGTGGGCTTGATGGCGGCGACGCCGTTGTTGTTCGCCGGGCTGATGATCGAGCCGTCGGTCTCGGTGCCGAGGCCGGCGGCGGCGAGGTTGGCCGCGGTGGAGGCGGCCGAGCCCGAGCTCGAGCCGCTGGTGTTGCGGTCGAGCACGTAGGGGTTGCGGGTCAGGCCCCCCTCGCCGCTCCAGCCGCTGGTGGAGTTGAAGCCGCGGAAGTTGGCCCACTCGGAGAGGTTGGTCTTGGCGAGGATCACCGCGCCCGCCGCCCGCAGCCGGGCGGCCACGGTGGAGTCCTGGTGCGCCGGGGAGCCCTCCAGCGCCAGCGAGCCGGCCGTCGTCTCCATCTTGTCGCCGGTGTCGATGTTCCCCTTGAGCGTCACCGGGATGCCGTGCAGCGGCCCCCGCACGTGCCCCTGCTTGCGCTCGCGGTCGAGCTGCCGGGCGATCCGCCGGGCATCCGGATTGACCTGCAGGATGGAGTTGACGGTCGGGCCGCTGTCGTCGATCGACGCGATCCGCTCCAGATAGGCGTTGACCAGATCGAGGGAGGTCGTGCCGCCCCTGGTCATCGCCGCCTGGAGCCCGGCGATGGTGGCCTCCTCGATCTGGACCGCCGCCTCGCCCAGCGCCGGCGCCCCTTGCGCCCGGGCGGCCTCGCCGCCGCCGAGCAGCCCGGCCAGCGGGACTCCCGCCCCCGCGATCGCCCCCAGGCGCAGGAGGTCCCGGCGGCTCACCTCTCCTGAAGTCTTGGCTTCCCCTCTCCTCGATTCATCACGATCTTCCGGCATGACGATCTCCTTTGCGGTATGGATAGGAAGAGTTGCGGCTGTCATGCAGCTTCAACCGGGAAGACAGCCTTCCCGGCGGTTGGGCGATGGGGCGGCGACGGCACAAGGGCATGCTGAAAAAAAATCGACCTGCGCGTCGATCATACAGAAATCGCTATGGCGGGGAAATACGCAGCCCTGATCCGGTGAGTCCCTCGGGGAGCCCCGCCGGTTCAAGCGGGCCCAGAGGGGAAAAATCGTGGGGCGCGGTGGCCCGCTCGAGGGCGGCGAGATAGGCCAGGGCCTGCCCGGCCGTCTCGCCGCACATCTCCGCGGACGGGCGCAGGCGGACGCAGACCTCGGGCCGCTCAGGGGAGCCGAACAGCCGGCAGAGGTTGTCCTCCGAGAGCTGCGCGCAGCGCACGCCGGCGGGCTTGCCGTCCGGCATGCCGGGGATCGGCGAGGAGATCGAGAGGGCGATGCAGCAGGCTCCGCAGCCGGCGCGGCAATTCATGACTGGGAGGATAACGCCTCCGCCGCCGCCGCCGGTCCCAGCTCCAGCTCCCAGGGTCCCTGCCGGGTCGGCTGGCGCAGGGCGCGCTTGAGGACGGCGAGGAAGCGCGAGCGCCGCCATTCCGTCGCGCCGAAGCTCGCCAGGTGGTCGGTGTAGGCCTGGCAGTCGAGCAGCGTGAACTTCCAATGGATCAGGTTGGCGAGCAGGGTGGCGAAGGCCACCTTCGAGGCGTTGGGCTCCGCGGCGAACATCGACTCGCCGAAGAAGACGCCTCCGAGGGAGATGCCGTAGAGGCCGCCGGCGAGCCTGCCGTCCCGCCAGGCCTCGATCGAGTGGGCGAGCCCCTCCTCGTGGAGGGCGGTGTAGCCGGCGATCATCTCGTCGGTGATCCAGGTGCCGCCGTCCTGCCCCGGCCGCGGCCGCGCGGAGCAGCCGCGGATCACCTCGCGGAACGCGGTGTCGGCGCGGATCCCGAAGGTGCCGCGCCGCATCTCCTTGCGCAGCGAGCGCGAGACGTGCGCCTCGCCCGGCACCAGCGCGAAGCGGGGGTCCGGGGAGAACCAGAGCAGCGGTACCCCCTCGTGCGGCCAGGGGAAGATCCCCTGCGAGTAGGCGGCCTTGAGCGTCTCCGGGTCGGGGCGCCCGCCCACGGCGACCACGCCGTCGGGCGAGGCCCAGCTCGCGGGGGGGAAGAGAGGGCGGCGGAACGGCATCCCGGAAGGGTATGCGGTGTCGCCGCGGGAGCAACGGATCTCTTCGCGCGAGCCGTTCTCCCGCAACCCTTTGAACGTCGGGGCCGGTGGCAGCGGCCTTGCTTCCTGGAGGACCATGGGGCGGGGGACTCCCGCCTTCTCCATCCTGACCACGAAAGCGAGGTTCCCTCTTGGCCCTCATCGACATGATCCAGCAGCAGCTCGACGACCAGACCATCTCCCGGCTCAGCCAGCAGCTCGGCGCCGACCCCGCCGCCACCCGCCAGGCGGTGCCCGCCGCGATCACGGCGATCCTCGGCGGGCTGTCGCAGAACGTCCAGCAGCCCGGCGGCGCCCAGCAACTCGACGCGGCCCTGGCGGACCACGGCGGCGGTCTCCTGAACGATCTGGGGAGTCTCCTCGGCGGCGGCTCCGGGGCCTCGGACGGCGCCGGCATCCTGGGCCACATCTTCGGCAACCACCAGCCGGCGGTGGCCTCCCAGGTCGGCCAGACGGCCGGGCTCAACTCGGGGCAGGCGGGCCGCCTGCTGGTGCTGCTCGCGCCGATCGTCCTCGGCTACCTCGCCCGGCAACGCCAGCAGCAGTCGCCCGTCGGCACGGGCGCGGGCTATCCCCAGGGCGGCGGCGGCGTCATGGGGACCATCACCGACATCCTCAACGGCGAGCGCCAGCACATCGAGCAGAACCATCCCCAGCACTCGGGGCTCCTCGACATCCTCGGCAACCTGGCCGGCGGCCTCCTGGGCGGCCGGTAGGCCCCGCCCTAGCTCCCCAGCGTCTCCGCCATCGAGCGCTCGATCCCGATCAGGTCGAGCTGGGCGCGCGCCAGGTTGGCGCGGTGGCGGTCGAGGCCGAGGAGGAGGAAGCGGCCGGTGGCGCCGATCGGGCGGGCGAGCCAGTAATGGTCCTCGGTGGTGAGGAGCAGCTCCTGGGGAGGACGCCCGAGCCCGCGGTCGCGCAGGAAGCGGGCCACGGCCTCCGCCATCGCGGCGTGGTCCCCCTCGCCCGCGGCGGCGGCGACGCCTCCGGCGGCCTCGACGAGGAGGATCGCCGCCACGCCCTTCATCCCCTTGCCGCGCTTCAGGCTGTCGCCGAGCAGGCCGCTCAGCTCCTGCGACGGCGGCCGCACCTCCGGCGCCGGGTCGTCCGCCAGGGCCTCGTCGAGGTCCGCCTCGGGGAGCAGGGCGGGAGCGTTGGGATCCCTCCCGCCCTCGCGCTCGTCCTTCAGCCGCATGCCCTCCATCAGCAGGAAGCTCAGGCCCGCCTCGATCTCGGGCTCGACGGCGGGGCAGCCGTCCGCGATCTCGATCTCCGCGTGCTCCCAGGTGACGATCTCGAGGGCCGCCTCGCGGCCGCGCAGCTCCCCGGTCGCCGCGCCCACCAGCCGGCCGGCGCGGAAGTAGAGCCGGCCCTCGCGGTCGGCGTCCGGATGCGGGGAGCGGATCGACAGCGTGCAGGTCTTGCGCTCCATCTCGAGGAGCTGGAGGAAGGAGGCGAGGGAGATGTTCTCGACCCTCCCCTTGACGCCCTGGGCCAGCATCTCGGCGATCTTGCGCTGGAGGTCCGGCAGGTCGAACGGCTTGGTGAGGCACTCGAACGATCCGGCCGTCCCCAGCCGGGCGGAGGTCTCGGCGCTGCCCAGGGCCGTCATCAGGATCACCGGCAGCGCCGCATGGTTGCGGCGCATGTAGGCGAGCAGCTCGAAGCCGTCCATGTCCGGCATCCGCAGGTCGGTGAGCACCAGGTCGACCGCCGCGGACTCCAGCACCGCCACGGCCTCGATCCCGTTGGCCGCGGTGAGCACCCGCACGCCACGCCGCCGGTCGCTCAATCCCTCGGAGAGGGCGAAGAGCAGGGAGGGCTCGTCATCCACCACCAGCACCGTTTTCATGCCGCGCATCTTACTCCGCGTTCCGCAAAGGCTCCTATGAGGGTTACCATAGAGCCGACATCCGATGACAAGAGCACGTTTCCGGCCCGCGCCGACTTCGGCGGGCCGTTCCGGAGGGACCGCATGAATCGCACGCTCGCCGCGCTTCTCCTCGCCCTGCTGCTCTCCCCCGCCGCCGGTGCCGCGGACGCCGCTCCGCAGGCGACGGCCTGGCACACCGTGCGCCCGGGGGAGACGCTGCGGGGGATCGCCGCCCAGTTTCTCGGCTCCTCCGAGCTCTGGCCGGAGATCCATCACCTCAATCCCGGCATCGCCGATCCCGACCGGATCTCGCCCGGCCAGCGCATCCGCGTGCCCGCCCGGACGTCGAGCCTGCCGGCGGCGCGCCTCAACCGGCTGTCGCGGCTGGTGGAGGACCAGCCCTCCCCCATCCCCTGGCAGAGCGCCCAGGAGGGGGACATGCTGGTGGAGCGCGACGGCGTGCGCACGCACCAGAACTCCTCGGCGGAGATGCAGTTCCTCGACGGCGCCCGCCTGACGGTGACGGAGGACTCGCTGGTCTTCCTCCACCGCTCGGGCAACACCCTGGTGGGAACGCCCAAGAAGTCGATCGAGATCCTCCAGGGGCAGGCGGAGCTGGACGCCCGCGCGGCCTCGAAGGCGGCGCCGGTCCCCGAGGTCGAGATCGTTCTCGGCGCCACCCGGGCCACCTCGCGGCCGGACGCCAAGGGGGCCGCCCATACCCGCGCCCGCCGCGCCGACGGAGGGGGCGCCAAGCTGATGGCCTACGGCGGCGCCAGCGAGGTCGAGGCCGGCGGCGCCAGGGTCCAGGTGCCGAGCGGCATGGGCACGTCGGTCGCCGCCCAGGGCCCCCCCTCGCCGCCCGAGCCGCTGCTGCCGGCCCCCGTGCTCGCCGAGCCGGCGCCCGGGGCCGAGCGCGCCTGCGCCGATCCGGCCCTGGCGTGGCAGCCGGTGCCGCAGGCCGCCACCTACATCGTCGAGGTCTGCCGCGATCCCGGCTGCGGCGCCCTGGTCGAGCGGCACGCCGGCGAGACGGCGACCCAGTGGCGCCCCGCCGCCCTGCCGGTGAGCGAGCTCTACTGGCGGGTGACGGCCCGCTCCCGCTCCGGGCTGGACGGCTATCCCAGCGAGGCCGTCCGCCTCGCGATCACCTCTGACCGCCAAGGCTCGCAGGAGACCGCTCCGGCCAGGGGCGCGCTCCAGGTCGGCGGCCCCCAGGTGCGGGTGGGCGACCGGCTGTTCGTGGCTCCCGCCGCCACCATCGCGGTCATCCCGGCGACCGGAGCGGACCCGGCCGCCGGAGCCCAGCCGGCGCGCTGGATCCCGGTGATCGGCGGCAAGCAGGAGAGCGCCTGGCCGGCCACCTGGAGCCCCGGCGAGCACACGGCGGCCGCCATGACCCTCGACGGCTGCGGCGACCGCGCCGCCCTGGCGCCGGTCGCCTTCGTGGTGGACGCCGCGGCCCCGGTGATCCGCTGGGAGGTGGGCGACCGCCGGGAGCTCTCCGACCGGCTGGCGTCC
Source organism: Thermoanaerobaculia bacterium (assembly GCA_036402955.1). GTDB lineage: Bacteria > Acidobacteriota > Thermoanaerobaculia > Multivoradales > UBA5704 > DATARR01. The sequence continues at coordinate 8,730 of DASWRX010000319.1, forward strand.
GACTCCGAGAAGGAGCGGCGGCGCGAGCGCGGCCGGCGGGGTGGCGGCCGGCCCGCCGGCGAGGCCTGGAGATCGGAGGCGGGCGTCTGGCGGCTCCCCGTCCCCTGGGCCAAGCAGGATGTCCACCAGGACAAAGAGCGCGTCGCCCGGTTCCCCATCGAGATCGCGAGCGATCACCCGCAGGCGTTCTTCGCCGCTCCCGACACCATCTCCACGGCGGACGGCAAGGAGTCGCGGCTCGACGACCGCGTGCTCTGGATCGCCGCCGAGGACGCCGGAGCCGGCGTCGACCGCGTGATCTTCCGCACCCGCGCCGAGGGGGACCGCGTCGTGCTGGAGGTGGAGGCCCGGGACCTGGTGGGGAACGTCAGCCGGAAGGAGATCACGCTGCGGAAGGGCTCCTGAGCTACCCTCCCGCCGCCGACCGCTTCTCCGTCGCCACCCGGGCGGTGGGCACCCACTGCGCCTCGATGGTGGGCTCGCCGCGCGCCGGCGCGACGTTGCGGCCCTTCGCCGCGAAATGCCAGCGCAGCCCGCGCTCGGCGGCCAGGCGGTCCAGCTCGTCCGCCACCGCCGCGGCGTTCGAGGGGCGGCGGCCGGGGTCGCGCTCCAGCAGCAGCAGGACGAGCGATTCGAGCTCCGGGGGGACGCTCCCCTCCACCCGGGGCCCGAGCGGCCGGAGCGGACCGAACAGCGTCGCCTCCACCACGTCCGCCACCTCCTGGCCGCCGAACGGCTTGCCCCCCGCCAGGCACTCGTAGAGCATCACCCCGAGGCCGAACAGGTCGCCGCACGGGCCGTGGCCGGCCCCCCGCAGGGCCTCCGGCGGCAGGTAGCCCGGCGTGCCGAAGACCAGGCCGTCGGCCCGCGCGGCCGCGGCCATCAGATCGGCGATGCCGAAGTCGGTCACCTTGATCGAGCCGTCGCGGCCCAGCATCACGTTGGCCGGCTTGACGTCGCGGTGCACCACGTCGCGGGCGTGGGCGGCGGCCAGCCCGCGGGCGATGGCGGCGCCGAGCGGGACGACCTCCTCCACGGTGAGGCGCCCGCGCCCCAGCAGGAGCTGCTCGAGGCTGACCCCCTCGACCAGCTCCATGGCGATGAAGGCCCCGGCCGGCGAGTCCTCCACGTCGTAGACCGCCACCACGTTGGGATGGCTGAAGCGGGCCGCCGTGATCGCCTCGCGCACGAGCTGGGCGGTGCGCTGGGTCCGCTTGTCGGCCGGCAGGTCGCCGCCCAGCCGCAGGGTCTTGAGCGCGACCGGCCGCTGGAGCTTCGGGTCCCAGCCACGGAAGACGGCGCCCATGCCGCCGCTGGCCAGCAGCTCGATCACCTGGTAGCGGCCGAGGAAGACGTCGTCGAGGGCCCGGCGCTCGTCGAGGCCGCGCCGCAGGGCCTCGAAGCTGCGCCGCAGATCGTCGATCTCGTCCCCGTCCGCCGGCCCCGGCGCCGCCCGGGCCAGCTCGCGCTGCTCGCGGGCGAGGTCGCGGATCGGCCGCACCACCGCCACCCAGGCCATCGCCAGCAGCGCCGCGATGAGCAGCAGCGCCGCGCCGAGCGCCAGCGCCGACCGCCGCCGCAGCCGCGCCGCCACCTCTTCCGCCACCCGCGCCGGCTGGCGCGACAGCACGGCCCAGCCGGCCGCCGGCACCGGCGCGTAGGCGCCGAGGACCTCGCCACCGCGCTCCCGGAAACGGCCGGCGCCCGCCACCCGGCCGGCCAGCGCGGCCGCCACCAGCGACCGGGGGAACGGGGCGATCGACGCGGCGTTCCCCACCACCACCCGGCCGCCGCCGTCCACCACCGCGAGGTCGGCCTCGCCCCCCAGCTCGTCGGGGTGCGCCAGCTCCTCGAGCGGCGCGCCGCCGCAGACCAGGACGACCGCTCCCGTGCCCCCGGCCAGCGGCGCCGCGACGCGGAGCACCGGCGGCCGCTCGCCCGGCACCGCGGCCACCGCGGCCTGGCCCGGCAGCCGCAGCGCCGCCGCGGCGCGCCGCGGCACCCCCTCCCCCTTGAGCTGCGCCCGCACCACCTCCTCGCCCGCCGCGTTGACGATCGCCACCGCCTCGACGCCCAGCCCGGACCACGCCTGCAGGCTGCCGGCGAGCAGCTCCTGCGCCGCGAGCGAGCGCGGATCGGCGAGCGCGCGGCTGGCCGCCAGCCCCCGCGCCAGGGCGAGCCGGGTGTCGAGGAACGCCTCCACGCGGGCCGCCGCCGTGCGCGCCGCCAGGGCGTGCGTCTTCAGCACCTGGTCGAGCAGGGCGTCGCGGTTGACTCCCGCCAGGCCGACGTAGGAGATGGCGAGCGGCAGCAGGCCCACCGCGGCCAGCGCGAGGGCCACGCGGGTGAGCAGGCGAAGGCGCGGGCGGGGGAGCCTCAAGAGACCGCCGGGAAGCGGTAGCCGGTCCCGCGCTCGGTCACCACGTAGCGGGGGCGCGAGGGCTCGGGCTCGATCTTGGCGCGCAGCCGGTGGACGTGGACGCGCAGCGTGTCCTCGAACACCTCGTCCGAGGGCCACAGCCGGCGCAGCAGGAAGTCGGTCGCCACCACTCGGCCGGCGCTGCGCAGCAGGACGTAGAGGAGCTTGGTCTCGGTCGAGGTCAGGGCCACCTCGCGGCCGTCGACGACGATCCGCTGATGGGCGAAATCCACCGCCAGGCGGTCGTCGACCCGCAGCACCGGCTGCAGGGCATAGGCAAAATCGCCGATGCGGCGGAACACCCGCTCGACCCGCGCCACCATCTCCCGCGGCTTGAACGGCTTGCGGATGTAGTCCTCGGCGAAGCGCTCGATCGCCTGCACCACCGTCTCCTCCTCGTCGACCGAGGTGAGCATGACGATCGGCAGGTCGCTCCACTCGTGGAGCCGGCGGGCGAGGCCCATGCCGTCGAGGCCGGGCAGGAGGATGTCCACCAGCACGAGGTGCGGCAGCCCTTTCCGGGAGAGGGTCTCGAGCGCCTCCTCGGCCGAGAGGCAGGCCCACACCTCGAAGCCGGCGGCCTCCAGCTCGCGGCGGATCAGGCGCAGGAGATCCGGATCGTCCTCCACGGCGAGGATGCGGCGGGCGGACGGTCCGCTCGGGGACGAGGTCTCGCTGAGCACGGTGCGGTTCTCCCGGTCGGGAGCATCTTAGCAGCGGCGCACCGTCATGCGCCGCCTCGCGTGCCCCCGTAATGTTCTCCGTAACCTCCCGGCGCGATCCTGCGAGGGTGAGATCCGACCCTGAGAAGTCCTCCCTGCGATCGTCCTCACCCGCGGCCTCACCCGAGAAGGCCCCTCAGCCCCCCCTGGAGACGCGGACGATCGCGGCGGCCCGCCGCGGCCGGAGCGTGGAGACCGCCCTGGAGGTGGAGTTCCGCGGCGTCGAGAACCTCCTCCAGTCCCTCGACTCCCTGACCACCTACGGCGCCCGCCCCCGCAAGGCGACGAAGGCGCGGAGAGGCTGAGCCGAGCCTTGCCGCGGTACGAGCCGCTCTGCTATGAAGTCGGACCGATGAGCCCGCCCGGCCCGCGCCGCATCCTCTTCGTGGAGGACGACCCCGACATCCGGATGGTCGCCACCATGGCGCTGGAAGCGGTCGGCGGCTTCTCCGTCGCCGCCTGCGGCTCCGGCATGGAGGCGGTCTCGCGCTTCGACGAGGTGGCGCCCGACCTCGTGCTGCTCGACGTGATGATGCCCGGCATGGACGGCCCCGAGACGCTGGCGGCCCTGCGGCGGCTGCCGGGAGGCGGGATCCCCGTGATCTTCATGACCGCCCGCGTGCAGGCGAACGAGATCGCCGGCTACCGCGAGATGGGCGCGGTGGACGTCATCGCCAAGCCGTTCGATCCCATGACTCTCTCCGAGACCGTGCGGGAGATCTGGCGCTCGCTGCAGCCCGAAGCCTGATATTCGAAGCCTGAAGGAGGCAGCCATGGACGACGAGGAGCTCCGCAGCTACTTCGCCGGCCGTCTCCCCGACCGGCTCGCCGAGGTCGAGCGGGCCGGCCACGCCGCCCGGGCCGCCGGCTGGACGGGCGAGCCCCTGCGCACCTTCCACCGCCTGGCCCACTCCCTCGCCGGAGCCGGGGCCACCTTCGGCCACCCCGAGGTGAGCGAGCTCGCCCGCGGGCTCGAGCGCCTCCTCAAGGCCGCCCTCGCAACGGGACAGCCCCCCGAGGAGAGCGCCGTGAACGGCTCCCTCAGGGGACTGCGGGATCTGGTCGAACGCGGGTAGTGTGGCTCGGGACTACGCGCAGATCTGGTGGCAATGGGGATCGCCGGTGTACTGGCAGCAACCATTGGCCCCCAGGCCGTTGTAGGTGCAGGTGTGCCCGTTCGGCAGCGTGTAGCTGAACACGCAGAGGGCACCGGCGGCCGCGGAGACCTTCGGGGCCAGCATGGTGGAAGCCGCGATCAGAACGGCGAATCCGAGCTTGAGGGATGTCTTCAGCATTTTTTAGTTCCTTTCCCTACGCCTTCTAAGTTATTCCTAGTTGGCACTAAGCTATAGGTGTCTCGAGCGGGCTTTTGAGAGACAGGCGGATGCGGTCCATCAGCTCGCGGTTCGAGGTCTGGGACTTGATCAGCACGGAGGCCACCCGGTCGGCCACGGCGGCGTCCACCTCGTGGGCCGAGAAGATCAACACCGGCGTCGGCGGGTCGAGATGCCCCAGCAGCGGCAGCAGCTCCAGCCCCGAGCCGTCGGGCAGGGCGAGGTCGAGGATCACCAAGTCGAAGCGCTCCCCCGCCAGCCGCTCCCGTGCCGTGGCCAGGTCGGTCGCCTGCTCGACCATGGCATCCCCCTCCACGATCGCCGCCACCACCCGCCGCAGGTCCGGATCGTCCTCCACATGGAGGATGCGCGCGCCCCGGCCGAGCGGCGCCCGCACGGCCCGGTCCATGGCCGCGATCAGGCGCTCCTGGTCGATCGGCTTGACCAGCCAGTCGACCACTCCCAGGGAGCCGCCGTTGAGCTCCGTCTGTCCCTCGGCGGCGCGGACCGAGACCACCACGATCGGCAGCCGGTTCGTGGCCTCCTCCCGCCGCAGCTCGCGGATCAGCGCGATGCCGTCCTGGTCCGGCAGCACGAGGTCGAGCGTCATGGCGGCGTAGGCGCGCTCGCGCAGGAACCGCCGGGCCGCCGCCGCGTCGTTGGCCACGTCGGCGCGGTAGCCCTCGCGCTCCAGCATCAGGCAGAGCAGGCGGGCCACGTCCCAGTCGTCCTCGCAGACCAGGATCAGCGGCCGCTCGGCCGCCCCCGGCTCGCCTTCGGCCGTCAGGGCCCCCCATTCCGGCAGATCGAAGAAGAAGGTCGTCGACCCCGGCTGGCTGGCGAACGCGATCCGCCCGCGGTGGCGCTCCACGATCGCCCGCGAGATGCTCAAGCCCAAACCCGTGCCCCCCTTCTCGCGCGTCGAGGAGGAATCCGCCTGGGCGAAGCGCTCGAAGATGCGCGGCCGGAACTCGGGAGCGATCCCCTTGCCGTGGTCCGTCACCTCGACCCGCGCCTCGCCGCCCCGCCGCGTCACCGCCACCTCGACCACGCCGCCGCGCGGCGAGAACTTGGCGGCGTTCGAGAGCAGGTTGATGATCACCTGCTGCAGGCGGTCCGCGTCGGCCCACACCCGCACCCCGTCGACGGCGCGGGTGATCCGCAGCTCCACCTGGAGCCCCTCGGCGTAGGAGCGGTTGCTCTCCACCGCGTGCTCGATCAGCGGCATCAGGTCGACGGGCGCGAAGCGGAAGCTCATCTTGCCCGACTCGATCTTCTCCACGTCCAGAATGTCGTTGATCAGCCGCACCAGCCGCTCGCAGTTCTTGGCGGCGATCTCGACCAGCGTGCGCGCCTTGTCCGGCAGGGCGCCGGCGACGCCGCCGGCGATCAGCCCGAGCGAGCCGCGGATCGAGGTCAGGGGGGTGCGCAGCTCGTGGCTGACCACCGAGACGAAGTCGTTCTTCATCTGCTCGATCCGCTTCTGCTCCTCGACGTCGCGCGCCACCGCGTAGATCAGCCCCCGCTCGGGCACGGAGGTCGCCCGCCAGGAGAGCCAGCGGTAGGTGCCGTCCTTGGCCAGGTAGCGGTTCTCGAAGTCCACCGCCGAGACCCCCAGGCGCAGCCGCTGCCGCTCCGACGTGGTGGCGGACCGGTCGTCGGGATGGACGAGCTCGATGAACGGCCGCGATCTCAGCTCCTCGATCGTCCAGCCGAGGGCCTGCTCCCAGGCCGGGTTGAGCTGCTTGAAGTAGCCGTCCACGCCGGCGATGCAGAGCAGCTCGACCGACATGTCGAAAAACCGGTCGCGCTCCTGCTCGGCGTGCTCGCGCACGTCGATCTCCTCCTGCAGCGCGGCGTTGATGCGGGCCAGCTCGGCGGCGCTCCGGTCGGCCCGCCGGAACAGCGAGAACATGCTGCCGAGCAGGCCCACCAGCACGCAGAGGTAGCTGAGGTTCTTCGCGATGTGCGCCGCCTCCGCCGGCGCGTCGAAGGGGCGCGCGGAGAACGGCATGAAGGCCACCTGGCCCACCAGCCCGAGCAGCAGCCCCACCATCAGCCAGTGCTCGAACCGCCACTCGCGCCAGCGCCCCCACCGCAGGTGGCGCACGAAGGCGAGCAGGAAGAAGAGCCCCGGAACGAGCTCGGCCGGCCGGTGCACGGCGAAGTTGGGGACGTAGGCCGACGGCAGCGGGACGAAGGCGGAGAAGGCGAAGCAGGCGAGCGCCAGGGCTCCCACCAGCAGGTAGACCGTCCGCGCCTCCAGCCGCGCCGCGGAATCCGGACGGCCGGCCTTCGGGGCGCTGATCCAGAGAAAGAACCCGAGGAAGAGCCGCGAGGCGAGCCAGGTCCAGGGGCCCGTCGACGCCAGCTCCGACGCCTGGGCGTGCTGGGAGAACAGGGTCGACGTCGCCACCGCGTGACAGCCGTCGAGGAACGCCGTGCCCACGAAGGCCGCGCCCATCAGCAGGAAGGCGTCGCTGCGGCGGCTGTAGAAGCGGAGCAGCGCGATCACCCCTACCCCGAGGGCGAGCGTCACCGCCACCGTCTCGCGCAGCGTGTGGAGCTGGACGCTGCCGGTCCAGCCCAGCCGGACCAGCCAGGGGCCGAGCGCCAGGCAGGCGAGCGGCATCACCACGTAGGCGATCGCCCGCCGCGCGCCCAGCCCGGAAGGCCCGGGACGCCCGAGACGCCCGGGAGCCGCGGCGGACGCCCCGCTCACGGGCCCGGCCATTCGTTCTCGACGTTCGAGCGCACCGCCCCCACCGTGGGGTTGACGTTGCCGGGCGCGATCTTGACCAGCCGCATGCCTGCCCCCTCGGCCCGGGATTGAAATCCCGGGCTACCGACGATCGTCCCTGCCGGGACGCCAGGAAAGATCCTGCCCATTATGTCGCGATCATTATGCAGCGATCATTATGCCGCAACTCCCCCGTCGCTCCCGGAGGACGGCCCGTCATCCGCAGGGGGCGCCCGCGGGGACGCGCCGCCGCCGGACGCCTCACGTTCCGGGGCTCCAGACCCCCCCTGGCACGTCGCATGCTCTTCGCATCCCTCAAAGCAGTTTCAACGGGTCTGGCCGCGGGAGGTGGTGGAGAGATGGCGATCTCAGGGATTTTGCTCCTCACCCCTGAACTTTCGCAAAGGCAGTGCGTATACTTGGGCAACGATCACCGGCGGAGGATTCCGACCATGCACGTGCGAGCCTACCGGATCGAGGACGCCGAGCCTCTCATGCGGCTCTACGCGGACACCGTTCACCAAGTCAACGGCCGCGATTATTCGCCGCGGCAGATCGCGGCGTGGGCGCCACACCGGGCGGGCGACCTCCGCGCCTGGCGCGAGCGGTTCGCGCTCACCCGGCCGCTCGTGGCGGCCGAGGCGGCGACCCTCGTCGGCTTCGCCGAGCTCGACGGCGACGGGCGCATCGGCTGTTTCTACGTCCACCACGCGTGGCAGGACCGCGGCGTCGGGCGGCTGCTGATGGGCCGCCTCTTCGAGGAGGCGCGGCGGCGGGGGATCACCGAGCTCCATTCGGAGGTGAGCCTCACCTCCCGGGGGTTCTTCGAGCGGCACGGGTTCTGGGTGGTGCGCACGCAGGAGATCGCGATCCAGGGTCAGCCGATCGAGACCTTCGCCATGGAGCGCACCCTGGCGGCGTCCGGGCTCATGAAAGCGCTCGCCTGACCGACAGCCGGGGACCGGCGCCATGACCTGGAAGCTCCTGATCCCTCTCCTCGCCGCGGCGGCCGCCGCGCCAGCCACCCCGCCGGCGACCGAGGTCCAGCCGGTCCGGGAGGTCCTGAGCGGCCTCCAGATCGTCGATCCCTACCGGTGGCTCGAAGGGAGCGCGGGGATGGACAAGGGCGGGCCCGATGCCGCTCTCGACGCCCGGGTCGCGGCCTGGACGGACGCCCAGAACGCCTATGGCCGCTCGGTGCTCGACCGGCTCCCGGGACGGCGGGAGCTCGCAGCCCGCCTGCGCTCGCTGATGGGCGGCGGCGGCCGCGGGCGCGCCGCCCTGCGCGGGGCCCTGACCTTCTACGAACAGATCGCGGAGGGACAGCAGCAGCCGTCGCTGGTCGTGGCCCGGGGCGATGGCGCGCCGCGCGTCCTGCTCGATCCCGCCGCCGTCGATCCCAGCGGCCTGACCACCATCGCCTGGTACGAGCCCAGCCCCGACGGCCGGCTGGTGGCCTTCGGCCTCTACAAGGGGGGCGACGAGAACGCCACGCTCCACCTGCTCGAGAGCGCCACGGGCGCCCGGCTGGGGGACGAGATCGCCGGCAAGGTGCGCGAGGTCGAATGGCTGCCGGACGGCTCCGGCTTCCTCTACAACCAGCTCGCCGACCTCGCGAACCCCTCCTCCCGGCGCCTCCGCTTCCATCGCGTCGGCGCCGATCCCCGGCAGGACCGCACCCTGCTCGAGCAGGACAAGCAAGGCCCGGGCGCCACCACCTGGGGACCGTTCGCCCACCTCAGCCCGGACGGCCGCTGGGCGGTCGTGGGCCACTGGATGGGCAGCGGCGTCAACGACCTCTGGGTCCTGGACTTCCGCGAGTGGCTGCGCGCGGGCAAGGCGGAGCGCCGGCCGATCGTCGTCGGCCGGCAGGCCCAGAGCGGCCTGCCCGACGTCTACCTGAAGGGGGATCCCATCGCCGGGAGCACCCTCTACATGACGACCAATCTGGACGCCCCCAACAAACGGGTGGTGGCCGTCGATCTCGAGGATCCCGCTCCGGCGCGGTGGCGAGAGGTGATCCCCGAGCGCCGGGACGCCGCGCTGCAGCGCCTCTCCCTCGCCCACGGGCTCCTCGCCGCCGAATACCTGAAGAACGCCAGCACCCGCATCGAGCGCTTCGGCCTGGACGGCCATCCCCGGGGGGAGCTCCCGCTGCCGGGCCTCGGCCAGGCCGACCTCGTGACCGCGCCGGACCGCACGCAGGCGCTCCTCGAGTTCACCAGCTTCAACCAGCCGGCGGCCATCTACCAGGTCGACCTCGCCACCGGCGAACGGCGGCCCTGGTGGCGGCAGAACGTGCCGTTCGATCCCGCGTCCGTCGAGGTCGAGCAGGTCCAATACCCTTCGAAGGACGGCACCCGGGTCAGCATGTTCCTGGTCCACCGCAAGGGCATGAAGCGGGACGGCTGCAATCCCGCGATCCTCTACGGCTACGGCGGCTTCGGCATCTCCACCACTCCCGACTTCGACGCCTCCATGGTGCCGTGGCTCGAGGCGGGTGGCCTCTACGCCCTGCCCAACCTGCGCGGCGGCGGCGAGTACGGGGAGGACTGGCACCGCGCCGGCATGCTGGAGAAGAAGCAGAACGTGTTCGACGATTTCATCGCCGCCGCCGAATGGCTGACCGCCGGCGGCTACACCCGGCCCGAGCGGCTCGGCATCCTCGGCGGCTCCAACGGCGGGCTCCTCGTCGGCGCCGCGGTCACCCAGCGGCCCGACCTCTTCGCCGCCGGGGTCGCCCTCTCGCCGCTGCTGGACATGGCGCGCTATCCCAGGTTCCTGCGCGCCCGCAACTGGATTCCCGAGTACGGCTCGCCCGACGACCCGCGGCAGCTCGCGGTGCTGCTCCGCTACTCGCCGTACCACAACGTGAAGCCGGGGGTGAGGTACCCCGCCCTGCTGCTGACCGCCGGCGAGCGGGACGAGCGGGTGCATCCCCTCCACGCCCGCAAGATGACCGCCCGGCTCCAGGCCGCCACGGCGAGCGATCCCGCGGAGCGGCCCATCCTCCTCCAGGTCGACCGCGACACCGGCCATGGCATGGGGATGCCGACCGACAAGGCCGCCGCCTCCCTGGTCGACCAGCTCAGCTTCTTGAGCTGGCAGACGGGACGCGCCTGCGCCCCCAGGCCGTCTCCCGCGCCCGGACGGCCGTGAGCCGACTTTCCACGCGCATGAGACGCGCATAAAAAGGGCCGGCGTGAGCCGGCCTTGATGGGGAAATCTGTGATACCGGGATTTTCGCAGACCGACCTTACGGGGAACATTACGGAACCGGTGCGGTGAGATCGAGGACCATCTCGATCTGCCGGAGCGGCTGCCGCTCCCACCCGAGGCGGTCGAAGAACCCAGGCGCGAGCTCCTCCGGCACCACCGGCGGGATGGCCCAGGGCCGGCCGGGGAAAGCCGCGCTCAGCCCCCGCAGCAGGCGCGATCCCCACCCCCGCCGGCGCCGGCGGCGGGGGACGACGAGGGCGCTCAAGGTCATCCGCTCGACGCCGGGATCGGCGGCCAGCGCGTACGCGTGCCCGCCGAGGCGGAAGGCGCGGACCGGCATCGTGGCCGCCGAGAGCGTCTCCGGCGCCAGCATCCAGGGGAGATCCGGCTCCCCCTCCCGGGCCGCGACGCGCGCGAGGTCCCGCGGATCGATCTCTTCGAGAGCGTCCGGCGCCGCGGCGACCGGCGGCTCCCACTGGTACCCCACCAGCCGGCGCAGCGGGCGGAAGCCGAGCTTCGCATACAGGCCCTCCGCCGGCGCGTTCCCCTCGACGACCTCCAGCACCATCGTCCGCTCCCCGCGCTCCCGGGCCTCCGCGATCACGTCCTCCAGGATCCACCGTCCCACGCCCCCGCCGCGCAGCTCGGGAGCGAGACCCATGGCCGCCACCCGGCTGGTCCACCCCCGGCGCGCGATCAGCACCACCCCCGCCGGCTCGCCGTCCCGCTCGTATACCCGGCTGGCGTAGGGATCGAGGTCCTCGGCGCGGAACCGGCGCTCAGAGGCCTCCGGAGTGAACCGCAGGGGCACCACGTACCCCTCGAACCCCCGGCCCAGCGCGGCCGCCACCTCCATGGCCGTGCAATCGGCCACGGGGCGGGAGAAGACGTTGGTGAGGTCGAGGGTCTTCATGGCAGGAAAGGGACCGCCAGCTCCCGCGTGAGATCCGCCGCCGGAATCTCCTTGCGGCCGCCGGCGTTCTGCCCGGCCCACAGCGGCGAGAAATCGCCGCGCCCCAGGCTCTCGGCCCGGGCGCGCAGGGGCGCGATGGCGGCGGTGGCCAGCGGGTAGGCCGGCGCCGCCGCGGACAGGGGGCCCAGCTCCCTCATGGCGCGGTTGACGATGCCGCGCGCCGGCCGGCCCGAGAACAGGTTGGTCAGCGCCGTGTGGCGCGCCGCCTCGCTCTTCAGCGCGGCGCGATGCACGGCGCTGGTGGTCGCCTCCGGGCACAGCAGGTACGCCGTGCCCACCTGCACTCCCGCGGCGCCCAGCTCCAGGGCCGCGGCGACGCCTCGCGCGTCCGCGATGCCGCCGGCGGCGATCACCGGCACCTTCACCGCCGCCACCACCTGCGGCAGCAACGCGAACGTCCCCACCTGGGTGGTCAGATCCTCCGTCAGGAAGATGCCGCGGTGCCCGCCCGCCTCCAGCCCCTGCGCGATGACGGCGTCCACCCCCTGCGCCTCCAGCCAGCGCGCCTCCTCGACCGTGGTCGCCGACGAGAGGACCTTCGAGCCCCACGCCCGCACGCGGGCCAGCAGGCCGGCCGCTGGCAGGCCGAAATGAAAGCTCACCACGGCCGGCCTGAACTCCTCCACCACGTCCGCGACCTCGGAGCTGAAGGGGGCGCGCCCCGGCCCGGCGGCGATGGCGCCGGCGTCGATCGCGAACGCCTCGTAGTAGGGCGCCAGCGCGGCCCGCCAGGCCGCCTCGCGCTCGGCGCTGGCGGCGGGCGGCGTGTGGCAGAAGAAGTTCACGTTGTAGGGCCTGGAGGTCTGCGCCCGGATCGCCGCCAGCTCCCGGCGCAGCGCGTCGAGGCTCAGCATGGCGCACGGCAGCGCGCCCAGCCCGCCGGCGTTGGACACCGCCACCGCCAGCGCGCTGCCCTGCACCCCCGCCATCGGCGCCTGGAGGATCGGAATCTGGATGCCGAACAGCTCTTGCAGCTTCATACTTCGGACCATACTCAGGACAATACTCCGGCGGCGGCTTCCCCGTCACGGCCGGACAGCTAGCTCACGCGGAGCCAGCCGATGTGGTCTCACGCCCGGCTCCGTGACCCCACACCTTGGCGCGGACGGGGTCCTGGCGGGCGGCTGGCCGGAAACTGGGTGGTTCGCCTCGCGAGGCGGGAGTCTCGCCTCTGGAGGCGGATGGCTCCCCTTTCGAGGCGGAAGCCTCGCCTTCAGAGGCGGACGGCTCGCCTCTAGAGGCGGGAGCCTCGCCTCCAGAGGCGGGAGTCTCGCCTCGCGGGGCGGATGGTCCGCCTCTACAGGCGGCAGGCTCGCCTCCAGAGGCGAGCGGTTCGCCTCCCGAGGCGGAAGGCTCGCCTCGCGAGGCGCGCCTCCCATTTTCCGAGGCGGACCGGCCACGACGGTCTCCGGAACGCCGGTTGACCGCTGGAGATCGTCATCAAGAGCTTTACGTACCGGCCTTGAGGCCGTCCCCGACTCGAACCTACTTGCCCTTGCCGGCAGCCTTGCTGGGATCGTCGGCGGGGTTGACGTAGTGGATCGCGAACGGGCCCATGCCGTGGACCTGCACGGTCGCGCCGTTCTTGGTCCACGCGAAGTGGTGCATCTCCGCCGGCATCAACCCGTAGCCGCCCGGGGTCAGGGCTTTCGTGGCCTTGGGGTCGAAGGTGTCTCCCATGCCGAGGGAGAAGGTGCCGGAGATCACGGTGATCTGCTCGTCCGTGGGATGCCAGTGCGGCGCGACCTTGTACCCGGCGGGCATCTTCAGGCGGACGACGTAGGGGCCGTCCTTGCCGGGATCTCCCGAGAGGACGGCGAACTGGGCGCCCTTGTTGAAAACGGGCGGCGCCGGCCCCCATTTCACTTGGCCGGCGTCGAGCAGGACATGGGACGGGGAGCCCGCAGGCTTGCCCTCGGCCGCGACCAGCATCGCGCACAACAGAACAGCGGTCGTCAACGGAAGACGGACGGTTTTCATGCAACCTCCTTTGGATCGTTGGACGGGTTCACGATCGAACCGCCGCGGGCACGGCCGCCAGACGGCTCTTCAGATGCGAGACGATCTTCGGGCCGTGGTCGCGGGAGTTCTCGATGAAGATGCGGTCGGTCCAGCGGCCGGCCTGGAGGGTGCCGGCGACGTAGAGGCCGGGGACGTTGGACTCGCAGGTCTCGGGATCGTAGGCCGGGATCAGGGTCTCGGGATCGACCTCGACGCCGCAGCGGCGCTCGAAGTCGGCGTCCGGCTGGTAGCCGATGAGCACGAAGGCGGCCTGGGCCGGCAGGACCCTGGGGCCTTCCGGGGTCGCCAGCTCGACGGCCCCCTCGGGCAGGAAGGCGCGCACCTGGGTGTTGAAGTGAGCGGGGATGGAGCCCTCCTCGATGCGGTTCTCCATGTCGGGCTTGAGCCAGTACTTGACCCCCGGCTTCAGCGCCGCTCCCCGGTGCACCAGGGTCACGCGCACGCCGTTGCGCCAGAGGTCGAGCGCCGCCTCGGCCGCGGTGTTGCCGGCGCCGACGATGATCACCTCCTGGCCGAAGTGCGGGTAGGGCTCCTTGTAGTTGTGGGCCACCCACGGCAGGTCCTCGCCCGGCGCGCCCAGCCGGCGGGGGTTGAAGAAGTAGCCGGTGGCGAGCGCCACGGAGCGGGCGCGCAGCGTCCGCGGCGGCCCCTGGAGCCGCCGGGTGTGAACGGTGAACTCGTCCCCGTCCCTGCGCACCTCGACGACGTCCTCGTTGAGGGCCAGGGGGACGTCGTAGTGCTCCACGACCATGCGGTAGTAGGCGAGCGCCTGCCGGCGGGTCGGCTTGGCGTCCGGGATGGAGAAGGGCACGTTGGCGATCTCCAGCCGGTCGCGGGTAGTGAAGAATTCCATGAAGGTGGGATAGCCCTGGATGGCGGCGGTCAGCGGGCCGCGGTCGACGAGCAGGACGGTGAGCCCCTGGCGGCGCGCCTCGGCGCCGATGGCGATGCCGGTGGGGCCTGCCCCCACCACGATGAGATCGAGCGTTTCGTTCATTCTGGTTCCTTCCTCGCGGTCTCCCGGGGACGCGCGGGCCACAGCCGGTACAGGTGATCCACGGGGCCGTGGCCGCCCCCCTTCCCTACAGGATATGCGGCGGCGATGGCGCCGTACAAATAGTCGATGGCTCCCGCGACCGCCCGCGGCAGCTCCTCCCCCGCTCCGAGACGGGCGGCGATGGCCGACGAGAGGGTGCAGCCGGTGCCGTGCGTGGCGGACGAATGGAGGCGGGGATGGGCGAAGCGATGGCGCCGTCCATCCCGTTCGAGCAGCAGGTCGACGAGCTCCTCCCCCTCAGCGTGGCCGCCCTTGGCGAGCACGGCGGGCCCCAGCGCCGCGAGGGCGCGGGCGGCCTGGAGGCGCTCGTCCTCGGAGCCGGCAGCATTGGCGGGAAGGCCGGTCAGCGCCGCGAGCTCGGGCAGGTTGGGGGTGATCAGGGTGGCGAGCGGCACGAGCTCCGCCGTGAGCGCCTCCACCGCGTCCTCGCGCAGCAGGCGGGCGCCGCTCTTGGCGATCATCACGGGATCGAGCACCACCGGCACGCCGGTGCCGGCGAGGTGGACGCGGAGCCGGCCGGCCACGGCGCGGATGATCCCGGCGCTCGACAGCATGCCGATCTTCACGGCGTCGGCGCCGATGTCCGCGAGGACAGCGTCGATCTGCGCCGCCACCAGGGCGGCCGGCACCTCGTGGACGGCCCGCACCTCGCGGGTGTTCTGGGCCGTGACCGCGGCGATGACGCTCAGGCCGTAGGCGCCGTGGGCGGCGAAGGTCTTGAGGTCGGCCTGGATGCCCGCGCCGCCCCCCGAGTCGGAGCCGGCGATGGTGAGGATGCGGGGGTGAGGGATCATGCCTCGCGCGGCGCGAGGCGGCCGCGGCGCAGCCAGGCGATGACGCCGATGGTCACCAAGACGGCGAGGCTGATCACCTGGGCCAGGGTGAGGGGACCGAAGAAACGGTCGTCCTTGGCGCGCACGATCTCCACCAGGAAGCGCTCGACGGCGAGCAGGGCGAGCACGGTCAGGGCGATCGTGCCGGGCTGGTGACGGCGCCGGAACATCCATATCGCGACGCCCCAGATCAGCAGGGCCATGGCGGTCTCGTAGAGCTGCGTCGGATGGACGCGCAGCAGCGTGTCGTCCGGGACCGAGGCGGGGATCGCGACGTGGAACTGGTCGCGCAGGTTGCCCGCGGTGGTCTCGGGCAGGCCGACCGGGAAGGAGAGGCCCCACGGCAGGGTGGTCGGCCGGCCGTAGTCGTCGCCCACCAGGAAGCAGCCGATGCGGCCGATGCCGTAGCCGATCGCCAGCGCCGGCGCGGCGACGTCGGCCATCGGCCAGGCCGGCAGGCGCCGGCTGCGCATGGTCCAGATCACCCCGATGGCGCCGAGGATGAACCCGCCATACCAGACGAGCCCCGAGCGCGAGTACAGGAGGTGCCAGTCCTTGAACAGGATCGCGTAGTAGATCTTGGCGCCGACGATGCCGCCGAGGCCGGCGGCGAACACCAGGGCGCTCGCGTCCTCCTCGTCGCCGATGCCCAGCCGCTTCATCCCCCAGCGGAGCTGCAGGTAGCTGGCGAGGAAGGCGCAGACCAGCATCACCCCGAAGGGGCTGACCGAGAAGGAACCGATGTGGAAGAGCTCGCGGATCATGGCGAGGGTCCGGCGACCCCGGCGAAGGATAGCATGGGGGGCGCCGGCACGGAGTACACTACCCGCGGACGACAATCCCATGGCCATGGACGAGCACGTGAGGTACGAGGCATCCCTCGATCCGCCGGAGGCGGGCGTGCCGGCCCGCCTGTACATCTGGGTGCGGCGGTTCCACGGCAACGAGGAGCTGACGGGCCGCTACGAGGTCTTCGAGGATCTGGCGCGGCTCGACGACTTCATCGCCCGCGCCGCCGCGGCCGGCGAGGATGCCGCCGAGTTGCGGGCGGCGCGCGACCGCTTCGCCGCGACCATCGCCGCCTCATGATGACCGAATGATCACCGAATGATCACCGAGGCGACCCGCGAAGGTTACGCGGCCCTGTCGGAGCTCGTCCGGCGCGAGGGCAAGGGGCGGTGGCTCGTCCTCACGCACGACAACCCCGATCCGGACGCGCTCGCCTCCGCCCAGATCCTGGCGCGGGTGCTGCGCCAGGCCCTGGGCCAGGCGGTCACGGTGGCCTACGGCGGCATCATCGGCCGCGCCGAGAACCAGGAGATGGTGCGCAGCCTGCACCTGCCGTTCAGCCACATCCGCCACCTGAGCTTCAAGAAGTACAGGCACTTCGCGCTGGTGGACACGCAGCCCCGGAGCGGCAACAACCAGCTCCCCTCGCGGGTGATCCCGGACGTCGTGGTCGACCATCACCCGGTGCGGGCCAACACGCAGACGGGGCCGTTCTTCGACGTGCGGCCGAAGTACGGGGCCACCGCCACCATCCTGGCCGAGTACATGCTGGCGGCGGGCGTGCAGCCCACCCACGCGCTGGCCACGGCGCTGGTCTACGCCATCCGCTCGGAGACGCTCGACTTCGCCCGCGAGCACGCCGGCCCCGACAAGACGATCCACGACCTCTTCTTCCCGCGGGCCGACCACCGCCGGCTCGCCCGCATCCAGAGCCCGCGGCTGCCCGCCACCTACTTCGGCAACCTGCACGACGCGCTGGAGAACCTGGAGGGGGTCGACTCGCTGATCCTGAGCCATCTCGGGCCCGTCGACCAGCCGGACATCGTGCCCGAGATCGCCGACCTGCTGCTGCGCATGGAGGGGAAGACCTGGTCGCTCGCCACCGGCTTCTACGGCGACCGCCTGTATCTCTCCATCCGCACCACCAACCCGCGCGCCGACGCCGGCGGTCTGATGCGCCGCATCATCGGCCGCCGCGGCAAAGGGGGAGGCCACGGCATGATCGCCGGCGGCTGGATCGACGCGAGCAAGGTGCCGGACCCCGCCGGGAGGCGGGATCTGCAGAAGAAGCTGGGGCTTCGCCTGGCCCGCGAGCTGAAGAAGAATCCCGAGAAGATCGGCAAGCTGGAGCTGCGGCGCAAGGAAGCGCCGAAGCCCCAGGAGAGGGCGCCGGACAAGACGCCGGACAAGGCATAAGGGTGCGCCACGCGCACCGGATTTCAATCCAGGGCCGATCCTGCCCCTACGGTTTCCTCAGTCCTTCAGAATTTCTGCTCGACGCCGACCGGCCGCACGGCATCCAGGGCCCGGCAGGCGCGCCGGAAACGGTGCTCGGCCACGTAGATCATGGCCACCGGACCGCCGGGGTCGTGCGCGAGACCGAGCGGCGGCTCGCTCTGGATGTACCAGGGCACCCCCTCCTCCTCGAGCTTCAGGGCGAGCGTCTCGAAAGCCTCGGCGTCCGCCACCTCGGCCAGCGGGATGAACTCGACCGGCCGACCGGGCTCCCCCTCCCCCTCCAGGCAGCGCGAAGAACCCTCCTCATGATCTCCACCACATTCAGGACAGAGCATGAAATCCTCCTCTCCGCTTACGGCGTCATCGAGACGCTGCAGCGCCCTCGCATGAAATTGCTTCTCTCCATGAGTGCTTGCAGGTGACGGGATGGAGACAGTCCGGTAAAACCTGGACGGGGGACGGACCGGCGAGCGCCGGAGGGGACGGTCGCAGATGAGTGGAAACTACTACCGGATCGCGGATCTCTCGTCGCCGGCCCTCATCGCCGCCGTCGAGGAGAACGTCGTGGAGTGGACGCGCCTCAAAGGGGTTCATCCCGGGGTGGAGCTCCACGACGACGGCGACGCCGTCTGGGTCTTCTCGACCCTGCCCGGGCGGGGCGGCGCGGTGGCGGGGGCCCGCTTCACGCAGGTGACGGCGGCGGAGCGGATCGCGACCATCCTCGAATACCACCGGCGGTATCTGGAGCCGACCCTCTGGTGGGTGGGCCCGGCCTCGACGCCGGCCGGTCTCGGCCGCCATCTCAGCGCCGCCGGCCTCCAGTGCCAGATCCAGATGCCGGGCATGGCCTGCGACCTCGACGCGATGCGGACGGACTTCCGGCGGCCGGAGGGGCTCGAGGTGGCGGCGCTCGAGGACTTCGCCATCTTCCGGCGCTACGAGCACCCGTTCTTCGGACCGGCGACGACGGAGCGCCGCCGCAACCTGATCGAGGGGATCTCCTGGATCGTCCGCCAGGAGCCGCGGCGCGCCTGGCACTTCGTGGCGAGCCTCGGCGGCGTGCCGCTGGGCTGCGCGACCCTGTTCCTGGGCGCCGGCGTCGCCGGCCTCTACCACGTGGCCACGGTGGAGCGGGCGCGCGGCCGGGGGATCGGCAAGGCGGTCACCCTGGCGGCCCTGGAGCACGCCCGCGACCAGGGCTACCGGGCCGCCATCCTCCACGCCTCGAAGGAGGGCGAGCCGATCTACCGGCGGATCGGCTTCCAGGAGGTCTGCAAGGTGAGCCACTGGTACTACTCGAAATCCCGGCAGGTGCGGCAGCGGCTGACCTGGCGGTGAGGGCGCTCACTCCCATTCGATCGTCGCCGGCGGCTTGCTGGTAACGTCGTAGACGACGCGGTTGACCCCCTTGACCTCGTTGACAATGCGGTTGGCGACGCGGCCGAGGAGCTCGTAGGGGAGGGCGCTCCAGTCGGCGGTCATGAAGTCGTGGGTATCCACCGAGCGCAGGGCGATGACGCTCTCGTAGGTGCGGTAGTCGCCCATCACGCCGACGCTCTTGACCGGCAGCAGCACGGCGAAGGCCTGGCTGACCTTCTCGTACCAGCCGCTCTCGCGCAGCTCCTGGAGGAAGATGGCGTCCGCCTCCTGGAGCAGGGCCACCCGCTCGGCCGTGACCTCGCCCAGGATGCGCACGGCGAGGCCGGGGCCGGGGAAGGGATGGCGGGTGAGGATCTGCTCGGGCAACCCCAGCTCGCGGCCGAGCTGGCGGACCTCGTCCTTGAACAGGTTGCGCAGCGGCTCGATCAGCTCGAAGCCCAGCTCCGCCGGCAGGCCGCCGACGTTGTGGTGGGTCTTGATCACCGCCGAGGGCCCCTTGACCGACACCGACTCGATGACGTCCGGGTAGAGCGTGCCCTGGGCGAGGTATTGCACGGCCTGGAGCTTCTTCGCCTCGTCCCTGAAGACGTCGATGAACACGCGGCCGATGGTCTTCCGCTTCTGCTCGGGCTCCTCGACGCCGGCGAGCTCGGAGAGGAAGCGCCCGCGGGCATCGATCGCCAGCACTGGGATCCCCAGGCCGTCGCGCAGGCTGTGCATCACCTGTGTGGCCTCGTCCCTGCGGAGCACGCCGTTGTCCACGAAGATCGCCGTCGAGCGCTCGCCCACGGCGCGCTGGAGCAGGGCCGCGACCACCGAGGAGTCGACGCCGCCGGAGAGCGCGCAGATCACCCGCCCGTCCCCCACCCGCTCGCGGATGGTGGCGACCGCCTCGTCGAGGTAGGAGGCCATGAGCCAGTCGCCGCGGGCGCCGCAGATGCCGAAGAGGAAGTTGCGCAGCATCTCGCCGCCCGAGACGGTGTGCGACACCTCGGGGTGGAACTGGATGCCGTAGAGCCCGCGCCCCACGTCCTCGAAGGCGACGACCGGCGCGTTGTGGGTGGAGGCCGTGGCCCGGAACCCCGGCGGCAGATGGCGCACGCGGTCGCCGTGGCTCATCCACACGGTCTCGCAGGGGGCGAGCCCCTCGAACAGCTTCACCGACTGGCCGATGGTGACCTCGGCGCGGCCGTACTCGCGGCGGCTGGAGCCCTCGACGCCGCCGCCGAGCACGTGGGCCATCACCTGCATGCCGTAGCAGATCCCCAGCACCGGCACGCCCAGCCGGAACAGCTCGGGGCCGGCGCTGGGCGCGCCGCTCTCGTAGACGCTCTGCGGGCCGCCGGAGAGGATCAGGCCGACCGGCCGGCGGCGGCGGATCTCCGCGACCGGCAGGTCGAAGGGGTGGACCTCGCAGTAGACCCGGTTCTCGCGCACCCGGCGCGCGATGAGCTGGGTGAACTGGCTGCCGAAATCGAGGATCAGGACGGTCTGGCGCTGCGTTTCGGGGGTCGGTTCGGTGGCCATGGCTCTGAGTCTCTCCTCGTCCTCGGTAGGGTGCGCTGTGCGCACCTTTTGCCGCCGGCGGTGCGCACAGCGCACCCTACAGCTCGGTCTCGGACTTCAGCTCGCGCGTCATCAGCTCCTCGAGGGCCCGGCGGGGGTCCTTGCCGTGGTGCAGCACGGCCACCATCTGCTGCGTGATCGGCATCTCGACGCCGCGCTGGGCCGCCAGGCGGGCGACGGCGACCGAGTTGCGCACCCCCTCGGCCACCATGTGGGTCTGCTCCATGATCTCGGCCGGGCTGCGCCCCGCGGCGAGGTCGATGCCGATCTGCCGGTTGCGCGACAGGCCGCCGGTGCAGGTGAGCACCAGGTCGCCGAGACCGGCGAGGCCGGCGAAGGTGCGGGACTGGCCGCCGTAGGCGATCCCCAGCCGGGTGATCTCGTGGAGGCCGCGGGTGATCAGCGCCGCCAGCGTGTTCTGCCCGAGGCCCAGCCCGGAGAGGGTGCCGGCGGCGATGGCGATGACGTTCTTGGTCGTGGCCCCGAGCTCGACCCCGGCCACGTCGGCCGAGGAGTAGAGCCGCAGGAACGGGGTCGCCAGGCACTCGCGGACCTCGGTGGCGAAGGCGGCCTCCTCGGAGGCGATGACGGCGGCGCTCGGCACGTTGCGGGCCAGCTCGGCGGCGAAGGTGGGACCGGAGAGCACGGCGAAGCGGATCTCGCGGCCGGCGGCCCTCCCCTCCTCGGCGGCGACCTGGCTCATCCGCGCCAGCGTCTCGGGCTCGATCCCCTTGGTGGCCGAGATCAGCGGCAGCGGCCGGCCGGGCGGGGCGAGCCGAAGAAACCCGCGCAGGACCTCGCGGAAGCCGTGCGACGGGGCGGCCACCAGCACGAGCTCGCTGCCGGCCAGCGCCTCGACCTCCGCAACCGGCTCGACGCCGGGCGGCAGCCCGACGCCGGGGAGATAGGCGGGGTTGGCGCGCTCACGGCCCATCCGCTCCACCAGCTCGGGATTGCGGGCCCAGAGGCGCACGCGGTGGCCGCCGGCGCCGGCGAAGTGGACGGCGAGGGCGGTGCCGAAGGAGCCCGCGCCGAGAATCCCGATCCGCCTCTGGCCGCCGTTCATGGCCTCATCGTCCTCATCAGCGTCCCATCTCCCCCGCCGGCTCGGCGCGGCGCTCGCCCAGCCGGGGCTCGATCCCCCGCCAGAGGCGCCGCAGGTTCTTCCGGTGCCTGATCACGATGAGCAGCGCGATGGCCGCCGAGGAGAGGACCAGCCAGGGACCGCCGTGCTCCGTCCAGCCCATGCGGACGCCGAGGCCGGCCAGGAAGGGGAAAAGCGCCGCGGTGACGATCGAGGCCAGCGAGACGTAGCGCTTCCAGGCGACCAGGAGGAAGAAGACGGCGAGCGCGGCGGCCATCGCGGCCGGCGCCAGCATGCCCAGGGCGCCGGCCGAGGTGGCGACCCCCTTGCCGCCGCGGAAGTTGAAGAAGACGGGGAAGACGTGGCCGAGCACCACGGCGACCGCCGCCCCGCCGACCACCGCGGGCGGCGCGTCGAGCGCCCGTGGCACGGCGACCGCCGTCATCCCCTTGATCACGTCGAGCGCCAGCACCGCCGCGCCCGCGCCCTTGCCGGCGGCGCGCATGGCATTGGTGGCGCCGGCGTTGCCGCTGCCCACCGTGCGCACGTCCAGCCCCTGCGTCAGCTTGACCAGCACGACGCTGAACGAGACCGAGCCGAGCAGGTAGGCGCCGGCCACCAGCGCGACCGCGAGGCCGGGGCTCATTCCGCCGCCTCCTCGTCGTCCCCGTGGACGCCCGCCAGCGGGAATTCCGCCATGGGAAAAGCCGCGATCTCCCGGTAGCGCGCCCCCTTGGGCGACAGCTTGCTCTCGAAGAGGACGCCGCGGCCGGCCACGAACGGCGGCCCCACCGGCCCGGTGAAGGCGTTCCTGAACTTCTCGATCGCCTCGCGCCGCCAGGGGTCCGGGCAGCGGGCCAGGGTGACGTGGGGATGGTAGTCCCGCTCCTCGGGCTCGAAGCCGAGGGTCTCCACGGCGGCCCGGGTGATCGCCTCCTGGAGAGCGAGGAGCTCGTCCGGCGCCGCGACCCCGACCCAGGCGACGCGGGCGGGCCGGCCCGGCGGGAAGGTGCCGCCCCCCTCCAGCCGGAGGTCCAGCGGCGGGCAGCGGGCGAACGCCTCGCGCAGCCCGGCATCGAGGGCGGGGAGGGCGGGGACGCCGGGCTCGGGCGTCTCGCCCAGGAACAGGAGGGTGAGGTGGAGACTCTCGTTGAGGTCGACCCAGCGGGCCCGCGGCAGCCGGTCGCGGAGGGCGTCGACGCGGCGGCGCACCTCGCGCCGCGGCGGCTCGGGGACCTCGATGGCGACGAACAGCCTCACCCGCGCTCCCCGGCGCCGCGCGCCGCCAGCAGGCGCCGGCGCAGCATCTCCAGGGCGATCTGGGCCGAGAACCGGCGCACCCGGTCGCGGTCGCCCGGCAGGCGGAGCCGGCGGTGCTCCACCTCACCGTCGCGGGGTCCGGCCACGGCGACGTGCACGGTGCCCACCGGCTTCTCCTCGCTGCCGCCGCCGGGGCCGGCGACGCCGGTGATCCCCACCCCCCAGTCGCTGCCCAGCGAGTGGCGGACCCCCTCGGCCATGGCGCGGGCCACCGGCTCGGAGACGGCGCCGTGGGCGGCGAGCATCTCCGGCGGCACGCCCACCAGCTTCGTCTTCAGCTCGTCGCTGTAGGTGACGGCGGCGCCGCGGAAGTAGTCGCTGCTGCCGGGGACGGCCGTGAGCCGCTGCGAGAGCAGGCCGCCGGTGCAGGACTCGGCGGCGGCGAGGGTGGCGCCGGCGGCGCGGAGCAGGTCGCCGACGACGCTCTCCAGCGTGTCCTCCTCGCGGGTGGTGAACACGGCGTCGCCGGCCAGCTCCGAGAGACGCGCCACCATGGCCGCGAGCCGGGCCCGGCGCTCGGGCTCGGGACCGGACGCGGTCGCCTGCAGGCGGATCTCCCCGGCGTTGGCCAGGATGGTGATCGCCTCGCGGCCGAACTCCCCGTACGCCGGCGCGATGCGCTCCTCCACCACCGACTCGGGGAGGCCGGCGATCTTGAGCACCGCCGTCTCGCGGGCGACGCCGCCGGCGCGGTGGGCCAGCCAGGGCTCCAGGGCGGAGGCCATCAGGCCCTCCACCTCGACCGGGACGCCGGGGAAGAGGAACAGCGTGCAGCCGCCGCTCTCGACGCGCATCCCCGGCGCCGTGCCCCGCTCGTTGGGGAGGATCTCCGCGCCCTCCACCACCCAGGCCTGCCGGCGGTTGACCTCGGGCATGCGCCAGCCCAGTGACTGGAACCGGCGCTCCAGCGCCGCCAGGACCTCCCCGTCGAGACGCAGCGGCCGGCCGAGCGCCGCCGCGACCGCCTCGCGCGTCACGTCGTCCGCCGTGGGGCCGAGGCCGCCGGTGACGAGGACGAGGTCGACGCGGGGGACGAGGGAGCGCAGCTCCCCGGCGATCTCCTCCTCGGAGTCGCCGATCACCGCCTTGCGCCGCAGCTCGACGCCGTAGCGGTCGAGCATGCCGGTCAGCCGCAGCGAGTTGGTGTCGAGCCGCTCGGTGCCGAGAAGCTCCGAGCCGACGGCGAGAATGGCGGCCTTCATGGCGCGGATGATAGCGCAGGGGTGGCCACCCGAGGTTCGTGGCGGGTCTACGCCACCCGCCCCGCGATCAACGGCGGAGCCTCCCCCGCGTCCCCCACCGTGAAGCACGCCGCGAACGCCGCCGCCAGCCGCTCGTCGTCGCGCCGCAGATACACCCGCCCCAGCTCCTCCCCCGCCTCCACCGCCTGGCCGAGCCGGGCCCGGGTCTCCAGAGAGATCCCGCAGTCGATGGAGCTGTCGGGACGGGCGCGGCCGCCGCCGGCCTCCACCAGCAGCAGGCCGAGCTGGCGCACGTCCACGGCGGCCAGCCGGCCGGAGCGGACGGCGCGGAGCGGGCGCTCGACCGGGGCGAGGTCGCAGCGCGGTGAGCGCAGCCAGTCCGGATCCGCTCCCTGGAGGACGGCCCAGCGGTCGAAGGCCTCGCGGGCGCGGCCGGAGGCGATGGCCGCCGCCAGCGCCGGGCGTTCCAGGGGTTGGCCGGCGAGGCGGGAGACCTCCTCGGCCAGGGCGAAGGTGACCGCCATCAGATCCTCCGGCCCCTCCCCGGCCAGCGCCGCGAGCGACTCGCGGACCTCGGCGGCGTGGCCGGCCCAGCGGCCCAGCGGCTGGCTCATGTCGGTCACCAGGCAGGAGGCCGGCGTGCCGAGGGCGCGGGCGGTGCCGGCGAGGCCGCGCGCCAGCTCCAGCGAGCGGTCGAGCTCCGGCAGGAAGGCGCCGTTGCCCGTCTTGACGTCGAAGACGACGGCGGCGGCGCCGGCGGCGAGCTTCTTCGAAAGGATGCTCGCCACGATCAGGGGAATGGAATCCACCGTGGCCGTGGCGTCGCGCAGGGCGTAGAGGCGGCGGTCGGCGGGAGCGATTCCGGCGGTGGCGCCGCCGATCGCCATCCCGCAGCGGGCGAGCAGGTCGAGGCAGCGGCGGCGGTCGAGCCGCAGATCCATCCCGGGGATGCTCTCCAGCTTGTCGATGGTGCCGCCGGTGTGGCCGAGGCCGCGGCCGGCGAGCATGAAGACGGGGAGGCCGCAGCTCGCGAGCAGCGGCGCGATCACCAGCGACACCTTGTCGCCCACGCCGCCCGTCGAGTGCTTGTCGCAGAGGCGGGGGACCGCGGCCCCGAGGTCCCAGCGCTCGCCCGAGTCGCGCATGGCGAGCGTCAGCGCGCGGGTCTCCGCCGGCTCCAGCCCGCGGATGGCGGCCGCCATCAGGAACGCGGCGAGCTGCCCCTCGCTCCACGAGTCGCCATCGCCATCGCCGCCATCGCCGCCATTGCCGGCGGCGCCGCGCGCCACGGCCCGGATCTCCTCGTCCGCCAGCCGCATCCCGGCGCGCTTGCGCTCCAGGATGCGGTACGGAAGGATCATCGAAGACGGAGAGAGGTCAGTCCAGGGGGATCAGGTCGGAGAATCAGCCCGGGAAGCCCGGCATGCCGCCGCCCCCCCCGGGCACCATGCCGCCGAGCGGCGAGGCGGTGGCGGCCGGAGCGCGCGTGGGATCGAGCGCGGCCACCTTCTGCTGGGCGTCCGTACGGAAGGGGGACTGCGGGAACTCGTCGAGGATCCGCTGGTAGGACTGGATCGCCTCCTGGGGCCGGTTGAGCTGCTCCAGGGTGAGGCCGAGCTCGTGCAGGATGACGTCCTGGGGCAGCGGCGCGTCCCCCTTCTCCAGCATCCCCCGCAGGTCCTTGACCACCTCCTCGCCCTTGCCCTGCTTGCGGTCGAGGGCGATCAGGTTGAGCCGCGCCTCGGCCCCCAGCATGGTGTTCCTGTGCTCGCCGGCGAAGTCGCTCCACAGCTTGCGGGCGTCGCCGAGCTTGCCCTCGTCGGCGTCGATCTGGGCCAGGTAGAGGCCGGCCACGTCGGCGGCGGCGGTCGAGCCGTAGTCCTGGCGGACCTTGCCGAGCAGCTCCCTGGCGCGCGCCCGGCGCGCCGCCTCCGTGGGGAACGCCGGCTGGTCCGGCTCCCCCGGCTTGGGAGGGGCACCCGCCACGGGGGCCTGGTAGGCCGTCATCGCGGCGGCCAGGGCCTGGCTGGCCCGCTCCTGCTGGTGGCCGCGATAGGTGTAGACCGCGGCGGCCAGGGCGGCGAGCAGGAGGACCCCACCCACGGCGTAGGCGATGGTGCGCACGTGGCTGCCGGCGTACTCGACGCTGCGGCCGAAGGCGTCGGCGAGCTCGTCGCGCTTGATCTCTTTACGGGTGAGACGCTGGTTCATCAGACAAAACTCCGGAAAGGGTTCTCTCCACGGGACGGGCTCCGGCAAGGGCCCAAGGGAGACTCGACAGGGGCGGCTCCGCCTCCCGACGGCATTCTACGAAGGCGGCATGATACCAGAGACCGGGGCGGCGCGCCCCGGCTCCCCGCAGACAGTATGAGTATAAGATGCCCGCCCAGAAAACCACGAGGGGACCGATCATGCCGTCCGACATCGACATCGCCCAACGGGCGAAGCTGGAGCGCATCGCGAAGGTGGCGCAGGAGAAGCTGGGGATCCCGGAGGAGCACCTGGAGCCCTACGGCCACACCAAGGCCAAGGTGTCGCTCGACTACCTGGACAGCCTCTCCGGCCGGCCCGACGGCAAGCTGATCCTGGTCACCGCGATGACCCCGACGCCCGCCGGCGAGGGCAAGACCACGACCACCGTCGGCTTGGGCGACGCCCTGAACCGGATCGGCAAGAAGGCGATGATCTGCCTGCGCGAGCCGTCGCTGGGGCCGGTGTTCGGCATGAAGGGCGGGGCCGCCGGCGGCGGCTACGCGCAGGTGGTGCCGATGGAGGACATCAATCTCCACTTCACCGGCGACTTCAACGCCATCGCCCTCGCCAACAACCTGCTGGCGGCGCTGCTCGACAACCACGTCCACCACGGCAACGAGCTCGGCGTCGACGTCCGGCGGATCGCCTGGCGGCGGGTGATGGACATGAACGACCGGGCGCTGCGCGACGTCGTGGTGAGCCTGGGCGGCGTCGGCAACGGCTATCCGCGCGAGGACGGCTTCGACATCGTGGTGGCCTCCGAGGTGATGGCCATCTTCTGCCTCGCCACCTCGCTCGCCGACCTCAAGACGCGCCTGGGCAACATCATCGTGGCCCACACCCGCGACCGCCGGCCGGTGCGCGCGAGCGACCTCAAGGCCCACGGCGCGATGGCCGTGCTGCTCAAGGACGCCATCAAGCCGAACCTGGTGCAGACCCTGGAGAACAACCCCGCCTTCGTGCACGGCGGGCCGTTCGCCAACATCGCGCACGGCTGCAACTCGGTGATCGCCACGCGGTCCGCGCTCAAGCTCGCCGACTTCGTGGTCACCGAGGCCGGCTTCGGCGCCGACCTGGGGGCCGAGAAGTTCGTCGACATCAAGTGCCGCAAGGCGGGGCTGCGGCCCGCCGCGGCCGTGGTGGTGGCCACCATCCGCGCCCTCAAGTACCACGGCGGGGTGGACCTCAAGGCGCTGACCCAGCCCGATCTGGAGGCGCTGGAGAGGGGGCTCGCCAACCTCGAGCGCCACGTCGAGAACGTGCGGGAGCACTACGGCATCCCCTGCGTGGTAGCGATCAACCGCTTCTCCTCCGACACCGCCGAGGAGGTGGCGCTGGTCCAGTCGCGGCTGGCCTCGCTCGGCGTCACCGCGGTGCCGGCCTCGCACTGGGCCGAGGGGGGCAAGGGGGCCGAGGAGCTGGCGCACGCCGTGGTCGGGCTCTGCGAGCGGACCCCGGGCGTGCGGTTCGTCTACGCGGACGAGGACCCGCTGTGGGAGAAAATCGAGAAGATCGCGCGCCAGATCTACCGCGCCGCGCAGGTCACCGCGGACGGCAAGGTGCGGGAGCAGATCGCCCGGCTGCAGAACGACGGCTACGGGCACTATCCCGTCTGCGTGGCGAAGACCCAGTACTCCTTCTCGACCGACCCCGGCCTGCGGGGGGCGCCCTCAGGCCACACCGTCAACGTGCGCGAGGTGCGCCTCTCCGCCGGCGCCGAGTTCGTGGTGATGATCTGCGGCGACGTCCTCACCATGCCGGGCCTCCCCAAGGTGCCCTCGGCCCACGCCATCGATCTCGACGCGAACGGCAAGGTGGTCGGCCTGTTCTGAGCCGCGGCCGCCGGCGCGAGAAAAACCTTTCCGAAGCTGCGCCCGCCCTTCCGGGCGGGCGCCCTCGCGCGGGCCCGCATCCCGTCCTACCGCTGAATCGTGAAGTTCACGGTCAGGTTGAAATACACCTTGACCGGCCGGTTTCCCATCATCGCCGGCTTGAAGGGGCAGCGCTGGATCGCCTCCACGGCGGCCCGCTCGAGCCCCATCGGCAGACCGCGGAGCACCCGGACGTTGATGGCGTGCCCCTGCTCGTCGATGGTCGCCTCGACGATCACGGTCCCCTGGAGCCCCGCCCGCCGCGCGATCTCCGTGTACTGCGGCCGGATCGGCTGCAGGGGCTCCGGCCGGCTCATCTCCGCCGTCAGGTGGATGGGCAGGCTCGGGCCGTCGTCGGTCCCGGGACCCGGACCCTTCCCCGGGCCGGTGCCGGGCCCGGTGCCGGGCCCGTCGCTCCGGCTCGGATCCTTGTCGCTCGCCGCGGGTCCCGGCGGGAGATCCTGGGGCGCCGTGAACGGACCGGGCTCCGGCGGCTTCGCGGGCACGTCCCGCGGCTGCTCGAGCGGCGGCGCCGTGGCCGGCTTCACCGGCGCCGGCCGCGGCGCGCTCGCGGGCTTCGGGTGGCCGCCGCCGCTGGGCGGCGGGGGCGGCGGCGTGAAGGAGAAGAACTCGACGTTGGTGGCGGGCTCCGGCACCGCGCCGACGGTCCAGTAGCTGCCGAGGGCGAAGGCGGCCAGCGCCACCAGGTGCAGGGCGACCGCGACGGGGAGGGAGATCCAGCGGCGGGGCCGGGGTTGCAACTTCTCTTCCAGGGCGGTTTCCAGGTCAAACAGGGAGTGCTCGAACATTGCTCTACCCTCCAGACATCGGGGTTGCTGTCGTCCTCGCCTCGATCCCCGAGGCGGGGGAAACGGTTCAGGAGCGCTCCTGTAGGGATTAGAGGGCGGGGAGCCGGATTTGGTTCCTGGGGCGGAGGCCACCGGAAGCGGGCGGTTGACCCATAGCCTCGTCCTGATATCTTTGGCCGCGGAGCCGCTCCGGCGTTCTGCCGAAGCGCGAGCTCCGGGAAATCTTTTTATTCTTTTGGAGGCTGTGATGCAGGATTCGCAACCGAGCACGACTCACGTGAGGACGGCGCTCTTCGTCGACTTCGACAACATCTATCTCGGCCTGCAGCGCGAGGACCCCTCGGCGGCCGAGCAGTTCGCCACCGATCCCACCCGCTGGCTCCTCTGGCTGCAGGACAAGCTGCCCCACCACGAGGGGGACAACCGCAAGCGGAAGATCCTCTTCCGGCGCTGCTACCTCAACCCCTCGCAGTTCGGCCGCTTCCGCCCCTACTTCACCCGCTCGGCGATCGAGGTGGTGGACTGCCCGCCGCTGACCAGCGGCGGCAAGACCAGCGCGGACATCCACATGGTGATGGACATCCTGGACACGCTGGGCCATGCCACGCGGTTCGACGAGTTCATCCTGCTCTCGGGCGACGCCGACTTCACGCCGGTGCTGCTGCGCCTCTCGAAGCACGACCGGCAGAGCGCCATCCTGGCGATCGGCCCCGCCTCGGTGGCCTACAAGGCGGCCTGCGACCTGCTGATCGACCAGGACACCTTCCTCGAGGAGGCGATCGGCGCCACCCCGAGCCAGGCCGCCCGCTCCGGCGCCGGCGCGGGACCCAGCAGCAACTCGGGGATGAGCGACCTGCTGCGCGGCATCGCCGACAAGGTCTACGAGCGGGCGAGCACCAGCGGCGAGCTGGTGGCCACCGAGCTGCCGCCGATCTTCCGCGAGTTCTCGGAGTTCACCTCCAGCACCAACTGGCTGGGCTTCAACAGCCTGCGCAACATGGCGATGGCCGTCGTCTCCACCCGCCGCGACCTGACGATGATCGACGGCGATCCCTGGCGGGTGGGCCTGCTGGCCGAGGGCGAGGAGCCGGAGACGCCCGAGGGAGCCCAGGAGCCGGGCCGGCAGGCGCCGGCGCCGCGCACGCTCTCGAGCGTGGACCGCACCCGTCTCATCGAGGAGATCCTCGCCTACGTGCGCTCGGTCGTGGAGGCCTCCGACTCGGCGGTGCCGATGGCGCGGGCGGCGCAGATGGTGATCAGCCGCTTCGGCGACCAGGTGCTCGCCACCCGCTGGGCCGGCGCCGGCACCTTCCGCGACCTGCTCGAGGGGCGCGAGAACCCCGGCTTCGCCATCTCGGCCCTCAAGCCCGGCTACATCTACGATCCGGCGCGCCACCAGCTCCCGATCGACGGCCGCCCCGAGGAGCTGGTCGGCGATCCCACGCTGAACGCGCTCGCCTACCGCGTCCACCAGCTCACCGACACCCCCTACCTGACGCGCGGCGACTACGCGCGGGTCTTCCGCCTCACCGCCGAGGAGGTCAACCAGCACGGCTACTTCCTCACCCGCACCTCGAAGTCGGTCCGCGACCGCTGCATCGAGGAGGGCTCGCCGATCGCCCGCGCCAGCGTCAACTTCATCCTGCGCGGCATCACCTTCGGCGGCCATCGCTTCGGCCAGAACGGTCCCGAGGAGCCGCTCGCCCTCGGCGCCTGCTTCTTCCGCAACGTGGTGAGCCTCTGCGACACCGCCGGCATCGCGCTGGAAACCTCGGAGAGGGAGACCATCGAGGACTGGATCCTCGGCGAGCTGAAGGGCGAGGAGGGAATCGCTTCGCCGCAGGAGAAGTGTCTGGAGAAGGAGCACGAGGAGGAAGCGGTCGCCGTCGGCGCCGACTCGGAGTCCCCCGAGGACTCGCGCGGCAACCGGATATGAGCCGGGAGACGGCCTGGGACCTCGGCGAGGACGAGGCCCGGCGTCTCCTCGCCCTGCCCGCCGCCGACCGGGCCGTCAGCTTCTTCCAACTGATCGCCGACTGGGAGGAGGCCTGGGGGCTCCGGGACGCCGACGGCTGGGTGGTGTCCAGGGAGACCGACGCCCTCCCCCTCTGGCCGCACGCCACCCTCGCCGGGGCCTGCGCCCACGGCCCCTGGGAAGATGCCGCTCCCGAATCCGTCTCGATCGACGATCTCCTGGAGGACCTCCTTCCCCTGCTCGAAGAGGACGGCCTGCGGATCGCGGTCTTCCCATCGCCGGACGATCCGGGCCTGCTCCTCGCCCCCGGGGAGGTCCGGGAGCGGCTGGAGCGGGAGCTGGAGATCGGGGGGTGA
>DASWRX010000320.1:0-20935 GCA_036402955.1 Thermoanaerobaculia bacterium
ACCGTGTAGGTGCCGATCTTGTTGGCGGTGTCGCCGTTGGCCGCGATGCGGTCGGCGCCCACCACGATGCCGTCGACCAGGCCCTGCGCCATCAGGGTGCCGGCGCTGCTGTCCGTCACCAGGCGGAAGGGGATGCCCAGCATCTTGAGCTCCCAGGCGGTGAGGCGGGCGCCCTGCAGCAGCGGCCGGGTCTCGTCCACCCAGACCTGCTTCAGCCGGCCGTCACGCCAGGCGGACTGGATCACCCCGAGCGCCGTGCCGTAGCCGGCCGTGGCCAGCGACCCGGTGTTGCAGTGGGTGAGCACCCGCGAGTCCCGCGCGAACAGCGCGCCGCCGTGGTCGCCCATCCGCTGGTTGATCCGCACGTCGTCGGCGTGGAGCTCGCGGGCCCAGGCGAGGAGCGCCGCCGTCGCCGCCTCAGGTCCCCGAGCCGCGTGCTCCTCGAAGACCCGGCGGCCCCTGTCCAGCGCCCAGCGCAGGTTTACCGCCGTCGGCCGGGTGCTCCCGAGCAGCTCCGAGACCTCCTGGAAGCGGGAGGCCAGCCGCGCCGGATCGCGCTCGGTGCGCAGGCCCAGCACCAGCCCGTAGGCGGCCGCGACGCCGATCGCCGGCGCGCCGCGCACGGCCAGGCGGCGGATGGCGTCGGCGATCTGCTCGGGGGTCTCGCAGTCCATCCAGACCTCCTCGACGGGCAGGCGGGTCTGGTCGAGAAGGCGGAGCCCCGGGCCTTCCCAACGCATGGGGGAGAACGGCGCGGGCGCGGCGGCGGCGGGGGTGGCGGGGTCGCTCATGGTCGGGATCTTAATCCAGTCGCCCGGTTCCGAGTAGAATCCCCCCGTTCAGCGGCGGCCTTCCCCGGCGCCGATCTCTTCTTCTCCATTGCGCTATCGAATCGAGGTTTGAGAGTGAAAGGCGATCCGCGACACCTTGGCTTCTCCACCCGCGCCGTCCACGCCGGCCAGAAACCCGACCCGCGCACCGGGGCGGTGGCGGTGCCCATCTATCAGACGTCCACCTACGTGCAGGAGAGCCTGGGCGAGCCCGTTCACTACGAGTACGCCCGCGTCCAGAACCCCACCCGCGAGGCGCTCGAGGAGCAGGTCGCGGCGCTCGAGGGGGGCGTCTCCGGCCATGCCTTCGCCTCCGGCATGTCGGCCATCGCCTGCCTGATGACGCTGATGAAGGCCGGCGACCACGCGGTGGTGTCGCGCAACGTCTACGGCGGCACCTTCCGGTACTTCACCCGCATCCTCGAGCGCTACAACCTCTCTTTCTCCTGGATCGACACCACGGACCTCGCGGCCGTCGAGGCCGCGATGCGGCCGGAGACGCGGATGGTCTACCTCGAGACGCCCACCAACCCAATGATGGAGATCGCCGACATCGCCGCCTGCGCCGAGATCGCCCACGCCCGCGGCGCGCTGGTGGCGGTGGACAACACCTTCCTCTCGCCCTATCTCCAGCGGCCGCTGGAGCACGGCGCGGACCACGTGGTTCACTCGACGACCAAGTTCCTCAACGGCCACAGCGACTCGATCGGCGGCGTGCTGATCTCCTCGCGGCCGGAGGATTCGGAGTGGTTCGCCCTGGTCTCGAAATCGGCCGGCGCCATCCTGTCGCCGTTCGACAGCTTCCTGGTGATGCGCGGCATCAAGACGCTCGCCGTGCGCATGGACCGGCACGAGCGCAACGCGAAGCGGATCGTCGACTATCTGGTGGGCCATCCCAAGGTGCGGCGGGTGCTCTATCCGGGGCTGCCGGACCATCCGGGCCACGAGATCCAGAAGCGCCAGGCCTCCGGCTTCGGCGCCATGATCACGATCGAGATGGGGAGCTTCGCGGCGGCCAAGTCGATGCTCGACCGCGTGGCCGTGATGAGCTTCGCCGAGAGCCTGGGCGGCGTCGAGAGCCTGATCTCGCACCCCGCCTCGATGACCCACGCCTCCATCCCCGTGGAGCGCCGGGCCGACCTCGGCCTCACCGACGGCATGGTGCGGATCTCGGTGGGGATCGAGAACGTGGAGGACCTGCTGGCGGATCTGGAGCAGGCGCTGGCGGCGGTATAGGGCTTCAACGTCCGTCATCTTCGTAGGGGCGGGGACAAGCCCCGCCCCTAAGTTCAGGATCGTGATGCCGAGGACCCGCGGTCGCCCTCAATCGTCGTCCGCGTCGACCGCGAACGCGATCCCCTCTTCCTCCTCCTCCTCGTCATCGTCGTCGGCGAAGTCGGCTTCCTTGTCGACGTTCCCCGCGATCCACTGGAGGAAGTTCTTTTCGCCGTGCGTGACGCTGAAGGAGAGGATCTCCGGGAGCTCGTAGCTGTGGAGCTCGCGGATGGTGGCCGCGATCCCCTCGAACTCCCCTTCGAGGCTCTTGATGACGAGCATCAGCTCCCCGTCCTTGCAGATCTTCCCTTTCCAGCGGTAGATCGAGCGGATGCCGGGGAGGATGTTGACGCACGCGGCCTGACGCCGCGCGACGATCTCGCGCGCGATGAGGTACGCCTGCTCTTCGGTTCCGACGGTGGTGACGACGACGATCGCGCGCATGAAAGCAAGGTACTGCACTCGTTCGGAGCGAGTCAATCACGCCAGACCCTCCGCTGGGGATCGTAGGTGAGGATGCGGATGTGGCCGGCGCGGTTGGCGACGCGCACCACCGCCAGCCGCTTGACGCCGTCGGTGAGGTAGAGCGAGCCGGGCGTCGAGGTTCCGAACGGGCTGAAGGAGGCGAGGTCGGACTGGTTGAAGCGGATCGGATCGCCGCTCTCGTCGAGCTTCTTCCGCGGCGAGCTGGGGTCCGGCGGCGGCGGCCCGGGCGGAAAGCCGAAGCGGATGTCGCGCCCGAGCGCGCTGAGCCGCCGCGCCGGTCCGACCTGGGGATCCACGCCGGCGTCGATGTCGCGGGTGAGCACGCCGTCGCCGTCGCCGTCCCGGTAGAGAGTGAAGGTGACCGTGCCGTCCCGGGCCGTGCGGAACTTCACCGCCACGTTGGCGTCGTGCCGCACGGCCCAGGCGCGGGCCAGCCGCAGGGCGCTCTCCAGCTCCTGGGCCGCGAGGCGCAGGCGCAGGTCGCCGGAGATCCGCAGCAGCGGCGGCGCGCCGATCATCGCCAGCAGGGCGAAGAGGGCGAGCACCACGGTGAGCTCGGAGAGCTGGAAGCCTTTCGGCTCGGGAGCGAGCAGGTCCGGCGGCAGATCGGCGGGCGCCCGGCCGCAGGTTACCGGTTCGGAGACGATGGGTTCGGAAGCTATCGGTTCGGAGGTCATGGGGAAAGGGCCTCGCGGGAGAGACCGGGCGGGGCGGCAGGGAGCGCCGCCCCACCCGGCGCGGTCAGCGGGCGTCCTTTCCGTCCTTGGCGGGGGCTTCCTTCTTCTTCCCCTTGCCGGGGGACTCCTTGCTTTTGCCGGGGGATTCCTTGCCGGCGGCGGAGCGGCTGCCGTGCACCTTCTCGTGCAGGGTGGTCTCGCCGGCGACGGCGACGTAGGGCTTGATGAGCTCGAAGGTCTTCTCGCCGATGCCGCGCACCAGCATCAGGTCCTCGGGCTTCTTGAACGAGCCGTTCTGCTTGCGGTAGTCGACGATGCGCTGGGCGACGCTGGGACCGACCCGCGGCAGCATGGTGAGCTGCGAGGAGTCGGCGCTGTTGATGTTCACCTTCTTGCCGTCCGCCGCCGCCTGGGCGGGCAGGGCGCCCAGGAGGGTGGTGAGGAACAGGAGGGCGGCGACGGCGCGATAGGACTGCTTCATGGGGTTTCCCCTTTCGATTCGGTACGACGTTGGTTTTTGCGACGGTTGCTCTTGGATTCCCTTTCCGTGTCGTTTTCCCTGGTCACCGTTCTCCTGGCGCCACCTCCTCTCCGGGTTGACGCCGGCCCTGAGGATCAAGCCGCCTGCCAGCTCGCGGGTTGAGACCTAAGTCATTGAAGGGAAAAGAATTGGTCGATCGGGCGGACCGCCGGTCGGGGAGCCCGGCGGCCAAGGATCAGGCGGGGAGGAGCGGCGAGGGGGGCGAGAAGCCTTGAGGAACAAGGGCTCGCGCGCCCGGCAAAGGATTTGGCCGTGCGCGCAATCTTTTGCGGCGGGGCTTCCTTTTCGAGTACAGTACCGGCGCCATGGGGGAGGAACGATCAGTCTGGCGCGAGTACCTCGAAGCGTTGATCATCGCGGCGGTCTTCCTGCTGTTCACCAACACCTTCGTCGTCCAGACCTTCTACATTCCCAGCGGCTCGATGGAGGACACCCTCCTCATCGGCGACCACCTCTTCGTCAACCGGTTCATCTACGGCCCGACGCCGACCGGCCTGGAGAAGGGCGCGCTGCCGTTCCGTCCGGTCCACCGCGGCGATATCGTCATCTTCCGCTCGCCGGAGAACCCGACGCTCGACCTGGTGAAGCGCTGTGTGGCCACCGGCGGCGACACGGTGCAGGTCATCAACCAGCAGCTCTACATCAACGGCAAGGCCGTCAACGACTCGAGCTACGCCGTCCACAAGAACCCCGACACCGGCAACGGCTTCTTCGTCGATCCCCGCATGCGGTTCCGCGACAACTACGGCCCCTACACCGTGCCTCCCGGCCACTACTTCTGCATGGGGGACAACCGCGACAACTCCTACGACTCGCGGTTCTGGGGCACCGTGCCGGCCCACTTGGTCAAGGGGCGGGCGCTCTTCATCTACTGGTCCTACGGGGGGAAGACCTCGAGCGGCCAGTGGGAGGGGGCGGGGGCGAAGCTCCGCGACCTGCTGGACACGGCGCTCGGCTTCTTCTCGAAAACCCGCTGGGAGAGAACCTTCCGCCTGATCCGGTAGCCGTCGTCGGAGGTCGTCGGGTTCAATGCAAGCCGAGAAATCGCTGCTCCGGGAGTACCTGGAGGCTCTCCTCATCGCGGTCATCTTCGCGACGTTCGCCCGCACCTGGGTGGTGCAGGCGTTCAAGATCCCGTCCGGCTCGATGGAGAAGAACCTGCTGATCGGCGATCACATCCTGGTCAACAAGTTCATCTACGGGCCGACGGTCTCGCCGCTGGAGGAGGCGCTGCTGCCGATCCGCAAGGTGAGGCACGGCGATGTCGTGGTCTTCAAGTATCCGGAGGACCCCACCCGCGACTTCATCAAGCGGTGCATGGGCCTGCCCGGCGACGTCATGAAGATGATCGGCAAGGACCTCTACATCAACGGCAAGCGCGTCGACGACTCCTCGTTCACCTGGTACGCCGACGCCGAGACCTACCCGCGCGACCTCTTCTTCCACCCCAAGCGGGTGCGCGACAACTTCGGCCCCAAGACCGTCGAGCCCAACCGCTACTTCTGCATGGGTGACAACCGCGACAACTCGAACGACTCCCGCTTCTGGGGGACGGTGCCCGAGAGCTACCTCAAGGGGCGGGCCTTCCTGGTGTACTGGTCGTTCGCCAGCGACGACGAGTCGGTGGACTGGCCGGGCTACGAGGGGAAGGTGCGGCAGCTCGGCCGGGTGGCCCTGAACTTCTTCACCCAGACGCGGTGGAATCGAACATTCCGCATCGTGCGATAGATCCGTGCGGTAGACTACCCTCCAACGAATCCTAACGGAGGGAGCCATGCCACGACGGAGTTCCGAACGGGGCGAGGGGAACCTGGGCTGCATTCTCTGGATGCTCGCGCTCGGCCTCGCGACCCTGATCGCCTGGAAGGCGATCCCGGTGAAGATCCAGAGCACCGAGCTGTACGACTTCATGGATGAGCAGGCGAAGTTCTCGGCGGCGCGGACGCCCCCGGACCAGATCGCCAAGGCGATCATCGACCGCGCGCACCAGCTCGACATCCAGATGGACAAGCAGGACGTCCGGGTCGAGCGCAACGGCGACCGCATCTTCATCGACGTCGAATACACGGTTCCCCTGGAGTTTCCCGGCTACACCTATCAGTGGCACTTCCACCAGAAGCTCGACCGGCCGATCTTCATCGTCTGACGCGCGGCTGGCTCGCGGTCCTCGGGGGCGGCTTCGCCCCCGGGGCGCTCGCCGGGGTGCAGCTCGCCGGGCTGATCTTCTTTCTCAATCCGCGCCTGCCGTTCGCCTTCGGTCCGGTGCTGCGCGGCTGCCTGGTCTACGGCGGCATCGTCGGGCTCGCCAGCCTGGCCCTGCACCTGCCGTTCACCTGGGGACGGCCGGGGCGGGCCCGGCGGGTCCTCCCCTGGAGCTTCATGGCCGCGCTGGCGGCCTCGGCCCTGCTCGACGGCACCCACGCCGCCTACTACGCCTACTTCCTGCCGCCGGGCATCAACGGCCGCCTGATCAAGACGGCGCTGTGGCTCTCGCTCGGCGCGCTCATCGCCTTCTACACGGCGCTGCTGCACGCGCTCCACCGGCGGCGCTATGGGTGGCGCAGCCGCTGGGGGCTGACGCTGGTGGCGGCGCTCGCGGTCTACGCGATGGTCGAGCGGCGGGAGGCCTTCCACCCCCGCCCGCCGTCCGCCCCGCGCCCGGCGGCGGTGGAGAGCGGCCAGCGCCCGAAGCTCTGGGTGATCGGCGTCGATTCGGCGACGCTCGACGCCATCCTTCCCCTCGCCGGCCAGGGGCGGCTGCCCTTCCTCGCCAGGGTTCTCCAGAACGGCGCCTACGGCCGGCTCGGCTCGCTGATCCCCACGCGGCGCGACGCCCTGTGGACGACCCTCGCCACCGGCAAGTACCCGTTCGAGCACGGCATCACCGGCCGGCGGAGCTTCCCGGCGCGCTTCCTCGCTCCGGGGGCGGAGCTGCGGCTGCTGCCCACTGGGCTCTCCTTCCAGCGCTGGGGCACCCTCGGCGCCCATCCCCTGCCGCCGGGGACGCCGCGGCGCGAGGCGCTGGCCCTCTGGGAGATCCTTCCCCGGCTCGGCGTGCCGGCCGGCGTCGTGGGCTGGCCGGCGGCCGAGCCCGGAGCGGGCGAGGCGGCGTTCGCGCTCTCGGAGCGCTTCTTCAGCCGCGACCCCGGGCCGGGGGACGCCTGGCCCCCGGGAGTTGCGGGGAGCGGGGGGAGCGGAGCGGCCTTCCAGCCGTCCCGGCGCGACGTCGATCTGGAGGTCCGGAGCCTCTTCGGCCCGCGCGTCCCCGGGGTGCTCGTCGACTCGCTGACCGCCGACCAGTGGCGGCTGGCGGCGGCGCTGTCGCTCGCCGAGCGGAACCCGCAGGCGCAGGCGGTCTTCCTGCTGCTCCCCGGGCTGCGGGAGGTCTCGCACCGCTGGTTCGGCGGCTTCAACGCCGTACAGTTCGAGGGCGAGCCGAGCGCCGGCGAGGCCCGCGCGGCGGCCGAGCGGGTGGCCGCCTACTACGCGCGGCTCGACGATCTGCTGGAGGAGATCTGGAAGCGGGGCACGGGCCCCCGCCTGCTCGTGGTGGTCTCGTCCTACGGGGTCAGCCCGTGGGGCGGGTGGCGGCGGGTCTGGGGGCGGATGGCGACGGGAGAGGGGCTCGGCGGCGACTTCCAGGCGGCGCCGGACGGCGTCCTGCTGCTCTACGGCGAAGGGATCCGCCCCGGCGCCCTGCTCACCGGCGCCAAGCTGGTGGACGTGGCGCCGACGCTGATCTACGGCCTGGGCTTCCCCGTGGCACGGGACCTCGACGGCCAGGTGCTCACGTCGGCGTACGACAAGAGCTTCCTGGTCCGCCATCCGGTCACCGTGTTCCCCTCCTACGAGGGGCTGGAGCGGGCCGGCGGCCGCTAGGCCTTCTGGGCCACCAGCTTGGGACCGGCGGCCGCCCGCGCGCCGTCGCGGCTCATGGCGCAGCTCCCCTCGAAGGTGGCGCCGTCCTCGATCACCAGCGCCGGCGTGTCGATCTCGGCAAACACCTTGCCGCTGGGAGCGATCTGCACCTTACGCAGGGCCTGAACCTTACCCCGCAGCGTGCCGGAGACGAAAACCTGCCCCACCCGGATCTCGCCGTCGATCTCCCCCGACGCGCCGACGATCAGGTCCCCTTCCGACTCCACCGTGCCGGTGAGCCTGCCGTCGACGCGGAACGAGGCGTCGAAGCGCAGCTCCCCCTGGAGGTGGCTGCCGCTGTCGAGAAATCCGTTGAGGTCGCTCTGCTTGCCGTCCGACTTGAAGATCATCGGTTCTCTCCCCGCTCGATCAGTACGTCGAAAAGCCGCATCAGCTCCTCTTCCGAGTGGAAGTGGATCCGGAGATGCCCCTTCTTGCCCTGCCTCTTGATCTCGACCCGGGTTTGCAGGCGTCGGGTGAGGCGCTCTTCGGCGGCGGCGGTATGGACCTCGACCGGACGGTCCGGCTTCTTCGGCTTCGGGACTTCCTGGCCGGGATCGGCGGCCAGCCGCTCGAGGTCGCGCGCGGAGAGACCCTCGCGCACGGCGCGGTCGGCGATCCGGATCTGCTCCTCGGGGTCCTGGAGGGCGAGCAGCGGGCGGGCCTGGCCGGCGGTGAGTTGCCCCCCGCGCAGCAGGTCGAGCACCTCGTCGGGCAGGCGGAGGAGGCGGAGGGCGTTGGTGACCGTGGTGCGCGCCTTGCCGACGCGGGTGGCGACCTCCTCCTGCGAGAGGCCGAACTTCTCCTGCAGGGCGGCGTAGGCCTCGGCTTCCTCGATCGGGTTGAGGTCGCTCCGCTGGAGGTTCTCGACCAGGGCCAGCTCCAGCAACTCGCGGTCGTCCGCCACCTGGCGGACGACCACCGGCACCGTGGCGAGCCCGGCCTTGCGGGCGGCCCGCCAGCGCCGCTCGCCGGCGATGATGGCGTAGCCATCCCCCTCGGGAGTGACCACCAGCGGCTGGACGATCCCCTGGGCGCGGACCGACGCCGCGAGGTCCTCGATCGCCGCCTCATCGAAATGGGTGCGGGGCTGGAACCGGTTGGGGTGGAGGCGATCGACGGGAAGGGTGTTCACCGGCTCCTCGGGCCGAGGCTCGGCCTTCTCGATCAGCGCGTCGAGCCCGCGTCCGAGCCCGCGCTTCTTGCCCGCCGCGGTCTTACCGCTCTTCATGTCGCCAACCGTCATGCGGCCCTCCGCAGAAACTCGCGCGCGACCGCCAGGTAGGCCTCGGCGCCGCGCGACTTGATGTCGTACTGGAAGATCGGCAGTCCGTGGCTGGGGGCCTCGGCGAGCCGGATGTTGCGGGGGATGACCGTGTCGTAGACCTTGTCGGCGAAGTGAGAGCGGATCTCCTCGGCCACGTCCTTCGAGAGGTTGGTGCGGTCGTCGTACATGGTCAGCAGGATGCCGGCGATCTGGAGGCGCGGGTTCAGGCTCCCCTGGACGCGCCGGACGGTGGCGAGCAGCTCGCTGATCCCCTCGAGCGCGAAATACTCGCACTGGAGCGGCACGAGGACGCCGTCCGCCGCCGTGAGCGCGTTGACCGTCAGGTGGCCGAGCGACGGCGGGCAGTCGACGAGGATCGTGTCGTAGCGGTCCGCCACCTCGGCGAGCACCCCCTTCAGGCGCCGCTCCCAGCCGGCTTCGCCCACCAGCTCCACCTCGATGCCGACGAGGTCGCGCTGGGAGGGGACGAGGTCGAGGTTGGGGAAGCCCGACGGACGGATCGCCGCGGAGATCGGGACCTCGCCCACCAAGGCGTGGTACAGGTGGGGCGGGGTGGCCTTGCCGCCGAGGCCGCGGGAGGCGTTCCCCTGCGGATCGCAATCGACCAGCAGCACGCGGCGCTCCAGGGCGCCGAGGCCGGCGCCGAGATTGATGGCGGTGGTGGTCTTGCCGACCCCGCCCTTCTGGTTCGCGATCGCGAGGATCATGTCTCAGGTTCCGGGTTCAAGCCCTTCAATGGAACGGCGCCGGCGGAGCGCCAGGGCCAGGATGCGCCGCTTGTCGCTCCCCGCGAGGGGAACGCTGCCGCAGGGAGCGAGATCCGGGGGCACATCGGGATCGTGCTCGCCCGCCCAGAGGAGAATCCGTCCGTCCGGGCCCAGGCGGCGCGCCAGCGCGCCCCAGATTTCAGGATCGAGCCGGAGGGCCCGCGAGGTGATCACGTCGATGCTCTCCGGCAGTCCGGCGGGCAACGGAACCTGGACTCTAACATTGAGGCAACGGCAGGGCAAAGCCGCCTTGCGGGCGGCGGCGGCGAGGAAAGCCCACTTGCGCTCCCGGGCCTCGACGAGGGTCATCTCGAGCTCAGGGCAGGCCGCGGCGAGGACGAGACCCGGGAAGCCCGCGCCCGAGCCGAGGTCGAGCCCGCGCCGCGCCGCGGCCGGCAGGAGGGGGAGCGCCGCGAGCGATTCGCCGTAATGCCGGGCGAGGATCTCGTGGGCGGTGCCGGGTCCGATCAGGTTCGTCCGCCGGTTCCAGAGCGCCAGCTCGCGGTAGTGGGCGAACAGCGCATCGATCGCCCTCTCCTTCAGGGGCTCCGGCGAGAGGCGGGAGATCGCGTCCGCGAAGACGGCGAGGGGGAGGGCGGGGAGGGTGAACGCCATGGGAGGGGAATCTTAACCGGAGCATGTTTCACGTGGAACAACCGAAGGAGGTCGCAGTCCAGACGTTCCACGTGAAACATCCCGAACGAAAAAGCCCCTCGCGAAGGAGGGGCTCGTCCATCGAAAGCTCCGGAGGGAGATCTACGTCGTGGTCACCGGCCGCACCATGATGC
This sequence comes from Thermoanaerobaculia bacterium, assembly GCA_036402955.1. Taxonomy (GTDB): domain Bacteria; phylum Acidobacteriota; class Thermoanaerobaculia; order Multivoradales; family UBA5704; genus DATARR01. The sequence goes on from DASWRX010000320.1 coordinate 10,571, forward strand.
GCTTGAAGTAGCCGTCGCCGTCGCTCTCGGTGGCCACGTTCGGATCGTCCGCCAGGGTGGTGTGGATGATCCGCCGGTCGGCGGGATTCATCGGCTCCAGGATGCGGGGCTTGCCGCGCCGGCGCACGTCCTCGGCCACGCGCTGGGCGAGGCTGCGCAGCCGCTCCTCGCGGATCTCGTGGAAGTTGTCGCAGTCCACCCGCACGGCCGGCGGCACCTCCCCGCTCAGGGTGCGGATCATCCGCGGCAGCAGGTGCTCGACGGCCATCAGCAGCTCGCCGTCGTCAGCGAAGCACCAGTCCACGTCCTCGCCCGTGAGGTCGACCTCCAGCCGCTCCTCCCCCTGGAAAACCGTGGGCTTGAGGTCCAGACCCGCGACGCGCATCAGCAGCTCCGCGCCCCGGACCGCCGCCGCCGCCGCCGGACCGGCCGCGGCGGGGTAGCGCTCCGCGATTCCCCGCGGCTTCTCCGGCAGCGTGACCAGGCCGCCGGCCTCTCCCGCGGCGGCGGTGGGGAAGGCCTCCACCCCCTCCGCCGCCGGGCTCGCCACGCGCGGACGGTCCCGGTCGCGCGGCGGACGGGGGCGGTCGCGATCCCGACCGCCGCGGTCCCCGCGCTCCCCGCGATTGCCGCGGTCGTCCCGGCCTCCCCGCTCGGGCCGGCGCTCGCGATCCTCCCGGGGGCGGGGAGGGCGTCCCTCGCCCCGGGGTCCGGCCGGCCGTGGCGCTGGAGCCGGTCGCACGGGTTCAATGGCATTGCCAGGCTCAATCGCATTGCCCGGCTCGACCGCCGTGGCCGCCGGCCGGGTCAGGTATTCGGACGGCGGGGCAGGGGGGAGCGTCCGCCCCGCCTCCGGCACCGGCGCCGGGGTCTCCCGCCGCGGGTTGTCCGGGTCCACCTCGATCACCACCTTGCGGCGGGTCTTCAGGAAGCCGTGCCGCTTCTCGAGGCTGCGGTAGGCCACGTAGCTGGGATCGAGGTTGAAGTAGTTGGCGGCCTGGACCAGCGCCTGTTGCAGCGTGTCGCCGGAGAAGAAGCGTCTCTTGACGTCGTTCATAGAAGTTGGTCTCTCGCGGGGTGGCGCCTCAAGCCGCCTCCCGCTCCCTCAAACGGTTGTAAACCTGGAGTTGGATGATGGTCAAGACGTTGTTGGTGAGCCAGTAGACCACGAGCCCGCTGGGGACCCCGAGGAAGAAGAAGGTCATCGCCACCGGCATGATCTGGAACATCTTCCGCTGCATCGGATCGCCCGCCTGCGGGCCCATGCGGACCTGGATGAGCTGGGTGATGCCCATGATGATCGGCAGCACGTAGTAGGGATCGTGCGCCGACAGGTCCCGGATCCACAGCATCCAGGGAGCGTGCCGCAGGTCGACCGCCGTCGACAGCAGGCGGTAGAAGGCGAACAGGATCGGCATCTGGATCAGGAGCGGCAGACAGCCTCCCGCCGGGTTCACCCCGGCCTCCTTGTAGACGCCCATCACCTCCTCGTTCATCTTGCGTTGCGCCTCGAGATTCGGCTTCCCCTGCTTGTCGCGCAGCTTCGTGCGGTAGCGGTCCCGGATCGCCTGGACCTTGGGGTTGAGATCCTGCATCTTCCGCATCGACATCGTGCTGCGGTGGGTCAGCGGCAGCAGCACCAGCTTGATCAGTACGGTCAGCAGGACGATCGCCCAGCCGTAGTTGGCGACAATGTGGTCGTGGATCCAGTGCAGGGCGTAGAGCAGCGGCACGACCAGCGGCTTGAGGCTCCCCAGCTCGATCGTGTCCTGCAATCCGTAGGGCAGGGCCTTCAGCCGGTCGTACTCCTTGGCCCCCCAGAAGGAGAGGAGCGACAGGTGGTCGCCCGCCGGCCGCAGGACCAGGAAGAACTCGCGGGGGAGGTCCTTCTGCTCGCGGGTGATCTGGTCCTTGTTCGGCACCGGCAGGAACTTCTCCGGACCGCCGTTGTCGGGGATCTGCACCAGCACCGGCAGCAGGACCGCGCGGTCGATCGTCCCCTGCGGGATCTGGGCCGAAAGATAGTAGGTGTCCTCCAGCCCCGCCCAGGAGAGCGAGCGGCCGGGGATCTCGACCGGATCGAACGCGCTCTGCGGGTCCACCACGGTCACGTCGTTGCTGGCCCGGTAGACGGCCCGCCGGTGCTCGTACCGGCTCTTCATCTCGTCGGGCGTGGGGTTGCGGAGGCCGGGTCCGACCCGCAGGCCCCAGTCCGCGTGGCCGGGCACCTGCACGTCGGCCTGGAGGAGCCCCTTCTCGTCGAACCGGAAGGTCTTCTCGGCGGCCCCCAGAGGGCCGCTGTAACGAAAAGTAACAGAGCGGCCATCCGTTGCCCGCTCAGCCTGAAACAGCGCCTGGTTCAGGGGATGAGGCTGGAGGGCGGCCGTGGTGAGAGAGTAGGGATAGGAGCTGTCCGCCCGCTCGCGCACCAGCTCCAGCGTGCCGCCTTTCGCGGGGCCCTTGGCGGTGGAGATCTCGGGCACGACCATCGACAGGAGCTCCGCGCCCCGGTTGGTGAACACGGCGCGGGCGGGGCCGTCCTGGAGCGTGATCCGCTCCTCGGCGGCGGCCTGCACCGCCGGGGCGGCCTGGACTGCCGCGGCCGCCGGCTGGCCCGGAGCCGGAGCTCCCGGCGTGGCCGGGGGAACCGCCGGGGCGGGGCTGGGAGCCGGCGCCGTCTGGCTTTGGGCGGGGGGGGCCGGCGGCGGCTCCGGCGGCTTGGGCTTCGCCGGCGGGAAGAGGGTGTACCAGACCGCGATGACGGCCAGTGACAGCACGAAGGCGATGAGCAACCGGCGAGTTTCCACGAGAGATCGAATCCTCTTTCTTCGTAGTGCTGACGGGGGGCCGGCCGCTTACGGCAGGTCGATCCCACCCGGATGAAATGGATGGCAACGGGTCAGGCGGCCCGCCGCGAGAAGGCCGCCGCGCCAGGGGCCGTGCTTGAGAATGGCGAGGCGGGCATACTCGGAGCAGGTCGGGGAGAAACGGCAGGCGCGGGGCAGCAGTGGCGAGAGGCGCCGCTTGTAGAAGCCGAGCAGGGAGACCAGCAGGCGCGTCATCTGCGTCATCCCACGGGCTCCCGCCGCTCGCGCAAGCCCCCGAGCAGCCGCAGCAGCTCCGACCGCAGGCCGGGGAAGTCGCTCTTGCCCGCCTCCGGCTTCAGATGGATCACCAGGTCCAGAGAGGGGAGTCGCGAGCGGTCCTGCCATCGCCGGTAGACTTCCTTGATCCTGCGCTTGATCCGCTGGCGCACCACGGCCTTGCCCACCTTGCGGCTGGCGGTGATCCCGATGCGTGGGTGCCCGAGCTGGTTCGGAACGAAGTAGACGAGCGCCAGCGAGCCGTGCCGCCGCCGCCCCGTCCGGTAGCACCTGAGGTAGTCCGTCCGCCGCCGCAGCCTCTCTTCGGGGAGCAGACGCTCGCCCGCCGCGGCCCTCGTCAGGCCCGGCGGGCGATGGCCGTCCGCCATCAGACGCTCAGGCGCTTGCGCCCCTTCTGGCGCCGTCGCGCGATCACCGCGCGGCCGTTGCGGGTACGCATCCGCACCAGGAAGCCATGCGTCCGCTTGCGCCGACGGTTGTTGGGCTGAAAAGTCCGTTTCACGTAGAACCGCCTTCTTCGAAGTCGAGGTCATGGATCGCGGGACCGCCGGCTCATCCGGAGCCGCCCGCTCTGTGCGAACGAAACTCGTAAAGTAGTTCACCAGGAGCCAGGCCGTCAAGGACGACCGCTCCAGGGCATTCGGCGAATGGCGGAGAGGGTGGGATTCGAACCCACGGACCGGTTGCCCGGCCAACGGTTTTCGAGACCGCCCCATTCGACCGCTCTGGCACCTCTCCGGTTGTCTTGTCGTCGGGAACCTTGGCGGAGAGAGTGGGATTCGAACCCACGGTAGAGTTTCCCCTACACACGCTTTCCAAGCGTGCTCCTTAAGCCACTCGGACATCTCTCCCGATCTTTCCAAAGAACCCCCGCTACGGCCTGCGCCGCAACGACGCAAAGAAGCCGCGCAGCAGCGCGGCGCTCTCGCTCTCCAGCACGCCGGCCGTCACCTCCAGCCGGTGATTGAGACGCGGGTCCCGGACCAGGTCGCCCAGGGTGCCGCAGTAACCGGCCTTCGGATCGGGCGCCCCGTAGACCAGCCGCTCGACGCGGCTGTTCACCAGGGCTCCGGCGCACATCGCGCAGGGCTCCAGGGTCACGTACATCGTGCACCCCGAGAGCCGCCACCCGCCCATCCCCGCCGCCGCCTGCCGGATCGCCAGGATCTCGGCGTGCGCCAGCGGATCGCCGTCGATCTCGCGGCGGTTGTGGCCCCTCCCCAGCACCTCCCCCTCGCGGACCACCACCGCGCCGATCGGCACCTCGCCGATCCCGGCGGCGCGCCTCGCCTCGGCGAGCGCCTCCAGCATCCAGACCTGATCTTCCGGCCTTTCCAAGGAGCACCACCCGCCCAGACGGGAACGCGTATGTTACCCGAGAAGGGCGCCGCCGCAAAACAACCGCAAAGCGAGCGGCGATGAGGGCGCGGGAATTCGGGCCGGCGCGTCGCGGTTTGACGAATCGCGCTACGTCCTTTACTTCCCCGATCCCAGGACGTAGCATGAGGGCCTTGCAGTGGCCCACGAAGGGTTCGGGTCCTGTGCATCGGCCAATGCCGAACCTCGTCAGGCCCGGAAGGGAGCAGCGATAAGGCATGCGGACGAGTGCCGCAGCTTCACCGGAACCCTTCGTAGACCACTGCCATCTTCCCCATGACGTATCAGGTCCTCGCGCGCAAGTGGCGCCCGCAGAATTTCTCCAATCTCGTCGGCCAGGAACCGATCGTCACCGCTTTGCGCAATGGTCTCCGCGAGGGGCGGATCGCGCAGGCCTATCTCTTCTCCGGCATCCGCGGGGTGGGGAAGACGACGGCGGCGCGCGTCCTCGCCAAGGCCCTGAACTGCGAGCGCGGCCCCGCCGCCGATCCCTGCAACGAGTGCCGGCCCTGCATCGAGATCACGCGCGGCTCGGATCTCGACGTCATCGAGGTCGACGCCGCCACCTACTCCAAGGTCGAGCAGGTCCGCGATCTCACCGAGAGCCTGAAGTACGGTCCGGCCCGCGACCGTTACAAGGTGGTGGTGCTCGACGAGATCCACCGCCTGTCGCGCCAGGCCTTCGACGCCCTGCTGAAGATCGTCGAGGAGCCGCCGCCGCACCTGGTCTTCATCTTCGCCACCACCGAGATCGACGCCGTGCCGGCGACGATCCTGTCGCGCTGCCAGGAGTTCAACTTCCGGCGCGTGCCGTCGCCGCTGCTGGCGTCGCATCTGCGCACGATCTGTGAGTCGGAGGGGATCCAGGCGAGCGACGCGGCGCTGCGGCTGATCGCCCGCGCCGGCGAGGGGAGCGTGCGCGACTCGGTGGCCCTGCTCGACCAGCTCGCCACCTTCGGCTCGAGCGCGATCGCCGACGAGGACGCCGTGCGGCTGCTGGGCGGGCTCGACACCGCTCTCTTCCAGACCCTGCTCGCGGGCATCCTCGCCGGCGACCCGCAGGTGGTGGGCGCCGCCGTGCGCCGGATCGAGGAGGAGGGGTGGGATCCGCGCCACGTCTACGGCCAGTTTCTCGCCTTCTGCCGCGACGCGCTCCACCTCGCCATGGGCGGCTCGCCCGAGCAGGTGGACCTGCCCGGCGAGGAAGCCCAGAGCCTCGCCGGGCTCGCACGCGCCAGCGGCTACGAGAACCTGCTGCGGCTGATGAACCTGCTGCTGACCAGCGAGATGGTGGTGCGGCGCAGCGACGCCGGAGCGCTCGCGGTCGAGATCGCCTGGCTGCGCGCCGCCGAATTGCCGAAGCTCACCCGGATCGAGGAGATGCTCGCCGGCACGCCGCCGGCCGCGGCGGCCGCCGGACCGGCGAGGCCTGCGATGGCGCCGCGGCCGGCTCCGGCGCCCGCGGCATCTGTGCCTCAGCGCAGCGCGCCGGCTCCCGCTCCGGCGCGGGCTGAGGCGCCGAGGTCCGAGCCGGCACCACCTCCCCGGCCCGCCGCCCCTCCCCCCAGCCGGCCGAGCGATCCGATCACCGCTTTCAAGGAGGAGGCCGGCCGGCGCAAGCCGAACCTCGGCGGCGCCCTCGCCGACGAGCACGTCGACGTCCGCTACGAGGACGGCCGGTTGACCATCCTCTATCCGCAGGGGGACAGCTATCTGAAGGGACGCCTGGACGCCAACCGCCCGACTCTCGAGGAGTCGATGGCCGCCATCTGGGGTCCCGGGGCCCGTCTTGATATCCTGGAGAGCCACGCCGTGCCCAAGATGGCCGCTGCGGAGGCGAAGACCGCGCCGGTCCAGCAGGTCGAGCAGATCCCGACCGTTCAGGCCGTCCTCGACATCTTCAAGGGCCGGATCGAGACAGTGGAAGAGCACGCAAGCCCTACGGAGGATTGAACCGATATGAGCAGCATGAAGAACCTGATGAAGCAGGCCGAGGAGATGCAGAAGCGCCTGCAGCGCGAGCTCAACGAGCTGGTGGTCGAGTCGAGTGTCGGCGGCGGCATGGTGACGGTGAAGATGAGCGGCCACAAGCAGCTCGTGGGCTGCAAGATCGACCCTGAGGCCATGGACCCGAACGATCCCTCGATGCTGGAGGACCTGATCGTCGCGGCGGTCAACGAGGCCGGCCGCAAGATCGAGGAGACGATGCAGGGGAAGATGGGCGCGCTGGCGTCGAGCATGCCCGGCCTCTTCTAGCCACCCCCGGAGAACGATGTCGGATCCCCTGGCGCGGCTCATCGGCGAGCTGTCCCGTCTACCGGGCATCGGCCCCAAGACCGCGACCCGTCTCGCTCACTTTCTTCTCAAGGTGCCGGCCGCTGAGGCCGAGGCCCTGGCGGCCGCGATCGTGGAGGTCAAGGAGAAGCTCTTCCACTGCTCCACCTGCAATGCCATCACGGCCGTGGACCCCTGCCGCTACTGCGCCGACGAGCGGCGGGACCGCACCCGCATCTGCGTCGTCGAGGAGCCGTTCAACCTCGAGCCGATCGAACGCACGGGCGAGTACCACGGCCTCTACCACGTCCTGCTGGGCGCGCTCTCCCCTCACCGGGGGATCGGCCCCGACCGCCTCGCCATTCCCGGCCTCCTCGAGCGCCTGGAGGGGATCGACGAGGTGATCCTCGCCACCAACCCCAACGTCGAGGGGGAGGCGACCGCCCTCTATCTCGCCCGGCTGCTGAAAGCCCGGGGGACGCGGGTCACCCGCCTCGCCTTCGGCATGCCGGTCGGCGGCGACATCGAGTACACCGACCAGGTGACGCTGGGCCGGTCGCTCGCCGGACGGCGAGAGATGTGACCTTCGGCGACCTCCTCCCCGAGATCGTCACCCCCCCGCCCGGGCCGCGCTCGCGCGAGCTGTCGGCCGCCCTCCGGGAGCTCGAGGCCCCGGGCGTCAATACCATCGTCAATAATCTCCTCGGCAGCCAGCCGTCGATTCTCTGGGAAGAGGCCAAGGGCGCCAACGTCCGCGACGTCGACGGCAATCTCTATATCGATCTCACCGCGGGCTTCGGCGTCGCGGCGGTCGGTCACCGGCACCCGCGGGTGGTGGCGGCCGTGCGCGAGCAGGCCGGGCGTCTCCTCCACGGCCTGGGGGACGTCATGGCGCACCCCCTGCGCGTGGAGCTCGCCCGGCGGCTGGTCGGCCTCGCGCCAGTGGACGACCCGCAGGTCTTCTTCGCCATCTCCGGTGCCGAGGCGGTGGAAATCGCCTTGAAGACGGCCCTGGGAGCCACCGGCAAACCGGGCGTCCTGGCGTTCGAGCCGGCCTACCACGGGTTGACGCTCGGCGCCCTCGCCGTCACCTCGCGGGAGGAGTTCCGCTCCCCCTTCGCCGCCCATCTCCACGGTCACGTCCGCCGGCTCCCCTTCGGCGCCGGCCTCGACCGGGTGGAGGAGGTCCTCGCGAAGGGGACGACCGGCGCCGCGATCGTCGAGCCGATCGTGGGCCGCGAGGGAGTGCTGATCCCTCCCGCCGGCTGGCTCGCCGGGCTCGCGGAGAGCTGCCGCCGTCACGGCGCGCTGCTGATCGCCGACGAGATCTTCACCGGCTTCGGCCGCACCGGCCGCCTCTTCGCGGTCGAGGCCGAGGAGGTTCGCCCGGACGTCCTCTGCTGCGGCAAGGCGCTGGGGGGAGGGCTGCCGGTCGCCGCCGTGATCGCCCGCCGCGACCTCTTCCGCTGCTGGGAGACCGCGGGAGAGGCTCGCCACACCGCGACCTTCCTCGCCAACCCGCTCTCCTGCGCCGCCGCGCTCGCCACGCTGGACGTCCTGCTGGACGAAGATCTCCCCGCGCGGGCCGGCCGCCTGGGAGAGGACCTCGGCCGGCGTCTCGCCTCCTGGCCGGAACGCTTCCCCGCCGTCGCGGAGGTGCGCGGCCGGGGCCTGCTCTGGGGCGTTCAGATGCGGACGGCGGAGATGGCGAAGACCTGGATGCTGGCGTCCTGGTCCCGGGGCGTCCTCCTGCTGGCGGGAGGGCCGCAGGGACGGGTGGGGCAGATCGTGCCGCCGTTGACGATCCGGGAGGAGCAGATGGCGGCGGCCGCGGGGATTCTGGAGGAGTGCCTGAGCCTCTGAAGCCGGGCAAAGCGGCCGTACAATCCCTCGATGCTCCCCACTCCCCGCTTCAAGATCGCCTTCATCGGCAGCCACGGCGTGGGGAAGACCACGCTCTGCTACGGGCTCGCGGCGCGGCTGAAGCGGTGGGACGTCGGGGTCGAGGTGGTACACGAGGTGGCGCGGCGGTGCCCGCTGCCGATCAACGAGGAGACGTCGGTCGCGGCGCAGTCGTGGATCCTTCATACCCAGATCGCCGAGGAGCTGGTCGCCCAGGCTCGCTATCCGGTGGTGGTCTGCGACCGCAGCGTGCTCGACAACTACGTCTATCTCCTGCTCGCCGCCGGCCGTCAGGAGGGGCCGGAGAGGCTCGTCGAGTACTGGCTGCGCGGATACGATCTCCTGATCCACGTCCCCATCGTCGAGGTCTTGAGCCCGGACGGCGTGCGCTCGCCCGATCCGGGATTCCAGCGCGCCGTCGAGGAGCGCCTCATCCAGGAGATCGGCGAGCGGCAGCTCCCCGTCCTGCGCCTCGACGCCACGGCGCGCGCCGGCTGGCTCGACGTCGTGGAGCGGGCCGCCTGGGAGCGGCTGCGCCCGGCCCAGCTCTCGCTGTCCATCTAGATCGGGCTACAATAGGCGCACCTTGGGACTCGAGAACCTTCTTCGCCGGTGGGAGATCTTCTCCCACTTCTCGGACGAGCAGCTTGCCCAGCTCGCCCAGTGCGCCACGCGCAACCGCTTCCCGGCAGGGGCCACCGTGGTCAAGGAGGGGGAGGAGACCCAGGACGCGTACCTGATCGAGAGCGGCGGCGTGCGCATCCAGCGGCGGACGCCCTACGGCCACTTCAGCCTGGCAGCCCTGGAGTCGGGCACCCTGTTCGGCGAGACCTCCTTCGTCGACCGCGTGCCCCGCTCGGGCGACGCGGTGACCACCGCCGAGACCGAGCTGATCGGCCTCAACCCGCAGGCGCTCTCGGCTCTCCTGGAGAACGATCCGCGCTTCAAGCTGGCGCTCTACTGGACGTTCTGGAAGAGCCTGTCGTCCAAGCTCCGGCAGACGAACGACAACCTCACCCAGTTCTTCTCGGAGACCGGCAAGCCGCCCAGCGCCGAGCCGGCCGCCTCCGGCGAGCCGGCGGCCGAGTTCCGCGTCGACCTCGCCTCCAAGCGCAAGCTCTTCCAGGAGCAGAAGCTCTCCAGCATGGAGATCAACTTCCTGGCCTCGCTCTCGAAGGAGCGGAAGTACGGCCCGAACCAGGTGATCTTCCGCGAGGGGGAGATGGGCAACGAGATGTACGTGGTGCTCGAGGGACGGGTGATGATCAGCAAGTTCATCCCCGGCGCCGGCGAGGAGGCCCTGGCCTTCCTCGAGCGCGGCGGCTACTTCGGCGAGATGGCGCTGATCGACAACGCGCCCCGCTCGGCCGACGCCAAGGCCCACGAGGGGGGCGCCGTGGTGCTCGTCATCTCGCGCGAGGTGCTGGAGGGGATCCTCGACATCCACAAGCTCTCGTCGATCCGCCTGCTGACCATCCTCTGCAACCTGGTGGCGAGCCGCCTGCGCGAGCTGGACGACAAGATCATCGGCTGGTTCATCATCGCCGGCGGCTCCGGGATCTCCTGGCCGGTGCCTCCGCCGCCGGCCTAGATCCGGACACTCCGACCGCCGCCAGCACCTTCCCCACCAGCGACGACAGGGGCAGATTGGCGCGCCCGGCCGCGTCGAAGAAGCCGGCGGCCATCCCGTCGCGCACCTCACCCCCCC
>DASWRX010000321.1:0-24964 GCA_036402955.1 Thermoanaerobaculia bacterium
CGGTTTCGTGCCGGTCGCCCTCTCGCCGGACGGTCTGGTCGAGGCCGCCGTGCTCGATCGCGGCGGCTGGTGGGTGCGCGCGGTCCAATGGCACCCCGAGAACCTGGTCGCCCTCGGGCAACAGCGCGCGCTGTGGACCGATTTCGTGAGCGCGGCGGGGTTCGCGGCCGGGTAGGGCCATGGCAGCCTCCCCCATCCACCTCCACCGCGAGCGGCGCGTCGCCACCCTCACGATCGACCGCCCGCCGCTCAACATCCTGGACATTCCGACGATCGATCGTCTCGGCGAGGTGGTCGCGGAGCTGGCGGCCGATCCCGAGCTGCTGGTGATCGTCCTCCGGGGGGCCGGCGAGCGCGCCTTCTCCGCCGGGGTGGCCGTCGAGGACCACACGCCGGACCGGGTGGGCCCGATGCTCGACAGCCTCCACGGGACGATCCGCCGGCTGCGCGACCTCGACGTCATCACGATCGCCGCCGTCCACGGTCACTGTCTGGGAGGCGGGATGGAGCTGGCGATGGCCTGCGACCTGGTGATCGCCACCGACGACGCCCGCTTCGCCCAGCCCGAGATCGAGTTGGGCTGCTTCCCGCCGGTCGCCACCGCGCTGTTCCCCTCGCGGATCGGCGCCGGCCTGACCCTCGACCTCGCCCTGACCGGCCGCACCCTGACCGCCGGGGAGGCCGAGCGGATGGGGCTGGTGACCCGGCGGGTCCCGGCGGGCAGTCTCGATGCCACGCTCCGGGAGATCACGGGGCGGCTCGCATCGAAGAGCGCTCCGGTCGTCCGCCTCACCAAAAAGGCCGTCCGCGCCGGCCGCGACCTGCCGTTCGCGGAGGCGCTCGCCGAGACGGAGCGGATCTACAAGAAAGAGCTACTGCCGCTGGAGGACGTGGAGGAAGGGGCCGCCGCGTTCCTGGAGAAACGGCGGCCGGTGTGGAGACACCGATAGGAAGAGAGACGCTGCCGCGTGCTACGGCTCCAGCCGCTTTACCCAGGAAACCTCTGAGAAGTTGCCGTCATACGAGAGCACCTCCTCGATTCCGTGCTCCCGCATCACCCCCAGGTGAACGCCATCCCGGCGACGGACTCTTCGATCATGGTTTCCACGGAAGCGACAGGGGCTTCGAGCGTCTTCAGGAGGGCCAGTGCTTCCTGAGGGCCGAGAGACGCTCCGCTGAGCGCCTCATCGGCCTTCTCCCGGAGTTGGCGCCGAGCCCACTCGGCGAGAGGCAGACCCGCCCGCCGCGCGGCATCCTGGAGGTGGGAGCACTCCTGGTCGGTAATGGGAATTTGCAGGCGTTTGGTCATACTCATGGGCGTGAGCATGGTACTCCGCTCACCCACCGTCAAGGCAGGCAGCGCGGCACCTCCTGAACGAAGCCGCACCGCCGCCTTCCGGTATGATCCCCCGGTCTGGAGACCGGTCCATCCGGCCGCTTCCGGCCCAACCCTCGATTCCAATCCGACCCGTGGAGGAGATCGCGATGCCTGAGACCATCCTGGTGGAGCGCGAAGGGCGCGTCGCCATCCTGACGATCAACCGTCCCGACAAGCTGAACGCCCTCAACGAGCAGGTGCGCAACGACATGCTGGAGGTCCTCGGCCAGATCGAGACTGACGGCTCCGTGGGCGTCGTCGTCATCACCGGCGCCGGCGAGAAGTCGTTCATCGCCGGGGCGGACATCGGCGAGTTCGCCGGCCGCACCCCGTTCGACCAGCGACAGGCCATGCGCAGCCCGCGCATCTTCGACGTCATGGCGGGCTTCCCCAAGCCGGTCATCGCCATGATCAACGGCTTCTGCCTGGGCGGCGGCTGCGAGCTGGCGATGTCGTGCGATATCCGGATCGCCTCGGAGAAGGCGCGCTTCGGCCAGCCGGAGATCAACCTCGGGCTGATTCCGGGCGGCGGCGGCACCCAGCGCCTCTCCCGGCTGGTGGGCGTGGGCAATGCCATGCGGCTGATCCTCACCGGCGACATGATCCCGGCCGCCGAGGCGAGGGAGATCGGCCTCGTCGAGCTGGTGGTGCCGGCCGAGGAGCTGCGGGCGAAGACCCTGGAGCTGGCCAACAGGATCGCGGGGAAAAGCCCGCTCACCCTCAAGGTCGCCAAGGAGGCCCTGCGGGCCAGCGAGCGGCTGCCGATCGAGGACGGCATCACCTACGAGCGCGACCTCTTCTGCCTCTGCTTCTCCTCCGCCGACAAGGAGGAGGGAGTCAAGGCGTTCCTGGAGAAGCGGCCGGCCCAGTGGACGGGGCGCTGAGCCATGGCCACGCCGCACGAGGACCTGCTGTCGCTGCGCTCCGAGTTCCCGATCCTCGAGCGCACGACCTACCTCATCAACAACTCGCTCGGCGCGATGCCGCGCGCCGTCGAGGAGGAGCTCGCCACCTTCACCCACGATTGGGGGGAGCGCGGTGTGCGGGCCTGGAGCGAGGGGTGGTGGGAGATGGCCGCGACGACCGGCGATCTCCTGGCGCCCCTGCTCGGCGTCCGCCCCGGCGCCGTCTCGATGCATCAGAACGTGGCCGTGGCGGCGGCGATCTTCCTCTCCGCCATGGACTATCCGGCGGAGCGGAACCGCATCGTCTACACGGAGCTGAACTTCCCCAACGTCATGTACCTGATGGAGGGGGAGCGCCGGAAGGGGGCGCAGATCGTGGTCGTCCCTTCGGACGACGGCATCGGCGTCCCCACCGAGCGGCTGCTGGCGGCGATCGACGAGCGGACGCGGCTGGTGCCGGTCTCCCACACCCTGTTCCGCAGCGCCTTCGTGCAGGACGCCGAGGCGATCGCCCGCCGCTGCCGCGAGGTGGGAGCCATCCTGCTGCTCGACGTCTACCAGTCGACGGGCGTGCTGCCGCTGGAGCTGGAGGCCTGGGGGGTCCACGCCGCCATGGGAGGCTCGGTCAAGTGGCTCTGCGGCGGCCCCGGCGCCGGCTATCTATGGGCGGAGCCGGACTTCGCCCGCACCCTGCGACCCACCTTCATCGGCTGGCAGGCGGACGCGGAGCCGTTCGCCTTCCGCACCGGTCCGATCCGCCTGCGCGACGAGCCCGCCTGGCGCTTCCTGACCGGCACGCCGAACATCCCCGCCCTCTACTCCTGCCGCCCCGGCTACCGGATCGTGGCGGGGGTCGGCGCGCAGCGGATCCGCGAGCGCTCGCTCGCCCTCACCGCCCACCTGATGAGCCTCGCCGAGGAGGCCGGCTTCGAGCTCCGCACTCCGCGCGACCCCAAACACCGCGGCGGGACGGTCTCCATCTTCCACCCGGACGCCGAGCGGCTCTGCCACGAGCTGATCGACCGCGAGGTGATCTGCGACTACCGCCCCAACGCCGGCATCCGCCTCTCCCCCCACTTCTTCAACACCGAGGCGGAGCTCGAGCACGCGGTGACGACGCTCAAGGGGCTGGCGGGCCGGTGAGGAGGAGGGGGACCTACAGCTCGTCCTCAGGATTAGGCGTGGTATCGGGGACCTTGGCGAGCACGGTTAGGAACTTCTCCCGGCTGCCACGTCTTGCCCTCTCCTCGAGATAATCAACGGTCATCACGGCGGCCATCTTCTCCGCGACCGCCGAGCTGATGAACTGGTTGATGGAGATCCCTTCTTGCTGAGCGAGATCGCGGACGCGCCTGTGCAGCGAGTCCGGTAGCCTGAGGCTTAGAGTACTCATCGAGATTCCTCCAGAATTCGCAGAAATTCCCTTGGAACGTAGACCTTTACACTGAAGCGTTCCGTGCCCGCGAAGTCCCGATGGTTGTGTGTGACGATGGCTTCACAATCTGCCGCAACCGCCAGTTCCAAGATCATGTCGTCTTTGGAATCCTGCAGACAGGGCCGCCATAAGAAGAAGATGTTCTGCTGATGCCCGACCTCGCGGCGCTGCTCCACCAGTCCCTCCTGGTGGAGGGCGTCCAGATGGTGCGAGAGGATCGAGGCCGGGATGTTCAGCTCCTCTTGAATCTCCCCGGCCACCATTCCCGTAGGGTGGGAGACGAGCAGCCGGCGGACGATCTCCAGGCGGACCTCGTGCCCCAGGGCGGCGAACCGGTTGGCGTGGCGGCGGATCTCGGGGCCCATGCTTCGACTCATTGGGAGCGTAGGGGCCGTCAACCAGGTTCCATCCACCAGGAAACTTTCCGCAGGGCTGCGGGGACACACGGGATGGAACCGTGGCCACGGCGCGGGTCGAGCTTCCATCGTCCGTGCCTTTTACGAATTGTCACACCAGGACAGGCTCGGAAATGATTCGCCAAAGCACCTTCTTCTATAGGATGAGATCCGCGAATGCGCGTGTCGGGGTGGCGACGGCCCTGTCGCAGGGGAGTTTTCCCGCCGGAGCTCCATCGCCAGACGCCCGCGACTGGCGTATACTACGCGCAATTACGCAGGAATGTGATGGCGGAGAGCAGCGCGGAGCCGGTCCGCTAGCTGTCCGTCTCTCCGCTGCGCGTTTTTCTGGGAGTTTCGGGCCGGGAGACCGGATCCCCGAAAAGATGGAGTCTTCTGCTTTGAATCTCCGCACCAAGTCTTTCTGGCTCATGGCCGCGGTGGCGGCGGCGGCGGTCCTGGCGATCGCCCTGTTGCTGGTCGGCAAGCTCGTCACCGCCACGGGCGACCCGCAGCTCGCCCGCGCGATCGGCTGGAACCTGCTGGTCATCGGCCTGTCGGCCGGCATCCTGGCCGCCGGCGCGGCCTTCTGGATCGTGCGGCGGATCAACTTTCCGCTGCGGCGGCTGGCCCGCACCATGTCCGAGATGGCGATGACGGGGCATCTCCAGAGCGACTTCCCGGCCGCGGGCGGTGGCCGCGAGGTCCAGCTCATCGAGGAGACCTTCCGGTCTCTCACCGTCTCGCTCGAGGAGTCGCAGCGGGCCCGCGAGCGCTCCTACGTGGAGGCCGTCGGCGCCGTGGTGACGGCGGCCGACGCCCGCGACCACGAGACGACCGGCCACTCCTTCCGGGTCGCCCTGTATGCCGTGGCCCTCGCCAAGGCCATGGGCCTTCACGGCGAGCCGCTCAAGGCGATCGAGTGGGGCGCCCTGCTCCACGACGTCGGCAAGATGGTCGTGCCCGACGAGATCCTGCGCAAGATGGGGCCGCTTACCGAAGAGGAGTGGCACATCATGAAGCAGCACCCCACCTGGGGGTTCGACATGCTGGCCGAGGTGAGCTTCCTGCAGCCGGCGGCGCTCGAGATCATCTACAGCCACCACGAGCGGTGGGACGGCCAGGGCTACCCGCGTGGGATCGCCGGCGAGGGCATCCCCCTGAGCGCCCGCATCTTCGCGGTGGTGGACACCTACGACGCCATCACCTCCGACCGGCCCTATCGCCGGGCGCGCCCCCATCAGCTCGCCGTCAACGAGCTGGTGCGGGTCGCCGGCCAGCAGCTCGATCCGTCGGTGGTCGCGATGTTCCGCGAGTTGCCCGAGGTGGAGCTGCGCCGCCTGCGCGAGCTGTGCCGGCGCGTCCACCCGGGTCTCAGCCTCCCCGCGGACCTGCTCGACTCCCTCGCCGAGCCCGAGACCCGGGCCGAATCCGGCGCGTAGCGCGGGCCGGATCGGGGTGAGAATGGGACCTCATGAGGGTCCTCCACCCCGACCTTCCCCCCGAGGAGCGCGAGCGCCTCTTCCGCCAGGGGATCGACCTCTTCAACCAGGGAGGATTCTTCGCGGCCCACGAGGCCTGGGAGGAGATCTGGCGCTCCACCACCCCTGAGCCCCGGGACCTCTTCCAGGGCCTGATCCAGGTCGCCGCCGCCCTGCACCAGTTTCTCGATCTCGACCGGCACGGAGCGCCGCGCCGCACCCTCGCCAAGGCGCGACGACGTCTCACCCCCTACGCGCCGGCCGCCCTGGGGATCGACGTCTCGGCTCTGCTGGAGCAGATGGAACGATGGGAGATCTGGCTGGAACGCCGTGAAGGGGATCCACCGCCGGCGCCCACCCTTCGGATCATCGGGTGATCCGATCAGGGGATTCCATACCGCCGCCGCTTCTCCCACAGGGCCTTGCGGCTGATGCCGAGGAGTTCGGCGGCCCGGCCCTGGTGGCCGCGGGTGTAGGCGAGAGCGTTCCGGATCTGCTCCTTCTCCACCTCGAGGAGCGGCCGGGGCCGCGTTTCGAGCAGCCCCTCGGGCGGAGGAGGATCGACCGGCCCCTTCTCGTTCATCACCAGGCCCCGCTCGAGGGTGTTGCGGAGCTGCCGGAGATTGCCCGGCCAGGGGTGCTCGACCATCCAGGCCCGGGCGCGCTCGGACAGCGCCGGGCCGCGGACGCCGAAGCGCTCGCCGAGATCGGCCAGGAGGTGGTCGAGGATCGCCGGCAGGTCGGCCCGCCGCTCGCGCAGCGGCGGCACGCGGAAGGCGAGGACCTCCAGGCGGTAGAAGAGGTCGGGCCGGAACGTCTCCCGGGCGACGCGCCGGGGGAGATCCTCGGAGCCGATGGCCACGAAGCGGACGTCCGCCGCCACCTCCGTGCCGCTCAGCGGGGCATAGCGCCGCTCCGCCACCAGCCGCAGCAGCTTCGGCTGGGAGGGCAGCGGCAGCTCCTCGACGTGATCGAGGAGCAGCGTCCCCCCCTCGGCGCGGGCCACCCGGCCGGCCGTGGCCTGCTCGGCGCCGGTGAAGGCGCCCGCCCGGTAGCCGAAGAACTCGCTCTCGAACAGGGTGCTCGGGATGGCGCCGGGATCCACCTCGATCAGCGGGCCCGCCGCGCGCGGGCTGGCGCCGTGGAGGGCACGGGCCAGCGTCGAGCGGCCGCTCCCCGGCTCGCCGAGGATCAGCACCGGCGCCTCCGAGGCCGCGGCGCGGTCCACCCCCCGCAGGCTCTCGGCCAAAGCGGGGAAGTCTTGCAGCAGGCGGACCAGCGAGAGAGGGGAGGCCGCGGTCACGCGCGGAACTCGGCCGTCACCTCGGGAGCGTCCCCCCAGAGCCGCTCCAGGGCGTAGTAGCGCCGCGGCTCCTCCAGGAAGACGTGGACCACGAGGTCGCCGTAGTCGATCAGCACCCACTGCGCGCGGTTGTAGCCCTCGACGTTGAGGGGCCGCACGCGGTGGGCGCGGAGCGTCTCCTGCACGGCGTCGGCGATCGCCTGGACCTGGCGCTCGCTGGTGCCGCCGCAGATGAGGAAGTAGTCGGTGAAGTCCGTGACCTTCTCGAGGTGCAGCACCTTGAGATCGACCGCCTTGCGATCGTCGGCGGCGGCGACGGCCTGTCGGACTCTTTCCAGGGTCGGGGTGGGCTGAAGGATGGGTTCTGGATTCATCGGTACAGGTTGTATTTGTGCAGGTATCGTACCACCAAGTTCGGGACCGCCCCCGCGGGGAGAGGGAGGCCGGCGGCGAGGAGCTCCCGCAGCCGCGTCGACGAGACGTCGACCGGCGGCTGGTTCAGCAACAGGGCGCGGCCGGTTCGCGCCAGCCCGGCCACGTCGGGGGGGAGGGCGGACGACTCCAAGTCCCACCCGGGCCGGGTCAGCACCACCAGCCGGGCGGCGTCCGGAATCTCCCGCCAGCGCACCCAGTGATGGAGCTCGGCGAACGAGTCGCTGCCGACGAGCAGGTGGAGCTCCGCGCCCGGCATCTCGCGGTGGAAGTGCTCCAGCGTCTCGATGGTGTAGGCCGGCCGGTCGAGGGTCAGCTCGTGCGGCGAGACGTCGAGCCCCGCCTCGTCGAGCAGCGCCAGCTCCACCATGGCGTAGCGGGCGAAGGCCGGCGCCAGCGACCGGCCCGGCTTGTGAGGCGGCCTCGCGGTCGGCAGATAGATCACCCGATCGAGCCCGAGGGTCTGCCGCGCCGCGCGGACGGGATCGATGTGACCGCGATGGATCGGGTCGAAGCTGCCTCCGAAAAGACCGATCTTCATGCGCGCGCCCTTCCCTGGAAGGGCTCCGGGTCCGGTTTCATTCTGCCGGCGGTTCCCAGGACGGCTCCGGCGGCCGCTCGGGATGGGGCCGCGTGGCCTCCAGCCGCCGGGAGAGGTCCGCGATCAGGGGCCGGATGCCGTCGCCGGTGGCCGAGCTGATCTCGCGATAGGGCAGGCCGCGCTCCCGGGCCGCCGCGCGCAGCTCCTCCCGCCGCTCGTTCAAGCCCGCGTCGAGCTTGCTCCCCACGATCAGGCGCGGGCGCTCCATGAGCTCCGGGTTGAAGGCTTCGAGCTCCTGCTCGACGACCGCGAGCTCGCCGGCGGCGCTCCCTTCCGGGTTAGAGAGGTCGACCAGGTGGAGCAGCACCCGGCAGCGCTCGACGTGGCGGAGGAACTGGATGCCGAGCCCGGCCCCTTGAGCCGCCCCGGCGATCAGCCCCGGCAGGTCGGCGATGACGAAGGGCTCGGACAGCGGGCCTTCGGCCACCACGCCGAGCTGCGGGACGAGGGTGGTGAACGGATAGTCGGCGATCTTCGGCCGCGCGGCCGAGACGACGCTGATGAGAGTGGACTTGCCGGCGTTCGGGAGACCGATCACGCCGACGTCGGCGAGCAGCTTGAGCTCGAGGCGGAGATGCCGCTCCTCCCCCTCCTCGCCGGGATCGGCCCGCCGCGGCGCCTGGTGGGTGGCGGTCGCGAAGCGGGCGTTGCCGCGGCCGCCGCGGCCGCCGGCGGCGACGCGCAGGTGCTGGCCGTCGGCGAGGATCTCGCCCAGGAGCTCGCCCGAATCCTCGTCGTAGACCACGGTGCCCAGCGGCACCGGGACCTCGAGGTCCTCGCCGTCCTTGCCGGAGCAGTTGGAGCCCTCGCCGTGGCGGCCGCGCTGCCCCGGGTAGAGCGAGGCGAAGCGCAGGTGGTAGAGAGTGTTCCGGTTGGCGAAGCCGACGAGGTCGACCGATCCCCCGTGCCCACCGTCGCCGCCCGAGGGACCGCCCCGGGGGACGTACTTCTCGCGGCGGAACGCCACGCAGCCGTTGCCCCCACGTCCGGCGCGGACGTGGATTCTGGCTTCGTCGAGGAAAATCAAGGTCGGCTTCGGAAGGAGTGTCGCGCGGAGCCGGACGGCGGGCCCGGCTCCGGAAGGAGTTTATTCGGCGGCAGCGGCGTTGGCGCCGGCCGCCTCGGTCTCGGCGGGCGACAGGACGTGGACGAAGGTCCCGCGCCGCCCCCGGTTCTGGAACTTCACCACGCCGTCGGCCTTGGCGAAGAGGGTGTCGTCCTTGCCGCGGCCGACGTTGTCGCCGGGGAAGAACTTGGTCCCCCGCTGGCGGACGATGATCGTGCCGCCGGTGACCCGCTCGCCGCCGAACGTCTTGACGCCCAGGTGCTGCGAGTTCGAGTCGCGGCCGTTGCGGCTGGAGCCCTGTCCTTTTTTATGTGCCATGAGCTGGTTACCTCTCTCTCGCGCCGTCCCTCAACGGGAGGACGGCAACTGGATCTCGTCGATGCGGACCCGGTGCATGTGCTGCCGGTGACCGGTCGTCCGCCGGTACTGCATCCGCTTCTTGGTCTTGAAGACGCGGATCTTCGGTCCCTTCACCTCGCCCACCAGGGAGGCGGTCACGGCCGCGCCCTCGAGCGCCTTGCCGAGCTGCGGGCCATTGTCGCCGGTCACCATGAGGACCTGGTCGAAACGGAACGAGCCGCCCTCGCCGGGCTCGCCGAGGAGCTCCACGTCGATCACGTCGCCCGGAGCGACGCGGTATTGCTTACCGCCACTTTGGATCACTGCATACATGAGGAACACTCCCAGAGTCGCGCCACAGGGGCGTGGACGGCGGAAATTACCACAGGAGTGGCGGTGGGTCAATGCCGCGGGTATCCTTCTTGCTGGGGTTCTCCCTGGGAACTGGCCGATGCTGCTGAAGCTCTTCAATCAAGCCGTCGCCCGCTATCTGCGCCTGCTGGGCGCCCGCCGCCGGGTTCTGGAGACCGGAACCGAGACCGGACCGGTGTCGCTCGCCTACTACGCGATCGGCCCCGAGGCGGGCGAGCCCTGGGTGCTGCTGCACGGCCTGGGATCGGTCGCGGCGACGTGGGCGCCGGTGATGCGGCGGCTGCGGCGGAGCTGCCGCATCCTGGTGCCCGAGCTGTCGGCCCTGGGCGGCACCCGGTGCCCCGGGGGCGCGCTCGGCATCGGCCAGGCAGCCGAGGTCCTGCTGACGCTGATGGACCGGGAGCTCGGCGGCCGGCCGGTGACCCTGACGGGCATCAGCCTGGGAGGCTGGATGGCGACACGGCTGGCCCTGGACCATCCCGAGCGGGTCTCGCGGCTGGCGCTGATCGACTCCGGCGGCTACCGCGACCAGGACTGGGACACCATCCAGTCCCTGGTGACGGTGCGGGACCTGGCCGGGGTCGACCGCCTCTACCAGGCCCTGTTCGTGCGGGTGCCCTGGATGATGCGGCTCTCCCGGGCCACCTTCCTCAAGGCCTACACCTCGCGGGCGGTCCGCAGCGCCCTCGCGGGCCTCTCGGAAGCGGACACCTTCGACGCCGCCGATCTCGCCCGGCTGCGGATGCCCACGGCCCTGATCTGGGCCGAGCGCGACGGGCTGTTCACCGCCGCGACCGGCCGGGCCATGGCGGCGGCCCTCTCTCAAGGCCACCTGGAGATCATCCCCGGCCGCGGCCACGCGATCCACATGGAGGACCCCCGCGCCCTGGTGGCGGCCCTCCAGCGGTTCCGCCGGGCCACGGCGAAGACGCTCGGCCCCTCGGCCCGGCCCGCCTCGACGGCGGCCAGCCAGGCCTAGAATCCCGTCGTTCCATCCGCTCAACGGAGGCAAGACCATGGCCAGCCCGGAGTATCTGATCTGCCTGGAGTGCGAGACCCCCTGCTACGTCTTCGAGTGGGAGGACGGGAAGCTCAGCGAGGTCCTCTGCCAGTCCTGCGGCAACGACGACCCCGAGCAGTTCGCCCTCCCCGAGGACATCGACGAGATGACCGCATGATCTGACTTTAATTCGCTAAGGTCTACTCTTCCAAACCCCCGAAGGCCGCCTCCGGACGGAGATTTCTCCCTGACCGGGGAAAACCTTATCCGGAAAAACTAAGATTGTGCACTCGAAGTGATTGACACGATCTTAGCGCCTGGATATCATAGTTTCCGACGGTGAGATGCCGCGAACGCCTCTCTCGCCGCGATCGAGGAGACACAAAGGAGGAAAATGACCATGTTGAACAACGTGACCCGCTGGAATCCCAACGCTGCCGCCTATCTGAACCGTGAGCCCTTCGCGCGGATGTTCGAGAGCTTCTTCAATGACCTGCAGGGCGAGGAGGTCTCCAACCGGAGCTGGGTGCCGCCCGTGGACATCCAGGAGACCGAGGAGGGCTACCGGCTGCGGGCCGAGCTCCCCGGCCTGACCCGGGACGACATCCAGATCACCCTGGAGAACAACGTCCTGCGCCTGACGGGCGAGCGGAAGTTCGAGCGCGACGTCAAGAAGGAGAGCTTCCACCGCATCGAGCGGACCTACGGCTCCTTCAGCCGTGCCTTCGCGCTGCCCCACCAGGTCAACGCCGAGGGGGTGCAGGCCGCTTTCGAGAACGGCATCCTGACGATCGACGTGCCCAAGGCCGAGCAGGCCAAGCCGCGGAAGATCGCGATCGGTTGAGCCGGTCCGATCCGTGGATCTCGCAGGGGCGCCCTTGCCTGGGCGCCCTTCTTGTTTTGCGGATCAGGCCTCGACCGCCGTCTCGATCGCCGGCCGCGCGGAGGGTTCGGACGAGCCCGCGGCCGGCAGCTCGACGATGACCGTGGTGCCGGCCCCCCTGGCGCTGCGGATGCCGATCCGGCCGCCGTGCGCGCGGGCGATCCGGTCGACGATGGCGAGCCCGAGCCCGGTGCCGCCCTTGCGGGTGGAGTAGAAGAGCTCGAAGATCTTCGCCTGCTCCGCCGCGCTCATGCCGACGCCGTTGTCCGCCAGCTCCAGGCAGACCGCCGGGCCCTGGCGGTAGGCGGAGAGCCGGAGGACCGGCCGGCGCCCCGCCTCCTCGGCGGCGGCGAAGGCGTTCTGGGCCAGGTTGAGCAGGAGCTGGTTCATCTGGGCGACGTCGATCCGGATGCGCGCGCCGCTGCTGCGGTCCTCGATCTCGACCTGGGCCTCCCGCTTCTGGATCTCCCCCGCGAGCACCTCCCGCATCCGCTCGAGCGGCCGCGCGGCCGGCATCTCCTCGAGCTCCAGGGGGCGGGGCTTGGCATAGGCCAGGAAGTCCGAGACCAGCCGCTCCAGCCGGCTGAGCTCCGAGCGGGTGATCGACAGCAGGCGCTTGCCGGTGGGCGCCGAGCCGTGCTCGTCGATCTCCTCCTCGAGCATCTGCATGTTGAGGTTGAGCGAGTTCAGGGGATTGCGGATCTCGTGCGCCAGCCCGGAGGCGAGCGTGCCGAGATAGGCCAGCCGCTCGGCCTCGGCCGCCTGGACCTCGAGCCGCTGCGAGCGCCGGAGCACCCACCAGACCACGACGTAGGCCGAGATCAGCAGGAGCATCGACGCGACGGCGATCAGCCCCGTCTGCCGGATCAGGTCGGTCCGCAGCACCTCGATCCGCTTGCTGAGCTCGAGCGGGCTGATGCCGATCCGGAGCTGCCCGTACTCGCCGATCGGCACCTGGATGTCCGGCACCTGGAAGGTGGCTTCCGCCTCCCGGACCTTCTCGACCCGCGGCACCACCCGCGGCGGCTCGACATGCCGCTGCAGCTCGGGCGAGGTGATGATGGGCGGCTCCATCGCCGGGGGGGACGGGTCGGCGTCCGTCCGCATCCGCGCCTCGCTGCGCCCCTCGTAGACGAGCACACCGTTCGTGTCGTGGATCTCCACCCGCTTCACCAGATCCCGCTGGCGCAGCATCTGGTCGATGTAGGTCTGCGTCTCCCGCTCGACGGCCACGGCCGTGTAAAGGTCCTTGCCCTCGCGGTCGGCGCGACGGGCGATCTGCTGGGCCAGCTTCTGGGCTTCCGTGCGGGTCTCGAGCAGCACCCGCTCGACCTCCCGCTGGGAGAGCGAGCGGAAGATCAGCCATCCGAAGAGGGCGATGTCACAGAGGACGAACAGCCCGAAGACCAGCGAGGCGATCAGGAGCTTGCGCGAGGAGGCGGAGGGCGCGACGCGTTCCATGCCGGAGCAAGGATAGCACCGGGGTTCCGCACGCTCCGGCGGGCCTTCTTTTTCCGCCCTCCGTCGAGTACCATCGCCCCTGATCTCCATGCGAATCCCAAGAATCCTGATTCTCCTCGCCGCCGGCGCCCTGCTCGCCGCCGGCTGCCGCAACACTCCGGAGAGGTCCGCCGGAGTGGGCTCCTCCGTTCCCCGGCGCGGCGGCACCGCGGTGGTCGGGTGGAACGCCGAGCCCAACGGCGTCAACGAGCTGACGGTCCCGGCGAGCCAGATCACCCACGAGGTGCAGTTCCGGATGTTTCTCCACCTCGCCGAGGAGCAGCCCGACTTCGAGAAGCATCCGCCCACCATGGCCCCTTCGCTCGCGGCGAGCTGGGAATTCTCGCCCGACAAGAGAGCCCTCACCTTCCACCTGCGCGACGGCATAGTCTGGAGCGACGGCGTGCCGGTGACGGCCGACGACGTGCGCTGGACCTGGACGGCGCAGCGCGACCCCGACGTCGCCTGGGAGAACTCCGAGTCGAAGCGCTGGATCACCGACGTCGAGGTGGTGGATCCGCGGACCGTCCGTTTCCACTTCTCGCGCGTCTACGCCAAGCAGTTCCTGGATGCCAACGAGGGGGCCATCCTCCCCAAGCACGCTTGGGAGAAGATCCCCTTCTCCCAGTGGCGGAAGAGCGCCGACTGGTTCCGCCAGCACCTGGTGGTGGACGGCCCGTTCACGGTCGCCTCCTGGGAGCCCCAGCAGCAGGTCGTCCTGCAGCGGAACGATCGCTATTATGAGAAGGGCTCCCCCCGCCTCGACCGCGTCGTGGTCCGCCAGATCCCCAACCAGGCTGCCGGCTTCAACCAGCTCCTGAGCGGCGAGGTCGATTTCACGCCGCAGATCGCCCCGGCCGACGTGGCGCGGGTGAAGGCTAACCCCCGGCTGGCGCTGATCGCCTACTGGACCAACCTCTATGTATCCGTCGACTGGAACAACGACAACCCGCTGTTCCGGGACCCGGACGTGCGGCGGGCCCTGACGCTCGCCATCGACCGCAAGACGATCGTCGACACCATCCTCGGTCCTTACGGCCGGGTCGCGGACTCGCCCGTCATCTCCACCGTCTGGGCCCACGACCCGTCGCTCCGGCCCTGGCCGTACGATCCGGCCGAGGCGCGCCGGATCCTCGCCGCCAAGGGGTGGAAGGACACGGAGGGCGACGGCGTCCTCGACAGGGACGGCAAGCCCTTCGCCTTCGAGCTGCTCACCAACGCCGGCAACCAGTGGCGGACCGATGCCACGGTGATGATCCAGGACCAGCTCAAGAAGGTGGGCATCCGCGTATCCCCCCGGCAGGTCGAGTTCAACACCCTGATCTCGCAGACGAACGCCGGCAAGTACGACGCCGCCATGTTCGGTTACACGATGGACACCAGCCTCGACCTGACGAACAACTTCCACAGCCGGGCCATCGGGGAGCAGGGCAACATCGTGCGCTACCGGAACCCCGAGGTGGACCGCCTGATCGACACGGCGGTGGCCCAGCCGGACATCCTGGCCGCGAGGCCCTATCTGAACCGGATCCAGCAGATCATCCATCGCGACCAGCCGCTCACCTTCCTCTGGGAGTCGCAGCGGCTGATCGGCGTCAACCGGCGGCTGCGCGACGTGAAGCCCACGGTGAACTACTCGCTGTTCAACCTGAAGGAGTGGTGGGTCACGCCGAAGGGCTAGCCGCCCCGGCGGGCCCCCGGTCCCTTCCGGCGCAACCTTTGTCCGGCTTCCTCCTGCGGCGCCTCGCCGCCTCGCTGCTGCTCCTGCTGCTGGTCCTCACCTTCACCTTCTTGTTCCTGCGGCTGATCCCCGGTGATCCGGTCGACAGCTTCGAGAGCCAGCACCTCACCGCGGCCCAGCACCTGAAGCTCAGGCAGCTCTACGGACTCGACCGTCCCCTGCCCGAGCAGTATCTCCACTGGCTCGCCTCGGTGGCGCGGTGGGACTGGGGCGTCTCGCTCTCGCAGCAGCGGCCCGTCTCCACGGCGCTGCTCGAGGTGCTGCCGGCGACGGCGGTCCTGGCCCTGGCCGGTCTCGCCGTCGAATATGCCCTGGCCCTGCTGCTCGGCATCGCCTCCGCCCTGCGGCGGGGATCGGCCCTGGACCACGCCGTCCGCGTGGTCACCCTCCTCTTCTACTCGCAGCCGCTCTTCTGGCTGGGGCTGATGGCGGTCCTGCTCTTCTCCCACGTCTGGCCGGTGCTGCCGTCGAGCCACATGCGATCGGTGGACGCCGATCTCATGTCCCCCCCGGCAAGGCTGCTCGACCTCGCGCGCCACCTGGTGATCCCCGCCCTGGTGATCGGCCTCGGCACCGCCGGCGGCACCGCCCGCTTCCTGCGCGGCAGCCTGATCGAGGTGATGAGCCAGGACTACATCCGCACCGCCCGGGCCAAGGGGCTCTCCGGATGGCGGGTCGTCTGGGTGCACGGCATGCGCAACGCGGTCGTGCCGCTGATCCAGGTCTTCTCGCTGTCGCTGCCGCTGCTGCTCTCGGGCGCTCTGATCGCCGAGGTCGTCTTCTCCTGGCCCGGTCTCGGCCGGCTCACCTACGGCGCCATTCTCGCCCGCGACTACCCGCTCATCCTCGGCGCGACCGCGCTCAGCGCCACCCTGGTGATCCTGGGCAACCTGCTGGCCGACGTGCTCCACGCGCTGGCCGATCCGCGGATACGCGATGCCTAGAAAGTCTGGAGAGCGGCGGCTCTCCGCTTCGCTCGCCTGGGGAGGCGGGTTGGTCCTCGCGCTGATCCTGATCGCGGCGGCGGCGCCCCTGCTCGCTCCCTACGATCCGGACGAGCAGCTCGATCCGCCGGCCGGCAATTATCGCCCTCCCGGGACGGAGCTGGCGGCGGTCCACCTGGCGGACGGCTCCTGGCGCCTGGCGGACCGAGTACGGCGCACGTCCGCGGGTCTCGCGATCGAGCGGCTGGGCGGCGTCGAGACCCTGCCCGCTTCCCGAGTGCTGAACCTGACGCCGAGCGGGGTCGCCGACCGCCGGCTCTTCCTGCTCGGCAGCGACCGGTTCGGCCGGGATCTGCTCTCCCGCATCGTCTACGGCACCCGCGTCTCGCTCGCCGTGGGACTGATCTCGGTGGCGCTGGCTTTGACGCTCGGCGTCGCCGTGGGCTCGGCCGCCGCGCTCGGCGGCCGCTGGATCGACGCCCTGCTGATGCGGGGAGTGGACGCCCTCCTCGCCTTCCCCTGGATGTTCCTGATGCTGGCGCTCGCCGCCTTCTTCCGCCCGGGTCCGGTGGCGGTCGCGGGCCTCCTCGGCGCCACCGCCTGGATGGCGATCAGCCGGCTGACCCGGGCCGAGCTCCTCGGCCTCAAGAGCCGGGAGTTCGCCGTCGCCGCCCGGGCCATGGGCCAGCACCCGCTCGCCATCCTCTGGCGCCACCTGCTGCCCAACGCCCTGACGCCGGTGGTCATCAAGGCGACGCTGATGATCGGCGACCTGATTCTCCTCGAAGCTTCCCTCTCCTTCCTCGGCCTCGGCATTCAGCCGCCCACCCCGAGCTGGGGGAACCTGATCTCCGAAGGGCAGGACGTGCTCGTCCAGGCCTGGTGGATCGCCACCTTCCCCGGCGCCGCTCTCGCGGTGACGGTGATCGCCTTCAACCTGCTGGCCGACGGCCTGCGGGACGCCCTCGATCCGAGGCAGGGCGGGGGTGCTACACTCCCGCCGCCGTGACCGAATCCCAGGGTTTCCGAACCGCGCCGCGCCGCCGGGCGCTCCTCACCGTCTTCCTCACCATCCTGCTCGACCTGATCGGGTTCGGCATGATCCTGCCGTTCCTGACTTTCTACGCGCAGGAATTCCAGGCCACGCCGCTGCAGATCGGGCTGCTCTTCTCGTCCTACAGCCTGACCCAGCTCCTCTTCGCGCCGCTCCTCGGGCGCCTCTCGGACCGCGTCGGCCGACGGCCGGTGCTGCTCGCCTCGATCGCCGGCAGCGTCCTCTCCTACGCGATCTTCGCGGCCGCCCCTTCCTATGCCGTGCTGCTGCTCGCCCGCTCGCTCTCCGGGGTGGCCGCGGCCAACTACGCCATCGCCCAAGCCTACATGGCCGACGTCTCCTCCCCCGCCGAGCGCTCCAGGGCCATGGGGCTGGTGGGCGCCGCCTTCGGGCTCGGCTTCGTCCTCGGGCCGGCGCTCGGCGGCGTCCTGGAGCAGCTCGGGAGTGCGTCGAGCGCTCTGGCGCACCTGGGACCGCGGCTGGTGCCGATCGCCGCCGCGCTCCTCTCCGGGATCAATCTGCTGATCGCGTGGGCGAGCCTGCCGGAGTCGCTGTCGCCCGAGCTGCGGCGCGGCGCGGCGATCCGCCAGGGCCGCGGCGGCTCGTGGCTCGGCGTCGCCGAGCTCCGGGACGTCTGGCGCGACTCGCCGCTGCGGGGGCTGATGGTGCTCTTCTTCCTCGTGATGTTCTGCTTCTCGATGATGGAGACGACGCTCGCCCTGTTCTGCCAGGCCCGCTTCGGTTTCGGCGCCCGGGAGACCTCATGGCTCTTCGTCTTCGTGGGCGTGGCGCTGGTCATCGTGCAGGGGGGGCTCCTCGGCCGGCTGGTCAAGCGGTTCGGCGAGCGCCGGCTGATCCTCTCGGGGATCGTCCTGATGGCGCTGGGCCTCGCTCTCCTTCCCCTCACCCCGACGGCCATTCCCGCCGTCTGGACGAAGCTCTGGCTCCTCTTCCTCAGCCTGCTCCTGCTCGCGGTCGGGCAGGGGATGCACAACCCCTCCACGACGGGACTCCTCAGCCGCCTCACCGACGAGGGGTCGCAGGGCAGCACGATCGGCCTCTCCCGCTCGTTCGGCGCCCTCGCCCGCATCCTGGGACCGCCGGCCGGGACCCTGATCTTCGGCATCGCCGGCGCCGGCTGGCCGTTCTGGGCCGCGGGCGGCCTGATGCTGGTCGCCCTGGTGGTGGCGATCAACGTCCTGCGCGAGGTCCCGGTCCCCTGAAGTGCTGACCCGCGATTTCGACTACGACCTGCCGGCGGCGAGCATCGCCCAGGAGCCGGCGCCGCGCGGCGAGAGCCGCCTCCTGGTGCTCGACCGCCAGGGCCCCGAGCGCCACTCCCGGGTGCGCGACCTGCCGCGCCTGCTGCGGCCCGGCGACCTGCTGGTGCTCAACGACACGCGGGTGATCCCGGCGCGGCTCTACGGCCGCAGCGCCGGCGGCGGCAAGATGGAGATCCTGCTCGTCGAGCGCGTGGCGGAGCGCGAGTGGGAGGCCCTGGTCAGGCCGGGCCGCCGCGCCCGGCCGGGCGCCGTGATCGCGATCGAGGAGGGGCTCGCCGCCGAGGTCGTGGACAAGCGCGAGGACGGCTCCTTCCACCGCTATCGCCTGCGCTTCTCCGAGCCGATCGAGCCCCATCTCGACCGCCTCGGGCACATCCCGCTCCCGCCATACATCCACCGCCCGGACACCCCCGAGGACCGCGAGCGGTACCAGACCGTCTTCGCCCGCCGGCCCGGCGCCGTCGCCGCCCCCACCGCCGGCCTCCATTTCACCGAGGATCTCCTGCGGGAGCTCGAGGCCGCCGGCGTCGAGACCGCGCGGGTGACGCTCCACGTCGGCATCGGCACCTTCAAGCCGGTCGCCGCCGAGCGGCTCGCGGAGCACCGGATGGAGAGCGAACGCTACGAGATCGGCGAGGAGGCCGCCGCGGCGATCCGGCGCGCCCGGATGTCCGGACGGCGGATCGTGGCGGTGGGGACGACGGTCGTGCGGACTCTGGAGGGCGCGGCGCTCGCGACGCTCGCGGCCAACGGCGAGGTGCGGGCTGGGAGCGGCGCCACGGACCTCTTCATTTTTCCCGGCGGTCCAGACAGCCCCGGCTTCCGCTTTCAGGTCGTGGACGCGCTGCTCACCAACTTTCACCTCCCCCGCTCCACCCTGCTGATGCTGGTCTCCGCCTTCGCCGGGCGCGAGCGGGTTCTCGCCGCCTACGGGGAGGCGATCCGGGAGGGGTACCGGTTCTACTCCTACGGGGACGCGATGCTCGCCGAGCAGCTCCGCTGATCTCCAGAAAAGCGGCGGGCGATCCGGCTGGCCAGGACGGCGGCGCCGTAGCCGTTGTCGATGTTCACCACGCCGATTCCGGGCGCGCAGCCGTTCAGCATGGTCAGCAGGGCGGCCAGACCGCCGAAGCTCGAGCCGTAGCCGACGCTGGTGGGCACGGCGACGACCGGAGCCGGGACCAGGCTGGCCACCACCGTGGGCAGGGCGCCGTCCATCCCGGCCACCGCCACGACCACGTCCGCCCGGCGGATCGCGGGGAGATTGCCCAGCAGCCGGTGGATGCCGGCGACGCCCACGTCGTAGCAGCGCTCGACCTCATGCCCGAACCAGGAGAGGCAGACGGCGGCCTCCTCCGCGACCCCCAGGTCCGAGGTCCCGGCGGCGAGCACGGCGATGGCGCCCGGCAGCGGCTCTCCCCCGCCAAAGGTGAAGATCCGCGCCCGCTCGTGGTAGATCCCCTCGGGATGAACGGCCAGCAACGCGTCCGCCGCTTCGGGGCTCAGGCGGGTGACCAGCACCTTGCCGTGGGCCTGGATCATCCGCCCGGCGATCGCCTTCAGGTCCTCCGTCCGCTTGCCCTCGGCGTAGACCGCCTCGGGGAGGCCGTTGCGCAGCTCGCGGTGGAAATCCAGCTTGGCGAAGCCGAGGTCGGCGTAGGGGAGCTCCGCGAGGTCGCGCAGAGCCTCGTCGGGAGATCGCTCCCCGGCGGCCACGGCGTCGAGGAGCCGTTTGAGCTGATCGGGATTCACGACGGCACGGTGCCCAGGTCCGCCCCGCCCCGGCGATAGCCGCGGGGATCGTAGGCGGCCCGCTCGAAGCCCAGGGAACGCAGGCGCGGCTCGAGATCGCTCCAGATCGCGGCGAGGCGGGGCACCTCGTCCGGGCCGACCTCGACCCGCGCCGCGCCCTGGTCGTGGCGCACGCGCACGACGTGAAAGCCGGCCTCGGCGAGCACGTCCTCGGCGGCCTCGATACGGCGCAGCTTGCCGAGCGTGACCACCTGACCGTGCGGGATGCGCGACGACAGGCACGCGTTGGCCGGGCGGTCCCAGGCGGAGAGCCCCAGCTCGCGGGCGATGGCGCGGGTCGCCGCCTTGTCGACGCCGTGGGCGAGCAGGGGGGAGTAGACGCCGCGCTCGCGGACCGCCCGCAGCCCCGGCCGGTCGGGTCCCGGGTCGGAGGCGTTGGTGCCGTCGCAGACGACCGCGTAGCCGCGCCCGGCCGCGAGGCGGACCATGGTGCCCATCCGCATGCCCTGGCAGACGTAGCACCGGTGGCTCGGGTTGGCGACGAACTCGGGATCGTCCAGCTCGCTGTAGGTGACCACCTCGTGACGGATGCCGATCTCGGCCGCCAGCCGCCGGGCATGGTCGAGCTCCGCCCCGGCGAGCGTCTCCGCCGCCGCCGTCACCGCCAGCGCGCGGTCGCCCAGGGCCCGCTGGGCCAGGGCCGCCACCACCACCGAATCGACCCCGCCCGAGTAGGCGACGAGGACCGATCCCCTGCCCGCGAGGTCGGCGACCAGGGGGTCGATGGGGAGGGTAAGGTCAGGAGAGTCCATTTCAAGAGCAAGATGCTAGCACGCGAGGTGCCAGGACGATGGGCGGCAACTCTGTCCGAGAGCTCCAAGCGTTATAAGATGACGCGATGGACGCGCTCTTGGAACGGATCAGCATCGATCCTCAGATTTGTCACGGTCAACCATGTGTGCGGGGGACGAGGATCATGGCCTGGCTGGTTGTCCAATACCTCGCCAATGGGGACAGCACTGAGGATATCTTGGCCGCCTACCCACCCCTGACTCGCTTGGACGTGCAGGCCTGTTTGCTCTATGCCGCCGAGCTGGCGCGAGAACGAGTGATCCCCATTCAGGTCGAACCCCCATCTTGAGTCTTCGGTTCAAGCTGGACGAGAACGCCGATCCACGGTGGCGAGAGCCGCTGGAGCAAGCGGGTCATTGGGTTTCTACGGTGGCCGAAGAATCCTTGAGCGGGGCCTCGGACGAGATCCTGGCTCAGGCTTGCAGTGACCTGCGGCTCTGCCTCATAACGGCGGATCTCGACTTTTCCCAGATCGTCAACTATCCACCGGAGAAGTACGCCGGCATCATCGTTCTACGTCACCCGCGTCCTACCTTGGTGGGAATGCGGAGCCTCGTACGACAGGTCGCCGCTGCTGTCCAACAGGAGTCTCCTGTTGGACAGCTCTGGATCGTCGAGCCTGGACGAATTCGTGTCCACTGGCACCTGTCCGAGTGAACGCGGCGGACCGGCTACCGCAACGGCCGGGGGAACTTCATCGTGACCGGGACGAGGAAGAGGATGCTGAAGACGCCGAAGGCGTAGAGGGGGACGAACGGGGCCGCGCGCTGGTCGGCCACCGGGTCCATGGAGCGCAGGAGGCCGAGGATGGCGGGCGGGCCCAGATAGTAGATCAGGAGGAAGCGGCGGCGGACCGGGGCGGGGAGGCCCCAGGTCCGGCGCACGTAGACGATGCCGAAGCCCCAGCCCAGCGCCACCGCCACGCTGTAGTAGCCGTAGAGCGTCAGCGGCAGGCTGCCGGCGAGCCCCACGACCCGGGTGAAGCTCAGCACGCTCAGGGCCCAGCAGGCCAGGAAGAGGCCGAGGAGAACGGCGTCTCCCCGGGTGACGTCCCCTGGCGGCCCGGACGGTCGGGAAGGCCGGGAAGACGGCGGCGCCGTCACCGTCCCTCAGGCTCCGCGGCCCGCCGGGGCTCAGGCATACGACTCCATCGGCGGGCAGGTGCACATCAGGTTGCGATCGCCCCACGGGTTGTCCACCCGGTTGACGAACGGCCAGAACTTGCGCTCGCGCACCCACGGCGCCGGGAAGACCGCCTGCTCGCGGCCGTAGGGATGGTTCCAGGCGTCCGCCGTCAGGTCGTCCGCCGTGTGCGGGGCGTTCTTGAGCGGATTGTCCTGCCGGTCCATCCGCCCCTGCTCGATCGCCCGGATCTCCTCGCGGATGCGGATCATGGCGTCGCAGAAGCGGTCGAGCTCGGGCTTCGACTCGCTCTCGGTCGGCTCGATCATCAGCGTGCCGGCCACCGGGAAAGACATCGTCGGCGCATGGAAGCTGAAGTCCATGAGCCGCTTGGCCACGTCCTCGGCCTCGACGCCGGCGGTCGTCTTGAACGGCCGCAGGTCGAGGATGAACTCGTGGGCCACCCGCCCGCGGCCGCCGGAGTAGAGCACCGGATAGTGCTCGCCGAGCCGCGCCGCCATGTAGTTGGCGTTGAGGATGGCGATCTCGGTGGCGCGGGTGAGGCCGGCGCCGCCCATCAGCGCGATGTAGGCCCAGGAGATCGGCAGGATGCTCGCGCTCCCCCAGGGAGCCGCCGAGACCGGACCGATCGCCTCGCCGCCGCCGGTCGGCACCACCGGATGCCCGGGAAGGAACGGCGCCAGGTGCTCGTTGACGCAGATCGGCCCCATGCCGGGACCGCCGCCGCCGTGCGGGATGCAGAACGTCTTGTGGAGGTTGAGGTGGCAGACGTCGGCGCCGTAGTCGCCGGGCCGGCAGAGCCCCACCTGGGCGTTCATGTTGGCGCCGTCGAGGTAGACCTCGCCGCCGTGGTCGTGGACGATGCGGCAGATCTCGCGGATCCCCTCCTCGAACACGCCGTGCGTCGAGGGATAGGTCACCATCAGCGCCGCCAGCCGGTCGCGGTTCGCCGCGGCCTTCGCCCGCAGATCGGCGAGATCCACGTTGCCCCCCTCGTCACAGGCGACCACCACCACCTTGAGCCCCGCCATCGCCGCCGAGGCCGGGTTGGTGCCGTGCGCGGAGACGGGGATCAGGCAGACGTCGCGGTGCCGGTCGCCGCGGGCGTGATGGTAGGCGCGGATCACCATCAGCCCCGTGTACTCCCCCTGCGAGCCGGCGTTGGGCTGCAGCGAGCAGGCGGCGAAGCCGGTGATCTCGCAGAGCCAGCTCTCGAGCGAGCCGAAGAGCTCGCGGTAGCCCTCGGTCTGGCCGGCCGGGGCGAAGGGGTGGAGGGCGCCGATCTCGGGCCAGGTGACCGGAATCATCTCGCTGGTGGCGTTCAGCTTCATGGTGCACGAGCCGAGCGGGATCATCGAGGTGGCGAGCGACAGGTCGCGGGACTCCAGCCGCTTGATGTAGCGCAGCATCTCGTGCTCGGTGTGGAAGCCGTTGAACACCGGGTGCGTCAGGTAAGCCGATTCCCGCGCGTGCGGCGCCGGGATGGCGAGATCCGCGTCCCTCGCCAGCCGCTCGGCCGAGAGGCCGGCCGCGCGATCCCCACCGAAAATCGCCAGCAGCTCGTCGACGTCGGCCGCCGTCGCCGTCTCGTCGAGAGCGATGCCGACCGCGCGCTCGCCCAGCTTGCGGAGATTGATGCCGCGCGCCTCGGCGGCGGCCAGGATCTCGTCGGCGGAGCGATTGCCCGCGTCGGCGGCGCCGACGCGCAGGGTGTCGAAGAACGGCTCGCGGCCGACCGCGAAGCCGAGATGGCGCAGCCCCGCGGCCAGGGCCGCCGCGAGAGCGTGCACCCGGCGGGCGATCGCCTGCAGCCCCTGGGGACCGTGATAGACGGCGTACAGGCTCGCCATGATGGCGAGGAGCACCTGGGCCGTGCAGATGTTGCTGGTCGCCTTCTCGCGGCGGATGTGCTGCTCGCGGGTCTGCATGGCCATGCGGAAGGCGGCCTTGCCGCGGCGGTCGCGCGAGACGCCGATGATGCGCCCGGGGAGCTGGCGCTTGTACTCGTCGCGGGTGGCGAGGAAGGCGGCGTGCGGGCCGCCATAGCCCATCGGCACGCCGAACCGCTGCGCCGAGCCCACCGCCACGTCGGCGCCGAATTCGCCCGGCGGGCGCAGCAGCGTCAGAGCCAGCAGGTCGGCCGCCGCCACCACCAGCGCGCCGGCGGCGTGGGCCCGCTCGGCGAGCGGCCGGTAGTCCATCACCCGGCCGTCGGTCGTGGGGTACTGGACGAGGATGCCGAAGAGGTCCCCCGCCGCGAGGTCGGCGCTCTCCGGGTCGCCCACCCGGATCTCGACGCCGATCGCACCGGCGCGGGTCCTGATCACCTCGATCGTCTGCGGATGGGCGTCCGCGGCGACGAAGAAGGCGTTCCGCTTGCCGTTCGCCTGGGCGTGGCAGAGGTGCATCGCCTCCGCCGCCGCGGTGCCCTCGTCGAGCAGCGAGGCGTTGGCGACCGGCAGCCCGGTGAGGTCCGCCACCATCGTCTGGAAGTTGAGCAGCGCCTCCAGGCGGCCCTGCGAGATCTCGGACTGGTAGGGGGTGTACTGCGTGTACCAGCCGGGGTTCTCGAGGACGTTGCGCTGGATCACCCCGGGCGTGATGCAGCCGTGGTACCCCATGCCGAGGAACGAGCGGCAGACGCGGTTCCGCTGGACGATCCGGCGCAGGGCGGCGAGCATCTCCTGCTCGCCGAGCTCGCGGTCCGCGGGCAGGCCCGCGAGGTCGAGGGGAGCGCCGCGCAGGATGGACGCCGGCACCGTCTCGCGCACCAGCTCCGCGAGCGAGCCGGCGCCGATCGCGGCGAGCATCTCCCGGACCTCGCTCCCGCTCGGTCCCAGGTGGCGGCGGACGAAGGTGTCGGTCGGGTTCAGGACGCCGCCGGAAACCGGCGAGCCAGTCTCCGCTGGAGCGCCGAGCGCGGCGGCGCCGGCCGCCCCGGACGCGTTCTCAAGCTTCGCCACTCTTCACGTACTCCTCGTACTTCTCGGCATTCATCAATTCCTTGAGATCGTCGGCGGACGAGAACCGGATCTTGATCAGCCAGCCGTCGCCGTGCGGATCCTCGTTCAGCAACTCGGGATCGTCCACCACGGCTTCGTTGAT
>DASWRX010000322.1:0-12203 GCA_036402955.1 Thermoanaerobaculia bacterium
TCCGCCGCCGCGCCGGCGCCGCGGGCCGCCGACGCCGTCCTGCCGCTGTCCACCGCGCCGGGGGGAGCGGCCCTGCTCGCCACCACCGCCAGCGTCCTCGCGCCGACCTTCTCCCTGCCGACCAACGTCGAGGCCGCCTACCTCGACGTCATCCCGCAGAGCCAGTCGGGCGACGAGTTCTGGTACACCTGCGTGCCGGACGACGTCGCGGGCGAGCTCCAGAGCTGCGGCGGCACCGCCTTCCGCGAGGCCGAGATCACCATCGACGGCCAGCCGGCCGGCATCGCCCCCGTCTACCCGTGGATCTTCACCGGCGGCATCGATCCCCTGCTGTGGCGGCCGATCCCGGGCGTGCAGACGCTCAACTTCATCCCCTACCGCGTCGACCTCACCCCCTTCGCGGGAGTGCTCAGCAACGGCCAGCCGCACCAGGTGGGCGTCAGCGTCTTCAACGCCGACAACTATTTCCTGGTGGCGGCCTCCCTGCTGCTCTACCTCGACCACGGCGCCAGCCACGTGACCGGCGCCGTCACCGCCAACACGCTGGCCGCCGTGCCGCACCCGACCGTGCAGGAGAACCTCGCCACGGCGCCGGACGGCTCCATCACCGGCACCGTGACCACGAAGGCCGACCGCGCCTTCGCGCTCGCCGGCTACGTCAACACCTCGCACGGCAAGGTCGAGACCGCCGTCCTGCAGACGCTGAGCTTCTCGAACCAGCAGCAGTTCAACATCACGAATACGCAGTACGTCCAGAACATCACCCAGGGCACCAGGGTCCTCTCCGCCACCACCACGAAGCAGGGACACTCCGTCGCCGTCGCCGGCCAGCAGCTCTCCTTTCCGCTGAGCCTGGACATCAATTTCGTGGTCAACGCCGACGGCTCCGCCGCCCAGACGACGACGGTCCATCAAGGGTTCGACAGCCAGGACGCCCGCACGGGCCCCGGCTTCCCCTCCCTCGCCGGCGTCTCCAACACGGTGGACTCCGCCGACACCCTGCTGTTCAGCGCCGCGGGAGCCCTCACCGGCTACCAGGACCGCAAGAGCTCGCAGACCTACACCGCGCGCAGCACCGGCGGCGGGTGCTACAGCCGCACGATCACCGCCGCCAGCGGAGTCCTGACCGCCGTCACCGACGGGCAGGGTTGCGGCAACCCGCACTGAGCCGGGAGGAAGGGAATGGCCCGCGGCTGGGAGAGCAAGTCCGTCGAGTCTCAGATCGACGACGCCGGCGCGCTCGCGGAACGGGGCGAGTCGCTCACCGCCGAGCAGCGGGAGCGCGGGAAGAAGCGGGCCAGCCTCGAGATGTCCCGGCGGAGAGTGCTCCAGGACCTCGAGGCGGCCCGCTCGCCCGTCCGCCGCGCCTCTCTCGAGGCCGCCCTGGCCTTTCTGGAAGCAGAGATCCGGAAGCTCGGCGCCTGACGGGGCGGAACGCGGTCAGACCGGAACCTTGCGCTCCGGAAGGCCTTGGACATGAAGGGAGTTGATGCGCGTCCAGCCACTGGAGGTGCGCCGCCAGGAATTGCTTGCGGATCTCCAGGCGCGACGGATCATCCACGAAGCGAACGACGAACAGCATGGGAGACTCCGTGCGCTAGGCGCAGGGCTCGGGGACCGTTCCGGAGGCGTCCATCATCTTGGGCTTCCGGCTTCGACCATGGCGCCGAACTGGCCATCGGCCTCCATGAGGGCTCCGAACATCTCCACGGGCGTGCTCCGGTCGCGCAGCGACCACACCTTGAGATTCGCCCGACCGAAAGCGAGGAGCCGCTCAGCCTCCCTCCGGTGGGCCTCGGAGTACAGCACGTCGAGGGACGTGATCTGACCGCTGCCGTCGGTGACGGCATGGAAGTAGATCACCTGGGGCTTATCGGTCACGGCTCCGCCGATCTCCCGGCTCGCGATCTGCGACCACAAAGCCTCACACGGTCCGGACGGAGCGGCGAGGAGGAGCTCGTTCTCCCGATGGACCTGACCTGGCCATTGGTCCTGCTGCACGGCAAGGTAAGGTCTCGCATACTGCGCAAACTCGTCCGACGATGCGGCGAGAACGACCATCCCACGCGGGTGGTGCTCCGCGTTCTCGTGGTAGCGCACGACAGCCCAACCCACCTTCCCCAGGCTGTTTCCGCACGCCACGCTGCCGCCGCCCCGCCAGAGCTCGGGGTCGTCCATCTTGCAGGTCGGGCCCACGTTGGGCGCCCCGTTTCCCCCACAACCGCCGTTGAGCTGTCCATGCTGGGTACCCGGCGGAAAGACGATGCAATCGCCCGTGCAATCGGACGCCGGGCCACAGGCGCCGGAGCAGGCGTTCTGGGCGGCCGCCGGGAGAGAGCACAGTCCGATGACGCTCAGAGCGATCCCGACGAGCATGCTTTTCATGGATATCCTCCCTAAGTCCAAGGTTAAAGAATTGCTCAAGACACGTCAACCAGGACCAGGAAGTTGCCGGGAGCGGAGATCCAAAGCGTTGTGGGTGGCGGC
Organism: Thermoanaerobaculia bacterium; assembly: GCA_036402955.1. Lineage (GTDB taxonomy): Bacteria > Acidobacteriota > Thermoanaerobaculia > Multivoradales > UBA5704 > DATARR01. The sequence continues at coordinate 2,488 of DASWRX010000322.1, forward strand.
GCCGAGGGTGGTGTTGTCGAAGATGCACCAGACCTCCCGCCCCGCCGCCGCGAACCGCGACTGCGCGGCGCGCGGCAGGCTCCAGCCCGCGCAGCCGACCCGGATGGCAGGCGGGTTGCCGCTCCCGGCCTGACCGCGAACGAAGAGCGCGCGCTTCATGGGGTCTCCCGGCTCCCGCCTCCAGAGGCCGACGGTCCGCCTCGCGAGGCGGATGATCCACCTCCAGACGCGGATGACTCGCCTCTGGAGGCGGATGACTCGCCTTTGAAGGCGGAGGGTTCGCCTCACGAGGCGGAAGGCTCGCCTTCAGAGGCGGATGGCTCGCCTCCAGAGGCGGATGGCTCGCCTCCAGAGGCGGGAGACTCGCCTCGCGGGGCGGACCTTCCGCCTCCCGAAGGGAACGGCCCGCCTCCAGAGGCGAGAGGCTCGCCTCCAAAGGCGGCTGACCCGCCTCGCGAGGCGAGTCGCGCATTTCCGGGGCGGATCAGCGCCGGACCAGCGTCAGCGTCTGCGCGTCGTTCTTCGCCGGAAACGGAAGACTGATCCGGAAAATGCGTTCGTCCCTCGACGGCACCCCTGCCGCACCCTTATCATAGGACGCCTTTTCTTTTGCTTTGTCGTTTTGATCTGGAAGGCTGCTGGCCGCCGATCCGGCGGCCCGGGAGGGGAGGATCTCGAACACGATGGAGTCTGCCGGCTCACCGTCGGTCTGGACGTCCTGGCTGGAGGCGCTCCCTCTGGAGGCCGCGCCTGCGCTCGCGCCGCTCGTCGAGCGACTGGCCCTCCTGCTCGATCCCCTGGGAGCGCCCGCCGCGGGATCGGCCTGCCTCGCCCTCTTCGATCCCGGCCCCGGCCAGCTCGGCACGCCTCGCGTCGCGCAGATCGCCGTCCTCCTCGTCCTCGCCCGCCGCGCCGAGATGGCGGGGGCGCGGTTCGCCTGGGGAATCCTCCAGGAGCCGGAGGCGCCGCTCTCTCAAGGGTCCACGGCGGAGGGCGTCCGCGGCTTGGTGGGCGCCCGCACCCTGCTCGAGGCCACGGGGCCGCAGATCGCGGCCTGGCGCTCGCGCCTGGAGGAGCGGCCGGAGTGGGACGAGGTCTGGGCGGTCGGCTCGCCGCGGCTCGGCGCTCCGCCCGACCTTCCCGGCGCCACGCACCTCCAGATCTGGGACGCGCTCGATCCGGCCGGCCGCCAGGTTGGCGTCGCGCTGCGGCGCGGCGACGGGACCGCGGAGGCCCGGCTCGACCTGCCCGACGACGCCTCCTGCGTGCGCCTGCTGCGCCTGGGGAGCCCCGGCCCGCGCGGCGAGGAGCGCGACCGCGGCCAGCTCCATGAGCCGCTGCCGGACTCGGGTCTCGCCGCCGGGCCGGCCCGCGAGGAGCCTCCGGCGCCCGCGTTCCCGGAGGGGATTGCCGAGGCCGGCGCTGCCCCGGAGCCGCAGCGCCCGCGCGGCGCCATGGGCTCGCGCTTCGCCACCGCCCTCCACCGGCTGACCGGCCGCACGGCCCTGGCCTCGCGCATGTCGCGGGCGGTGGGCCGGCGCCACGCCGCCTACATCCGCAAGATGCGGGAGATGTTCGAGAGCGGCGACCTCGACAGTGCGCTGCGCCACGCCATCCCGCTGGCCGCGGAGGCGGGGCCGCGGCGGCTGCCGCTGCGCTCGTTCACGCCGCGCGCCGACCTCAACATCCGGCCCGAGCGCTCGCGCCCCTGGTCGGTCGGCGAGATCTCGCCCGACCTCCACGGCGAGCTGCGGCGGCTCTACCGCGAGGCCTTCCACCGGCTGGAGTCCCAGGAGCGCGTGGAGGAGGCCGCCTTCCTGCTCGCCGAGGTGTTGCACGCCCACGAGGAGGCGGTGGCCTTCCTGGAGCGCCACGGGCGACTGCGGCTGGCCGCCGAGATGGCCGAGGCGCGCGATCTGCCGCCCGGGCTGGTGGTCCGCCAGTGGTTCCTCGCCGGCGACCGCCAGCGCGGCCTGCGGATCGCCCACCGCACCGGCGCCTTCGCCGACGCCGTGACGCGGCTCGAGCGCAGCCGGGAGACGGATCAGGCGGCGGAGCTGCGGCGCCTCTGGGCCCGCGAGCTGGCCGCCGCCGGGGACTATGCCGCGGCCGTGGACATCCTCTGGCCGCTGGCCGAGGAACGCCACACGGCGCTCGAATGGATGGACCGCGCCATCGAGCAGGGGGGAGCGCCCGCCGGCCGCATGCTGGCCCGCAAGGTCGCGCTGGCGCCGGAGCCCTTCGCGGCGGTCCGCGCCGCGGCCCTGGGGCTGCTCGAGAGCTGGCGCGCCGAGGGAGCGCCGGCGCGGCTGGCCTTCGCGGACGCGCTGACCCGCGGTCCGCGGATCCCCGCCGCCACCGCCCTCGCCCGCGCCGCCGTGCGTGCCGTGGCCCGCGACTCGGGGCGGCTCGGCGCCCGCATGGAGACCGCCGATTTCCGCCAGCTCGCCGCGTTCGCGGGGGACGGCGCCCTGCGGGCCGACGTCCTGTCGTTGCGCCTGCCGGAGCGCACCCTCTGGATCGCGCAGGGCGAGCCGTGGCACGTCGAGATCGCCGCCCGCGACGCCGGCACCATGGCGGCGTACGACGCGGCGTTCCTGCCCAACGGCCTGACGGCGGTGGCGCTCGGCGAGGCCGGGGTGCGGCTGCTGGCGCGGGGCGGGCGCACGGTGGCGGAATTCGACCAGCCGGCCCACCGGCTCGTGGTGTCCGATCACGGCGACCGGGCGATCGCGCTGGGCCGGCGCGGGGATTCCTGGCGCCTGGCGCGGCTCGACTTCCCGCTGCGGCGGGCCGAGCCCTGGTGCGAGGCGCGCCTCGACGCCTTCGCGCCGGACTACGACGGCGCCCTCTGGTTCGTGGCCGGTCCCGACGGTCTGCTCGCCGCCGAGACCGCGGGCAAGCGCCTCGACGGCGCCTGGGGGGTCTCCCGCCTGCCGGGCAGCGCGCTGGCCATCTCCCGCTCCCCGGCCTTCTGCTCGCTGATCCTGGCCGGCGAGCACTCCGAGGTGTGGACCTACGAGCTCCCCTCGCTCACCCTGCGCCGCCGCGATCCGGTCGCCATCCCGCCCGGGGTCCGGCGCACCCGCCGTATCGCGGTCTCGCCGGAGGGCGTGCTGGTCGAGCCGTCGCCGGCCGGCGCGGCGGGACGGCGGATCACGTTCCAGATCCACGGCGGGCCGGAGCTGGAGATCCCGCTCTCCGGAGCGGGCAAGCCGGGCGAGCCCGTCATCGACGGCGACTGGGCCGCCCTGCCCGTCCACGCCTCGGACGCCACCTGCCTCTACCTGGTCCATCTGCCGTCCGCCGCCATCCGCGCCGAGGTCACCCTCGGACGCTCCGCCAAGGTGGCGCTCCGCCTGACCCCCCAGTACCTCACCCTGGCGGACGACCGCGGGCGCGTCGTGGTGCTCGACCTGGAGAACGGCCAGGTGCGGCGGGATTTCCGGTTGTAGGGGCGTTTTTCAGCTCTACCCCAGCGCCGCCGTCAATTCCCCCGCCGTCGCCACCCGGAGGTCCGTCTTCACCTCGTCGAGCCTGGGGGGACGGGGAAAGCCCCATTCGACGAGGGCGAAGGGGCTGCCGGCGTTGTGGGCGGTCTCGGCGTCGATCCAGGTGTCCCCCACCAGGAGGAGGTGGTCGAGGGGAACGCCGAGGCGGCCGGCGAGGACGAGGAGGCCCGAGGGATCGGGCTTGCGGGTGGGCAGGCTGTCGCCGCCCAGGATCTCGCGGAAGAAACGGGAGAGGCCGAGGCCGTCGAGGATCTTGCGGGAGAGCGCCTCCCCCTTGTTGCTCAGCAGGGCGAGCGGATAGCGCCCGGCCAGGACGGCGAGCATCTCCTCGATGCCCGGATAGGCCCGGGTCTCGTCCAGGCAGACGTCCTCATAAAGCTGAAGATAACGGGCCAGGGCCGCGTCGACCTGCTCAGGGGAAAATCCGGGGCCCAGCGCCCGCTCGACCAGCAGGCGCGCGCCCTCCCCCACCATCGTGATCACGGTCGCCAGCGCCAGCGGCGGCAGCGAAAGCTCCGCCCGCATCCGGTTGATGGCGGTCGTGATGTCGCGGCGGGAGTCGATCAGCGTTCCGTCGAGATCGAAGACCAGGGCGGCGAGGCCATGCATCCGGCCAGATCCCCCCGCTCAGCTCCCGACGAACTCGGCCTGGACCCTGCTCTTCAGGACCCCCGCCTCGTGGCCGCGGTCGAGTAGGAGCTGCACGGCGCGGCGGCCCGCCTCGCCGTAGTCCCGGGTCCAGTCGTTGACGTACATGCCCACGAAGCGGTCCGAGCGCTCGGGATCGTCCTCCAGGCCGCGGGCGTAGCGCGTGGCGTAGCCGAGCGCCTCCTGCCGGTGGTCGAGCCCGTAGTTGATGCTCTCGGTCAGCAGCCGGCAGAGCCGCGCCTTGAGCTCGGGCTCGATGTCGCGCCGGATGCCGTTGCCGCCGAGCGGCAGCGGCATGCCGGTGTCGCCCTTCCACCACTCCCCCAGGTCCACCACCTTCCGCAGCCCGAGATCGCCGTAGGTGAGCTGGCCCTCGTGGATCACCACGCCGGCGTCCGCCTCACCGGCGAGCACGACGTCCAGGATGCGGTCGAAGGGGACGATGTAGGGGGTCACCCGCGGCTGCCAGAGCCGCAGGGCGAGGTGGGCGGTGGTCAGCTCGCCGGGGATGGCGATCTTGAGCCCCGGCATATCCTCCCGGGCGAAGGGCTGGCGGGAGACGACGATCGGGCCGTAGCCGTCCCCGAAGCTCGCCCCCGAGGGCATGATCTGGTAGCGGTCGGCGAGATGGGCGTAGGCGTGGAAGGAGAGCGCCGTGATCTCGTAGGTGCCCTGGAAGGCCGCCTGATTGAGGGTCTCGATGTCCTGCAGGACGTGCCGGACGTCGAGCCCCTCGACGTCGAGGACCCCTTGAGTCAGGGCGTAGAACATGAAGGCGTCGTCCGAATCCGGGCTGTGGGCGATGCGGACGGTGGTGGTGGTCGTCTGGGTGCTCATGACCCGGGAGGCTATCAGAAGGACCGCGATGGGATCGAGGACGGCCGCGCCCCCGGGAGAGGCCGCCGGCCGGCTCCGGGGGCGGGAGGTCCTGGGGAGGCAATCCGAGCAAGCCCTTTGAAATCATCATATTGAAGGGGTGGCATACGTCTTGAATTCTCCTCTGCCGGAGGGCGCGGTGGACGGTCCTCCCTACCCCTCACCAGGAGATGACTCCATGAAGAACCACCCTCGACTCGTGAAGATCTCCGGGCCGGTCCTGCTCCTCGCGGCGTGCCTGGCTCTGGCGCTGCCCGCCGCCGCGCAGCCGGGTTACGGTTACGGTCCCTATGGCCGCCCTTCCCGGGCCTACCCGCCGCGCGGGATCGTCGACGGCTACCTCCGTGACGAGGGGGGACGCTGCCTCGTCCTCCGCGACCGCCAGAACCGGAACTACTACCTGCTGGGCGACACGCGCGGCCTGCGGCCGGGCGACCAGGTCAGCCTGCGCGAGCGCTTGTTGAACCGGAGCTCCTGCGGCAACGACGCGCCGACCCTCGAGGTGCTGGAGGTGCGGACCGTCTGGACGGACGGCGCTCACCGTTCGGCCTACTTCGACGCCCGGCGCGACGGCAGCTTCGACCGCTTCCTCCTGCGCAACCGCGATCGCGGCGGCTGGTACGCCGAACGCCGGCCCGGTCCGTACGATCGGCGCGGCCCGTACGATCAGGCCCCGCCGGGCAATCGTCCGTATGACAACCGCCCGTACGACAATGGATACGCCCCGAACGGCCAGTACGACAACGGGTACGCTCCCGACAATCGGATGCCGGACGCCCGGATGCCGGACAACCGGATGCCGGACGCTCGGATGCCGGACAACCGGATGCCGGACGCTCAGGCTCCCGACGGGCAGTACGACGCCCCGGACAACCCGAACGGCCCGAGCGGCGGCGACCGCCAGCCGATCAGCGTCGACGGCCGGCTCGACTTCAACCGTTCCTGCCCGGCGATCCGCGGCGGCAACGGGGAGACCTACGACCTGGCCGGCGATCTGGCGAACTACCATGACGGCGACCGGGTCCACGTGACCGGGGTCGTCGGGGGCGCTTCCTCCTGCGGCGGCACGGCGCTGGAAATCCAGGACATCCGGCGGCGCTGAGGCGCGTCCGCTGAGCGGTCGTCGTGGCATGGGCCTTGAATCGATATGCTGAGGGGAGGGGCTGCACGCTCTCTCCCCTCCAGCCACCAGCAGCCAGGAGGTGCAGCCATGACGTCCACGATTCGAACTCTCGCGCGGGGCTCCAGGTTCGCCCTGCTTCTCGGAGCGGCGCTGTCGCTGCCCGCCTGCGTCGTCGACACCGCTCCCTATCCTCACGGGCCCTATGACCGCGGCTACGGCGGCAACGGTCCGGTGGACCAGATCGACGGCTTCGTCACCTTCGAGGGGCGCTGCCCGACGATCCGCGATCACGACTCAGACGAGGTCTTCTTTCTGACCGGGGACACGCGCGGCCTGCGGCCGGGAGACCACGTCCTCCTGCGCGAGCGCGCGGCGGACGGCAACCCCTGCGGCGCCCAGGGCCCGACCGTGGCGGTGCTGGGCATCGACGCCATCTGGAGGGGCGAGGACCACGACTCGCCCTACTTCGACTCGCGCCGCGACGGCGACTTCCGCGCCTTCATCGCCGAGAACCGCGACCGCGGCGGCTGGTATTCGGACCGCTATGGGTACCTGAACGGTAGCGGCGGCGATGCCGGCCGGCCGGGGGGCTACGACCGCGACGGCGACCGTGGTGACCGGGATCGGGACCGTGGTTATGACAACGGCTATCCCCCCAATCCCCAGAGCCCTCCGATCGCCCCGCCTCCCCCGAACGGCCAGTACGACGACCGCCAGCCTCCGGCGCCTCCCGGCGATGTCGAGCAGGAGGACCGGGACGACGAGCACGAGCAGCTCCGCGTCGACGGCCGGCTGGACTTCGGCGGCACCTGCCCGGCGATCCACACCCCCGACGGGACCTCCTACGATCTGGCCGGGGACCTGGAGAGCTACCACGGCGGCGACCAGGTGCGGGTGATCGGCGTGCTGGCGGGACGCTCCTCCTGTGGCGGCACGACCCTCAAGGTGGACCGGATCCAGGGCGGGGGACGGTGAGAGACCGCCCTACTCGTACTGGATGAACCCCGGCGCCATGATCCCCGCGGGATCGAACTTCCGCTTGGCCTCCAGGATCGTCGGCCAGCGGTCGCCGAAGTGCTGCGCCCACTTCTCCACCGTGTTGAAGGTGATGAAGCCCGAGAGGTAGCGTTTGCCGCCATAGACGATCGACAGCTCGCTCGCCATGTCGAGCTGGGCGAGGGCGCGGTCGAGGAACTTGAACGGCACGCCCGGCAGGATGCCCCAGCCCATCACGTAGTCGCCGCCCGGGTGCATGAAGAGGGGGGCGTCCGAGGTGTGGGTGTAGGCTGGCCAGAGGAGGATGTGGCCGCCCGGTCCCAGGGCCTGCGGCGGCGTCTGACCGAGCACCGCCTCGATGAACTCGCCGGCGCTCTCCCAGGGCAGGATCGTCTCCATCCACGGGTGGGCCATCTCCCAGTAACCGCTGCGGCGCCACAGCTCGAAGACCGGGTCCATGCGGTTGGCGAACTCGTACTGGCTGAAGTCCTCGGTGTGGACGTGCCGGTAGGGCTTCAGCCCGGCGAGCATCGCCTGGTCGTCCGGCTCCTCGCCGGCGTCGAATTCGACCGTGAGGTGGAGCGGGTAGAACCATTGGGCGAAGGTCTGCATGCCCTCGCCCAGCTCCATGCCCTCGCCGATCTTCCGGATCCCCTGGAGACAGGGGGTGCACCAGGACTCCAGCGAGGAGAAGGTGGGGTTGTCCGGGTCCATCACCCGCCTCGAATCCGCCATCACGGTGGCGAGGTCGTCGTAGAGGAAGAAGTACTTGCGCACCACGCTCTTCGCGCGGCGCAGGCGGACCTTGGCGCGGGTGATGACGCCGAACTGGCCGAGGCCGCAGCGCACCACGTCGAAGAGGTCGCGGTTCTGCTCGCGCGAGCAGGTGACGATCTCGCCGGTGCCGGTGACCACCTGCAGCTCGACGGCGTTGTCCACCTGGGCGCCGTAGCGGAAGCTCGCCACGCCCAGGCCGGCCATCGACAGGGTGCCCGAGACCTGCACCCCCAGGTTGTTGGTCAGCACGCGGGGGATGAGCCCCTTCTCCAGCGTCGCCGTCACCAGGTCGCGCCAGACCACCCCGCAGTCGACGGTCGCGGTCTCCCCCGCCTCGTCGATCTCGTGGATCGTCGCCATCACGGAGGTGTCGAGCAGCACGCCCCCGGCGGTGGTGGCCTGGCCGCTCTGGGTGTGCGCCTGACCGCGGGGGGTGACGGGGATCTTCCGCTCGCGGCAGAAGCGGACGACCTCGGCGATCTCCTCGGCCGACGCGCAGCGGGCCACGGCGCCGGGCAGCCGGTCGACCGTGCGGCCGAAGTCGGAACGGTAGAGCGCGCGCACCTCGTCGTCGAGCAGGATGCGGTCGCCCAGAGTTCCCTTGAGCTCGCGCAGGGCGTCCACGGTCGAGGTCTCGGCAGGGGCGGTATGGACAGTCATCGGGATCTCCTGAAGAATCGATCGGGATTCGTTGGTGGCGGATTCGTCGGCGCCCCTAGGGCGGAGGCGGCGGGGGCGGCACCGCGACGTCCACCTCCCCGTTGTTCTTCTTGTCCTCGGGCTTGACGGGCATGACCGGCCGGCCCGGCTCTGCGGGGCGGCGCCTCCCGGCGAGGTTGGCGGGCAGCACGGTCTTGAACCCGCCACGGATCCAGGCCTCGATGCCGCCGTCCATCAGGATGGCGTTCTCGAAGCCGCTCGCGAGGAGGACCCTCATCCCCTGGTCGCCGCAATTGCCGGCCTTGCAGTAGACCAGGATGGTCTCGTCCCGGAACGCCAGGACCTCGAGCATCCGGTAGGGCAGACGGGCCAGGGGGAGGTTGCGCGCTCCCCGGACGTGCCCCGTCTCGCCGTTGTACTCCTGCGCCGGCCGCAGGTCGAGGACGAGCATGCCGGGGTTGTCCCGCATGATCTCGTAGGCGACTCCGGGGGTCAGCGTCTTGTAGAGCTCGCGGCGACTGGAGCGCCGCCAGTGGAACCGCGAGCACCCCGCCAGGAGCAGGGGGACGATGAGCAGGAGAGCGGCCCAGCGCAGGGCCCGGCCGGAGATCGCTTTCATTCCAGACGGCAAGTCTACACCTCTTCGAGATCCACTTCCGGGCGCACCTCGCCGACCCGGATTCCCCGATGATTGTAGAGGACGGGAGTATGGAGGTCTCGCAGCTCCTCGAACTCGCCGCCGGAGAGGGAGCCGAGCTGGCGGAGCACGTCGAGAACCACGCCGTCCCGGCTGCGCTCGCCGCCGTCGGCGATCTTGACGGCGATCCCCAGCGCCACCGGTCCCCGCACCGCCAGGCCGTAGAGCCCCTCGGCCCCCTCCTTGGCCAGCACCCGCCCGCCGGTCGCCGCCATCAGCCGGGTGGTGAACCGCCCGGGCCCCGCCACCATCTCCGGCGCCGCGGTCATCGCGCGGACGACCGTGTCCACCGCCGCCGCGACGCCGGCCGCGCAGCCCGCCGCCCGCGGATCGGCGAGCGCGGCGTAGCCGCGGGCCGCGGCGGCCAGCGGCGCGTGGAAGGTGGGCACGCTGCAGCCGTCGACGCCGAGGCCGATCTCCTCCGGCG
>DASWRX010000323.1:0-15470 GCA_036402955.1 Thermoanaerobaculia bacterium
GATCCGCGTGACCGACCGCCACATTCAACCGCTCCAGGTACGCCTCGAACCGCTCCGCTTCCGGCGACTTGGCAATAGGCATGGGGCAAGCCTGCCACAGGTTGCCCCCTCTGCCTAGACCTTATGACACAGTAGTACTAGAGCCAGGCCCTGGGAGTCAAGGGGGTGGAGAACGGCTTCTCCGTAGCCTTCTTCCGGCTCGACGACCTGCTGCACGCGATGAAACAGGACGCCGAGCTGTCGCCCCAGGCGCTACGGCGTAAGAAGTACGTCAACGTGGCCCTGCTGATCATCGATGAAATGGGTTTCCAGCCGATGAGTCGGCAGGAGGCGAGCCTGCTGTTTCGCCTCGTCAGCTTCCGCTACGGGAGAGGCAGTACGCTGATCACCACCAACAAGTCGGTCAAGGATTGGCCGGAGATTCTGGCCGGAGACGAGGCCATGGCCACGGCGCTGCTGGATCGGCTCCTGCACCACTGCCACGCGTTGAACATCAAAGGCCGGTCCTACCGGCTGCGGGATCTGGAGAGAATGATGAAGTGAATTCGCCGGGGGGCGCCGGGTCTCCGGTCGGCCTACGGCCGCCCTCCGCCCCGCCGCCCCCGGCATTCCCGTCAACCCGGGCCTCCTGGCCCACTACCAACCAGCGGGGTCGTAAGACTAGCCGATCGCTAACCTCATAAGACTTCCCGTTAGTTGACACCTGTCACTCACTTGTGTCACTCGCGGCTCGGCGCCTTCTCGCAGATCTTGGGAGAGCTCCGAAAATCACGACCTCAACTACGAGCCTGTGCTCGTCTCCGTCGAGCTGGTCAGGTCACGAGCAGAGGAGAACTGTACGCGGTTAGCGCCCAGTCCTCCCGGGCATCACTCTGCCGGGAACTCCGGAATCAGACTCCCGATAGTCTATACCTTCGGCCACTGCCAATTATCGGAGTTCTTTATGCATTTCGTTTCACACCGCTTTGGGTTTATCCTCCGGGCCTTCTTTTTCGCCCAGAACGCCTTTATCGGCGATATCCTACAGAGAACAGCCGGCGATTCTCTGAATGAAAGAGAAGAGAACCTAAGGACACGCAAATAACTCCTGAATAAATATAGAGGAGCGAAGAACCATAGCTTATTTCTCGCCTGGCTTGAAGTCACCAGCTCATTCCAAACGAATCCTCTTTTGTACTCTAAAAGGTAGATGTCGTCTTTATGAACAAATATTCCCGAAGGGGCCCAGTTAAACCTGCTTCTATATACTTCCTCTGCCGCTTCGTCAGTAACGGCCAAAATTCGCCTGGTAGAAAAGTCGCAGACTAAGACCTTGGGCTTGAAGTCGCGCTTAATATGATTTCCCTCTGGTGTGATTACCTTACCGCCTGTGAGAGCCATGCCGAGCAGAAACGGACTCTCCCGACGGACAACTTCCGCCAGAGGCTTTCCTCCCCAAGTGGTCATAGTCCCCTTCTCGTTGATGCATCTCAACCAAGCACCGTCGGTGACAAGTAAAGAAGTTCCATCATGAATCACCGCCTGAATAGAATCGAATCCAGCATCATCACCCGCGCCATCGCCCTGGTGCTTGGCCCCTCCGAGGTCCCAAGTGCTTAGGTTCGTCGGATGGGTTCTCTTCATCCTTCGCTTCCACACCTGGAGCAGGTCATTTTTGTCAACTAGGCCATTAATGATTTCCGAGTGAGGATCAGGATCTCTATCTCCTTCCGACCATGAAATAGGAGTTTTCAACCACTGGAGACGCCTGATCCCACCCTTAAACGATCGCGCATTACCGGAACTTAGCGAGTAGTAGCATAGGCCCTCGCTATTCAAGTATAAGCCCTTAGCGTGAAGTGATTTGTAATGTAAGAGTTCATTTTGGGTAACCCGCCAGATGATATCTCGCACTGTATCTGTTATAAACAACCCGTAGTTTGTGACTGCTATACCCCAACCCGGAATCCGGTTCTCAGCAAAGTGAGACCAGAAGATCCACCTCGCCTTCGCCTTGAACCGATGGCCTGGGTTAATGAATAGGAAGATTCGCTCCCATAGGACGTCGTCGGCATGTAGATGCGACCAGCACAAAAGGCAAAAGAAGAATACTGCGATCAGCAAAGCAACCTGAATTTGCAGGGACAACCGGGTCTGGATTGCGCTATAGTCCGAGCCAATTTGAGCGGTATTAACATCATTCATCATTACTGCTAACTGGGTAAGAAAGGGAAGGAGGAAGAGCGAATAGTGAGCGCGCCTAAAGACCCAATTATTCCTCCAACGCGCAAGCGTAGGGGGAATGGTAAAAACCTGCTGCATGGCCAGTGCATGATAAAGGAGATTCGGCTTGCTGCCAGGCAAGTCAAAACATTTTTCTTTTTCGGCGAGTTCGCGTACTTTCCACATACATAGTGATAGATTTTCATGCGCACGGTGCGTGTAGAAGCTCATGACAAGCATCAACACGAAGAAGGTTACTCCGGTGATTAGCCCTAGATCATTGACGTCGAATAGGATTCCAAGCACTGGAACCCTTACATATAGCATGTTGTTAACATACGCCTCATACAATTTCTCGGCATAGGCATTCGCATTCTCCTTGCTGGCGATCCCGAGACGCCTAAAGCGTCGTACTACATCGCACTTATTCTCGGCGCTGAGATTACCGTATGCCTCAGAAGCATCAGCCGACACTTTGGTTTCAAATATCAGGGTCCGTAATTTGGGAAGGAACGGCTCCGCGAGTTCTTCTCTGGGCTTGCACTTATCGTCATAAAATAGCTTATCTTTCCATATATTATTGACATCAGCCTTCATGTTGCTTTCAAACAGTCTCTTGACCCGTGCTCTTTCCCAAGATCCCTTTTGCTCGCTCCACAAGGTAGAGGCCGCAGCTATAATTGCTATTATTATCGCTAGCATAACGAAGCGGACACGGCTCGAAGACGACGCCAGCGCCTGAATATACTGTCCAATCTCGAATTCGTTCCCGAGTTCCTTGGCGATACCCTTTTCCTCTTTTTCAGTCATAGCCCTCCCTTAAGGACGATTGATCTTAATAGTTTCTCTTCGGTAGATACAAGCTCAACAAGGCTTCTGCATATGCGACTAACGGTAATGGAGAAGGGAAATCGGCGCGCCAATAGTTGCATGCAACTATACCCTACAGTAAGAGATGCCACCCGGCTCGCCGAGCATGCCCGGTTGTAATCACCACTGAACAGGTGCCTATTTTTCGCCCACTAACTCTTCAACCGCCTGCCGAAGTTGTGGCAGATCGTTCTGAGTAACCTCCCAGACAGCTTCCAAGTCTACGCCCATGTAGTTGTGGATGAGGACATCCCGCATTCCTGCAATGCGGCGGCAAGGGATGTCGGGCCGGCGTTGGGTGACCTCGGGAGAGAGTCGCTTGACCGCTTCGCCGATAATTTCGAGTTGGCGAACCACCGCATCGTGCCAGTGGGACTTGGCCATGAACTCGTCATAGCCCACGGCGGTATAGACCCCGATCTTCTCGATAGCATCGAGTATATGTTGCAGGTAGGTCTTGTCTCGGCTCACAGGGGAATGGCTTCAGAAAGGACATGCTCTCGCATATAGGGGGACAGGGCCCTTTCTGTGACCACATCCACCGGGCGGTGCATGAGATCCTCCAGATCCTGCTTGAGCCCCACGAGGTCTAAGAGCGAACGCCCTTCTCCGAGCGTCACGAGCAGGTCGAGGTCGCTATCCTCCCGGCCTTCACCCCGGGCGAGGGAACCGAAAACACGCACGTTCCTGGCTCCATGGCGCAGGGCCAAGTCGAGGATCTCCGCGCGGTATTTCTGGAGGAGGGAGCTGCTCATTGAGGATCAGTTTAGCAGCAGACTGCACAGCCCAGAAACACGAAAGGCCGCTCGCGCGGCCTTGAAGCCTTCTCGGTTTGGCTGGGAGGCAGGGATTCGAACCCCGATTCTGCGGGTCAGAGCCGCATGTCCTACCGTTGAACGACCTCCCAGCAGGACAGGGACGGAAGGTTAGCCGAACCGGCCCGGTGGGGTCAACCCTGAGCCGCCGGGACGGTATTCCCCGCCCGCAGGAAGGCGAGGAAGCGGTCGAAATGACCGGCGGTCGCCTCGCGGCCCATCAACTCGACGAGGTCGAAGAGGGGCGGCCCCCCGGCGGCGCCCGAGAGGGCCATGCGGGTGGGGTGGATCAGCACGCCCGCCTTGATCCCCCGCTCCTCGGCGAGGGCTCGGAGGGCGGCGTCCAGGGAGTCCTTGTCGAAGCCCGGCAGGGCGGCGTAGCGCTCCCGCAGGTCCTCGAGGTGGGCCGGCAGGTCCGGGTCCTTGAGGAACTTGGCGCTCGCCTCCGGGTCGTACGTCACTTCCTTGAAGTAGGGGACGACCAGCTCGGCGAGCTCCTTGAGGGTGCGGGCGCGGCTGCGGTGGAGGTTCACGGCGGCGGCGAGGCGGGTAGGGTCCGCGTCCGCGAGGCCGACCTGCGCCAGGAACGGCTCGAGGTGCGGTCGCAGGGCCGCGAAGTCGAGCTGCGAGAGGTATTGCGCGTTCATCCACCAGAGCTTCTCGCGGTCGAACACGGCCGGCGAGGCGTTCAGGCGGTCGACGGTGAACAGGCGGATCATCTCGTCGCGCGAGAGGATCTCCCGGTCTCCCCCGGGGTTCCAGCCGAGCAGGGCCAGGAAGTTGTAGAGCGCCTGCGGCAGGATGCCCTCGTTGCGGAACTCCTCGACCGAGGTGGCGCCGAAGCGCTTGGAGAGGCGCTTCTTGTCCGCCCCCAGGATCAGCGGCAGGTGGCCGAAGGTCGGCACCCGGCCGCCCAGCGCCCGGAAGAGCGGGATGTGCTTGGGCGTGTTGGACAGGTGGTCCTCGCCGCGGATGACGTGGGTGACCTCCATGTCGATGTCGTCACAGACCACGGACATGTGGTAGGTCGGGTTGCCGTCGGAGCGCAGGAGGATGAAGTCGTCGAGGGCGTCCGGCGGGAAGTCCATGTCGCCGCGCACGATGTCGGTGAAGGTGATGTGGTCGTCCGGCATCCGGAAGCGGACGGCGAACGGCTTACCGGCGGCGAGGCGCTCCTGGACCTCCCGCGGGGAGAGGTTGAGGCAGGTGCGCGGATAGCGGAACGCCAGGCCGCGCGATTGGGCCTCGGCGCGCTGGGCGTCGAGCTCCTCGGGGGTGCAGAAGCAGCGGTAGGCCTTGCCGGCGGCCAGCAGCTCCTCGGCGCGCTCGTGGTGGCGCGGCAGCCGCATGCTCTGGAGGAACGGCCCCTCGTCCCAGACGACGCCGATCCAGGCCAGGGCCGACTGGATCTGGCGGGTCATGGCCTCGTCGGAGCGCTCCTTGTCGGTGTCCTCGATGCGCAGGATGAAGGCGCCGCCGGCGCTCTGCCGCAGCAGGTCGTTGTAGATCGCGGTGCGGGCGCCGCCCACGTGCAGGAATCCCGTGGGCGAAGGGGCGAAACGGACCCGGACGGGTCCCTGGACGTCGGTCATCGCGTGGTCACTCCGGATGAGCCCCGCGAAGGCGGGGGGTGTGGGACGGAAAAAGGTATCACAGGGCGGAGAGGCCCTCATCACCCCGGCCCTCTTCTCCCATCCTCCCCCCGTCCGCCGGGAGAAGAGGGAGTGGTTGGTTCTAAGTCAGTCAGGAGAGATTTTTGAGCCCCCTCTCTCCCGGCGGACGGGGGGAGGATGGGAGAGAGGGGGTTGGGGGAGTGAGGGCCGCCCCGAAGGGGCGCTACCCCGGGAAGGCCCCCCCGCCGATTCATGTTAGAGTCCCTGCGGCCGGGCGGTTCCGCTCGCCGTTCCTGCGTTTTCTACAGACGAATTCTGGCCCTTGGGGCCTGGGAGCTCTCTGCCGAGATGGCTACTGCCCCGCTTTCCCGCCGCTGGTCTCCGGCCGATTCCCTCGACCTCTACAACATCCGGGGTTGGGGGAACAACTATTTCTCCATCAACGACGCCGGCCGCATGGTGGTGCACCCGGGCGGCAAGGGCTCGCCGGCGATCGATCTGAAGGAGCTGGTGGACGAGGTGCGCGAGCGGGGGATCAGCCCGCCGCTGCTGATCCGCTTCTCGGAGATTATCGAGGCGCGCGTGGTCGAGCTCAACGAGGCGTTCGCCCGCGCCATCTCGGAGTATGGCTACCTGGGCGGCTATCGCGGCGTCTATCCGATCAAGGTCAACCAGGACCGCTATCTGGTCGAGCGGCTGGTGCAGTACGGCCGTCCCTACCACTACGGCCTCGAGGCGGGCTCGAAGCCCGAGCTGCTGGCGGTGATGGCGATGCTGGAGGACGAGGAGGCGCTGATCGTCTGCAACGGCTACAAGGACGAGGAGTACATCGAGACCGCCCTCCTCGCCTCGAAGCTCGGCCGGCACGTGATCCTGGTGGTGGAGAAGCCCTCGGAGCTGCCGCTGATCCAGCAGATCTCGCAGAAGATGGGGGTGCGGCCGCGGATCGGCATCCGCTCGCGGCTGTCGGCCAAGGGGGCCGGGCACTGGGAGGGCTCGGGGGGCGACCGCTCGAAGTTCGGCCTCTCGGGGCGCGATCTGCTGGCCGCCGTGACCTTCCTGAAAGAGCACGACCTGCTGGACACCTTCGAGCTGCTGCACTTCCATCTCGGCAGCCAGATCTCCTCCATCCGCTCGGTCAAGGACGGCCTGCGCGAGGCGGCGCAGGTCTACGTCAACCTGGCCGAGCTGGGGGCGCCGCTGGGCTATCTCGACGTCGGGGGCGGCCTGGGGGTCGACTACGACGGCTCGCAGACGAACTTCACCTCGTCGCTCAACTACACGCTCCAGGAGTACGCCAACGACATCGTCTTCGGCATCATGGAGGTGTGCGACGAGCGCGGGGTGGCCCATCCGGCGATCGTCTCGGAGTCCGGCCGCGCCACGGTGGCGCACCACGCGGTGCTGATCATCGACGTGCTGGGGGTCTCGGAGTTCGAGGTCGGCAAGCTGCCGCGCAAGCCGCCGCTCGACGCCGAGCCGTCGCTGCGCAACCTGTTCGAGACCTACAAGGAGGTCTCGCGCAAGAACCTGCTGGAGGCCTACCACGACGCCATCTCCTACCGTGACGAGTGCCTGACCCTGTTCAATCTCGGTCACCTGTCGCTGGAGTACCGGGGCCTCGCCGAGGACCTGTTCTGGGCGACCTGCCAGAAGATCCTGCGCATCATGCGCACGCTGCCGCAGGTGCCGGAGGATCTGGAGGGGCTGGAGCGGCAGCTCGCGGACACCTACTTCTGCAACTTCTCGGTGTTCCAGTCGGTGCCGGACTCCTGGGCGATCGACCAGCTCTTCCCGGTGGTGCCGATCCACCGGCTGGACGAGGAGCCGTCGAACCGCGCCGTGCTGGCGGACATCACCTGTGACTCGGACGGCAAGATCGACCACTTCATCGATCGCCGGGACGTCAAGGACGTCCTGGAGCTGCACGACTTCCGCCCCGGCGAGCCCTATTACCTGGGCATCTTCCTGGTGGGGGCCTACCAGGAGATCCTGGGCGATCTCCACAACCTGTTCGGCGACACCAACACGGTGCACGTCTCGCTCGATCCGGACGACGACTACAAGATCGAGGGGGTGGTGAGCGGCGACACGGTGAGCGACGTCCTGCGCTACGTGCGCTACAACCGGGACGACCTGGTGGCCCGGGTGCGGCAGGCGGCCGAGCAAGCGCTGCGCGCCAAGCGGATCACCTTGGAGGAGTCGCGACGGCTGCTGCGCCGCTATGAAGAGGGGCTGTCGGGATACACTTACCTCGAGCAGGACTAGGTCCTGGAGAGGAGCCGTCGATGAGAACACAAGTGGCCGCCGTCGATCCCTTGATCGAGCGGTTGTGCGACGCGGTGCGTCTGGGGGACGTGACCGCCATCGCGCAGCAGATCAAGAGCGATCTGGAGTCTTTCATCCCCGAAGAGGGGCTGATCCTGCCCGAGCGCTTCCGGCGGGTGAAGCCGGAGTCCTACGCCCGCCGGCTCCTCTACCGGGATCCGGAGCTGGGCTTCACGGCGATCGTGATGACCTGGGGGCCGGGGCAGCGCACGTCGCTCCACGACCACGCGGGCATCTGGTGCGTCGAGGGGGTGCTCGAAGGCGAGATGGAGGTGACGCGCTACGAGCTGCTGCACGAGGACGCTGGCGGCGTCTGCGAGTTCGCCGAGCGCGGCTCGGTCGCGGCCACGGCCGGCTCGGCGGGAGCGCTGATCCCTCCCTTCGATCATCACGTGCTGGCCAACGCCCTGCCCGGGCAGGCCTCGCTCACCCTGCACGTCTACGGCGGCGAGATGACGCACTGCGACGTCTTCGAGCCCCAGGGCGGCGACCTCTACCGGCGACGTATGCACGCGCTGTCCTACGACGAGTAGATCCCCGGCGAGCCGCCCGACGATCATGGCCAGGTTCGACAAGCATCCCCGCCTGCTGGTGCGGCAGGAGGAGCCGTTCAACGGCGGCCCCGCTCCGGACGTCCTCCTCGGCTCCTTCGTCACTCCCAACGAGCTGTTCTTCGTCCGCAACCACGGCAACGTCCCGGAGGTCGATCCACCGGCCTGGCGGCTGACGGTGGACGGGCTGGTGGATCGCCCGCTCTCGCTGGCGTTGGCGGATCTCGGGAAGCTCCCCCGGACGTCGGTCGCCGCGACGCTCCAGTGCGCGGGCAACCGCCGCTCCGAGCTGATCGCGCACGCGCCCATCCCCAACGAGCTGCCCTGGGGATCGGAGGCGATCAGCAACGGCGAGTGGTCGGGCGTGGCGCTGCGCGACGTGCTGGCCGCGGCCGGCCCCAAGGCGGGGGCCCGCCACGCCGCCTTCGCCGGTCTGGACGAGACCGAGCGCCACGGTCACCGCTTCAACTTCGGCGGCTCGATCTCGCTGGACAAGGCGATGCACCCGGAGGTGCTGCTGGCCGACACCATGAACGGCCGGCCGCTGCCGCCGGTCCACGGCGCGCCGGTGCGCGTGGTGGTGCCGGGCTACATCGGCGCCCGCAGCGTCAAGTGGCTGTCGCGGATCACGCTGCAGGAGGACCCTTCGGACAACTACTTCCAGGACAAGGCCTACCGGCTGTTCCCGGCCGCGGTGGGCCCCGAGACGGTGGAGTGGGAGAAGGGGATGATGCTCGGCGAGTCGCCGGTCAACTCGGCGATCTGCGCACCGCAGGAGGGGGAGCGGCTGCCGGCGGGACGGGTGACGGCGCGGGGCTGGGCGGTGGCGGGAGGGGGCCGGCAGGTGGCGCGGGTGGACGTCTCCACGGACGGCGGCAAGACCTGGCGGAGCGTGGACCCGAAGAGGGGAGACGCCGGCTGGACCTGGAGCTTCTGGGAAATCCCGCTCGATCTCCCGCCGGGCGGCCACGAGATCCTCTGCCGGGCCTTCGACTCCGCGGCGCAGACGCAGCCCGATCAGATCGCGGACGTCTGGAACTTCAAGGGGTACGCGAACAACGCCTGGCACCGGGTGCGGGTGACGTGCGGGTAGACGTGCGGGTAAAGGACGGCGCGCCGCCGGTGCACCTGCTCGCTCAACCCTCCGGCACCAGCCACTCGTCGTTGACGTTGTCGTAGGCGAGGCTGTTCGCGAAGCGGGCGATCTCGATGATGACGGCCTCGATGTCGGGCTGACTCGGGTCGAGCCGGTTGGCGGTGGCGAGATCGAGCTCGAAGATGACGATCTCGTCGGGACCCGGCAGGGCGTCGGCGTCCATCACCTCCAGCTTCGCCGTGCACTCGCGCAGGACGTCCATCCACTCCTCGGTCAGGACCCCCTCCGCCCGGTCCACCAGCTCGGCGATGTCGCTCAGCATGTAAGCGGGATCGTTCTCGATCTGGATCGTCAGCGGGATGCTCGTCGCGACCCGCACCTGCGGGATCGTCTCGAAGAACCCCTCCCACTCGGTCAGCGTGCACTCGACGGAGAGGTTGGCGGACAGGTGCTCGACGAGATCCGCGAGGGTGAAGTCCCGGTCGTCCGGATCGTAGGGGATGGTGGCGGCGGCGAACATGACGGGATCTTCTCACGACGCCCTCCAGGTTGACTTATAGTCGCGGGAAAAGGGAGGGGGCATGAGCGAGCCTATGAACTGGATGATCTACGGCGCCAACGGCTATACGGGTGAGCTGGTGGCGCGCGAGGCGGTCCGGAAGGGGTTGGCGCCCATCCTGGCCGGCCGCAACGCCGAATCGGTGGGCAGGCTCGCGCGGGAGCTGGGCCTCCAGAGCCGCGCCTTCCCGCTCGACGATCCGCAGGCCACGGCGGCGGCGCTGTACGGCGTCAAGGCCGTCCTCCACTGCGCCGGACCGTTCGTCCACACCAGCGCCCCGATGGTCGCGGCCTGCCTCGCGACCGGCGCGCACTACCTGGATATCACGGGGGAGATCCCCGTCTTCGAGGCCGTCCTCGCGCGGGGAGAGACGGCGCGCAAGGCGGGAGTCGCCCTGCTCCCCGGCGTCGGCTTCGACGTGGTGCCGAGCGACTGCCTGGCCGCCCGGCTCGCCCGGGCCCTGCCCGACGCGACCGAGCTCGCCCTCGCCCTCTACGTCGGGAGCGGCGGCTTCAGCCGCGGCACCCTCAAGACGATGATCGAGAGCCTGCCGCACGCCGGCGCGATCCGCAGGGAGGGCCGGATCGTGCCCGTGCCGATCGCCTGGGATGCCCGCGAGATCGATTTCGGCGGCGGGGCCGGCCGGCGGTGGACGACGACCATCCCCTGGGGCGACGTCTCGACCGCCTTCCACTCGACGGGCATCCCGAACATCCGCGTCTACTCGGGCACGCCGCCGAGGACGATCCGGCGCATGAAACGCCTGGCTCCCCTCCTTCCCCTCGCCGGCTGGGGGCCGGTCAAGCGGTTCGCGCAACGCTGGGTCGAGCGGAAGGTGACCGGCCCGTCGGCGGAGCTAAGGGAGACCGGCCGCGTCCATCTCTGGGGCGAGGCGAAGAACGCCGCCGGACAGACGGTCACCTCGACCCTCGAGACGCCGGAGGGATACCGCTTCACGGCGATCGCCGCCGTGGAGAGCGTCGAGCGGGTCCTCGCCGGCAAGGTCCCGCCCGGAGCCTGGACGCCGTCCAAGGCGTTCGGAGCGGACTTCGTCACCGAGCTGCCGGGGGTCGTCGCGGGCGAGGTGCGGCCGGCTCGGTGAGTCTCAGACTCTCCAGTCTTCGGTGCGCATGCGATCGAAGGGCTCGAAGTGGGTCCGGTTGGCGGTCACCAGCACCAGATCATTGACGGCGGCGATCGCGGCGATCTGTCCGTCAAGAAAGGGTGGCGTTCTGCCGATCACGGTCAGACGTGCCCTTTCCTTCGCATGCCACTCAGCGGCGGTCCGGTCGTAGGGGAGGATCGGCATAAATTGGACGACCTTGAACAAGTAATCCTCGATATCCGCTTTCCTTCGCGATGCGGGCAGGCGTTCCCAGCCGAACAGCAGCTCGTGCCAGACCACCGAGGCAATTCCGATCTGGTCTTCGTGCCGCTGCAAGTTTCGGAGGACATCCGTGTTTGGAAGCGGCCGGGTGGCCTCAGAGACTACGTTTGTATCCAGCAGAAAACGCAGGCTCACCACTCGAAATCCCGGCCAGGAGACGGGTCCCGGACATCGCCCCATATTTCGTCGGGATCGATATCGGCCTTGACCAGATCATGGGTGCGCCGGAATTCCTGGTAAGCCTGCCAGAAACTTGGCCTTTTGTTGGACAGCCGTTCGAAGTCTTCGACCCCGATCAGCACAGCCACCGGCTTGCCCCGCCGGGTCAACTCCACTTGGGTCCCCTCCTCTACTTCATGGACCACGCTGGTGAAATTATCTCTGGCTTCCGCGATCGAATATGTCTTGACCATCTCGGCCTCCTCATGGCCATCTAGATGGCTATCTTAGCGCAGCTACGTCCCGATCCGCCCCACCCTGACGATCGGCCCCTCCGCCTCGTCGGGATTCCTGAGGTCGATCGTGCCCTGGATGGCCCAGAGATTGTCCCCCTGGGGATCGAGGAGGGTGTGGGTGACCTCCCACTCGCGGTCGCCGGTCTTGCGGATCTGCGTCCATTGATGGCGGCGGGCGTCGGGGGTGAAGAGGAGCTCGCCGTACTCGGCGAAGAAGGGGGCCATCGTCGACTCGAAGCGCTCGGAATCCCAGAGGGTGTCGGGATCGGCCGGGTCCTGCTTGACCAGGTTGGGCGCCTCCTCCCACTCTTTGAGCGAGAGGGCGCGGACCAGCAGGTGCATCTCGGCGCGCACGCGGGCCATGAAAGTCTTGGGATCGGCGAGCAGCTCCTCCAGCCAGAGGATCTCGCGGGCGGCTTTGCGCTCCCTCGAGCGCACCAGGACCTCGGGGTGGAGGAGCCCCTGCCACTCCTCGAGCAGGCTCGAATCGGTCTGCTCAACCAGAGCGCGGAAGAAGCCGAGAGCATCCCAGACCCCCTCGGTCTTGAACGGCTCGGGGACGGTCTGGTCGAGCGTCTTGTAGAGCTGAGAGAGATAGCGCAGGAGCACTCCCTCGCTGCGCTGCAGGCTGTAGCGCTTCACGTAGTCCGCGAAGCTCATGTAGCCCTCGAACATCTCGCGGCCGATCGACTTCGGCTTGATGTCCTCGCCCCCCACCCACGGGTGCCTGCCGCGGAAGTGGTTGAAGGTGCCGTAGATGAAGTCCGACAGCGGCTTCGGATGGGTGACCTCCTCCAGCTTCTCCATCCGCGCCTCGTACTCGACCCCCTCAGCCTTGAGCTGCGCCACCAGCTCCCCCTTGAGCTTGTCGACCTGCTTGCGCAGGACGATGTCGGGATCCTCCAGGATCGACTCGACCAGGGTAACGAGGTCGGGCACGTAGGTCTCGGACTCCGGCTCGAGTTGCGAGAGCGTCTCGACGAGGTAGAGCGAGAGGGCCTGGTGCAGCGAGAAATCCCACTGGAGGTCCTCGGCGACCACGGCCCACAGGTAGTTGGTGGCCGCGTCGCGCTTCATCTTGATGACCCCGGAGCGGTAGAGCGAGCGCACCAGGACGGCCGCGGTGGTGAGATGGCGGGCCTTGGCCCCCTCCTCCTCGTGGCTGCGGCGGATGAGGTCGCGCAGCGAGTCGAAGTTGCGGAGGTTGGGGTCGTCCAGCTCGGCGTCGCGCTGGAGGAGGTTGAGCACCATGCCGTGGGTGATGCGGAAGCGGGACTTGAGCGTCTCCGGCGGGCGCTCGATCAGCTTCTCGAAGGTCTCCTTGGTCCAGGAGACCTCCCCCTTGGCGGGTCCCTTGACCACCTTCTTGTTGCCGCTGCGCTCGTTCTTGCGCTTCTCGATGATGTGCTCGGGCGCCTGGGCGACCACGCTCCCCTGGGTGTCGAACCCCTTGCGGCCGGCGCGGCCGGCGATCTGCTTGAAGTCGCGCACCGAGAGGATGGAGGTCTTTACCCCCCCGAACTTGGCCAGCTTGGTGAAGAGGACCGTGCGGATGGGGATGTTGACCCCGACGCCGAGCGTGTCCGTGCCGGCGATGACGCGCAGCAGCCCCTGCTGCGAGAGCTGCTCGACCAGCAGCCGGTACTTGGGCAGCAGGCCGGCGTGGTGGACGCCGATGCCGAAGGAGATGAAGCGCCTGCACTCCTTGCCGTAGGGGGTGTCGAAGCGGAAGCCCCCGACGGCGTCGCGGATGCGGTCGCGCTCCTCGCGGTTGGAGATCTGCATGCTGGTGAGCGACTGAGCGAGCTCGGCGCACTCGCGCTGGGTGAAGTTGACGATGTAGATCGGCGCCTTGCCCACCGCGATGAGGCTCTCGATGGTCTCGTGGAGGGGGGTCTCGCGGTACTCGAAGTCGAGCGGGACCGGCCGGTCCTCGGAGCTGACCAGCACCGCCTCGATGCCGGTGCGGTCCTCGACGTGCTCCTGGATCGAGGCGACGTCGCCCAGGGTGGCGGACATCAGCAGGAACCGGGTGTGCGGCAGGGTGATCAGGGGGATCTGCCAGGCGACGCCGCGCTCGGGGTCGGAGTAGTAGTGGAACTCGTCCATCACCACATAGGGGGCGTCGAGGCGGTCCCCCTCGCGCAGGGCGCGGTTGGCGAGCACCTCGGCGGTGCAACAGATCACCGGCGCGTCCGGGTTGATCGAGGCGTCGCCGGTCAGCATGCCGACGTTCCCGGGGCCGAGGTCGTCGCAGAGGGAGAAGAACTTCTCGGAGGCGAGGGCCTTGATCGGGCTGGTGTAGAACGAGATCTTCCCCTCGCAGAGGGCCTTGAAGTGGAGGCCGAGGGCGACGAGCGACTTGCCGGAGCCGGTGGGGGTGTTCAGGATGACGTGCTTGCCGGCCATGATCTCCAGCAGCGCCTCCTCCTGGGCCGGATAGAGCTCGAACCCCGCCTCCGCCGCCCAGTCCACGAACAGGTCGAGGATCTCGTCCGGATCGGCGGCGCCGCCGGGCGGGACCCGGGCGATCAGGGAGGGGCGGGTCGGCTGGAGGGCAGGTTCGGCCATGGCGGGGATTGTGGCACGGGAGGCGAAGCAGGGACAGCAGGGACGCCAGGGACAGCAGAGACAAGAACAACTCCTTTTCAGCTTCGCTTCTGCGTCTCTGCTGTCTCTGCTGTCCCTGGTGTCCCTTGACCCTGCTATCATCCCGCCGCGATGAGCGCCCAAGCGACGACGGCCGGCGGGCGCCGGCTGCTCGACATGAACGCCTACCAGTGGACGGTGCTGTTCGCCGCCTGGCTGGGATGGGGCTTCGACGTCTTCGACGGCCTGCTGTTCAACTTCGTCGCCCCCAACTGCGTGCCGACCCTGCTCGGCCTGACGATCGGCTCGCCCGAGGCCAAGGCGGCGACGCTGCACTGGACGGGCATCCTCACCTCGGTCCTGCTGGTGGGCTGGGCCTTCGGCGGCATCCTCTTCGGCCAGGTGGCGGACCGCATCGGGCGCACCCGCACCCTGATGCTGACCATGCTGCTCTACGCGCTGGGCACCGCCGCCTGCGCCTTCGCCCCCAACCTCTGGGTGCTGATGCTCTTCCGCGTCATCTCCAGCCTGGGGATCGGCGGCGAGTGGGCCGCCGGGGCCTCGATGGTGGCCGAGGTGGTGCCGGAGCACCGGCGCGTCGAGGCGGGCTCCCTGCTCTACACTTCGGCGCCTCTCGGCCTGTTCCTCGCCACCTACATCAACTTCCAGATCGCCGGGGTGTTCTGGAGAGGGTCGCCCGAGGTCTCCTGGCGCTACGTCTTCCTCTCCGGCCTGATCCCCGCCGCCGTGGCGTTCGTCGTCCGCCTCTTCGTGAAGGAGCCCGAGCGCTGGAAGGAGGCGGCCTCGGCCGCGCCGCGACCGCGCCTCTCCGAGCTGTTCACCGACAAGTACCGGGCGATCACCCGGCCGATGTTGTAGCAGAAGCCGGCGCCGGTGGCCCGCAGCCGGGTGGGAAAGAGCTCCGGCAGGTAGTAGGTGAAGCTGCCGAACACCCCGAACACGGTCAGGCCGATCAGGAAGTACATCACCAGACGCGTCTCCGGC
>DASWRX010000324.1:0-1510 GCA_036402955.1 Thermoanaerobaculia bacterium
CCTCCGAGAGCAGCTCCAGTTCCGAGATGGGGCGATCGGGAGCGGCCGCCATGCCGGCCAGCAAACGCTCGAAATGCTCCAGCATCCGCGCCGCCGTCGCGGGATCGAACAGGTCCGAGCTGTACTCCAGCGTCGCGGCGAGACCGTCCCCCCGGTCGGCGAGAGACAACCCGAGATCGAACTTCGCGCTCGCGATGTCGAGCAGCCGGAGCTGAGAGAAGATGCCCGGCAGGTCCAGCCCCTCCCGCCGGGCGTCCAGCAGCGTGAAGACCGTCTGGACCAGAGGCGAGCGGCTCAACGACCGGGCCGGCGCGAGCTCCTCGACCAGCTTCTCGAAGGGGAGATCCTGATGCGCCTGGACATCCAGGGTCTCGGCGCGGACACGGCCGAGCAGGGCCAGCACGCTCGGGTCCCCATCCAGATCGGCGCGCAGTACCAGGGTGTTGACGAAGAACCCGATCAGACCTTCGAGCTCCTCGCGGCTGCGTCCCGCCACCGGCATGCCGACCAGCAGATCGGTCTGTCCCGTGTAGCGATGGAGGAGGAGCTCGAAGGCGGCCAGGGCCGTCATGAACAGAGTCGCCCCGCCCTGCTGACCCAGGCCGCGGACGGCCCGCGTCAGCTCCGCCGTGAGCGTCAGCCCGGCGGTCGCGCCGCGGAAGGTCTGTTCCGGCGGGTGGGGCCGGTCGGTCGGCAGCTCCAGGATCGTGGGGACGCCGGCCAGATGCTCGCGCCAGTAGGCGAGTTGGCTTTCCAGAGCCTCACCCCGCAGCCACCGGCGCTGCCAGGCCGCGAAATCGGCATACTGCAACGGCAGCTCCGCCAGTGGAGAGAACCGTCCCTCCCTTCCCGCCCGGTAGAGCGCCGCCAGCTCGCGCGCCAGCACGTCGAGCGACCAGCCGTCCGAGACGATGTGGTGCATGGCGAGCATCAGCGACCACTCGCTCGCGCCCGCCCGCAGCAGGAAGGCGCAAAACAGCGGCCCCCGCGCGAGATCGAACGGACGCAGCGCCGCTTCGGCCGTCAGCCGTTCCTCTTCCAGCCGCCGCGCCGGCTCCGGCAGATCGCCGAGGTCCACCTCGGCCAGGGAGAAGGCTCCGGCCGGCTCGACAACCTGCACCGGGCCGTCCAGACCCTCCACAAATCGGGTCCGCAACGCTCCGTGCCGGCGCACGATCTCGCCTAGGGCCGCCGCGAGCGCTCCCGGCTCCAGCGGCCCCCGCAGCCGGTAGGCCAGCGGCACGTTGTAGAGCGGCGAGCCCGGTTGCAGACGGTCCAGGAACCAGAGCCGCGCCTGGGCGAACGACAGCGGCAGCTCCCTCTCCCGGGTCGCCGGCAGAAGCGCCGGTGCCGTCACACCCGCCGCCGCCTCGATCGCCCGCGCCAGGGTTTCCACGGTGGGGGCCTCGAACAGCGTCCGCAGGCTCAGCTCCACGCCGAACAGGCGGCGCACCCGCGACAGCACCTGGGTCGCCAGCAGCGAGTGGCCGCCCAGGTGGAAGAAGCTCTC
>DASWRX010000325.1:0-5508 GCA_036402955.1 Thermoanaerobaculia bacterium
GATCTGCTGCATCAGGGCCGGCACCGCGTGCAGCCGCGTCACCCGCGCCAGTAGCCCGGCGAGCAGATCGAGATCCGGTCCCCCGGCGAGCGACACCAGGATCGCGGTCCCGCCCACCACCAGCGGATTGAGCAGCTCGAACAGGAAGATGTCGAACGAGAACGGCGCCAGCGCGGGCATCACGTCGGTCGCGTCGAAGCCGAAGGCGAGTTGGCTCGCCCGCAGCACGTTCGCCAGGTTCCCGTGCTCGACCAGCACCCCCTTCGGCCGGCCCGTCGAGCCCGAGGTATAAATCACGTAGGCCAGGTCGCCCGGGAGGATCTCGACGGCCGGGCTCGCCGCTCTCTCCGGCGTGGTCTCCTCGGAGAGCAGCAGCAGACCACGCCCGTCGCAGGGCAGACCGTCGATCCACCGGCGCTCCGAAACCAGCACCGCTGCCCCCGAGTCCTCCAGCATGTAGGCCAGCCGCTCCCTGGGATAGGAGGGATCGAGCGGCAGGTAGGCACCCCCGGCCTTGAAGACCGCCAGGATCGCCGCCACCAGGTCGGCCGAGCGCTCCAGGCAGACCCCCACGATGACGTCCCGGCCGACGCCCAGAGCGCGCAGCCGGCGTGCCAGGCGGTTCGCCCGCTCGTCGAGCTCCCGGTAAGTCAGCCGCTCGCTCCCCGCCTCCAGCGCCGTCACGTCCGGCCGGCGCGCGGCCGCGGCCTCGAGCCACTGTGGGACCGTTCCTTCCGCCGCGCCCGCGAAGCTGTCGTTCCACTCCAGGGAGAGCTGCTGGCGCTCGGACTCCGAGAGCAGCTCCAGCTCCGAAACGCGGTGGCCCGGACCGACCGTCATGCCGGCCAGCAGCCGCTCGAAATGACCTCCCATCCGCGCCGCCGTCGCGGCATCGAACAGGTCCGTGCTGTATGCGAGCTCCCCGATGATCTCATCCCCCAGGTCGGAGAGAGCGAGCTCGAGATCGAACTTCGCGCTCTCGATCGGAAGCCGCAGAGGCCGGGAAACGACCTCCGGCAGGCCCAATCCCTCCCCGCGGGAGTCCTGCAGGGAGAAGATCGTCTGGATCAGCGGCGAGCGGCTGAGCGACCGGGCCGGAGCGATCTCCTCGACCAGCTTCTCGAAGGGAAGGTCCTGGTGGGCGTGGGCCTCCAGGGTCTCGGCACGGGCACGGCCGAGCAGCTCCAGCACCGTCGGGTCACCTGCGAGATCGGCGCGCAGCACGAGGGTATTGACGAAGAAGCCGATCAGCCCCTCCAGCTCGATTCGGCCGCGGCCCGCGGCCGGCGTGCCGACCAGCAGGTCGCTCTGGCCCGTGTAGCGGTGGAGGAGAATCTCGAAAGCGGCCAGGGAGGTCATGAACAAGGTCGCTTCGCCCTGACGCCCGAGCTCCCGGAGCGCCCGCGTCACCTCCGTCCCGAGCCTCAGCTCGACCGCTCCCCCACGGAAGCTCTGTGCCACGGGATGGGGGCGGTCCGTCGCCAGCTCCAGGGCGGTAGGAGCGCCGGCCAGCCGGTGGCGCCAGTGGGCGAGCTGGCGCTCCAGCGCCTCGCCCCGCAGCCACTCCCGCTGCCAGACCGCGAAGTCCGCATACTGCACCGGCATCTCGGGCAGGGGCGGCGGCGCGCCGGCCGAGAGCCCGGCATAGAGGGTTCCCAGCTCCCGCGTCAGGACACCGATCGACCAGCCGTCCGAGACGATGTGATGCATGGAGAGGAAGAGCGCGTGCTCTTCTTTCGCGAGGCGCACCAGGGCGAAGCGCGCCAGGGGTCCGCGGGAGAGATCGAAGGGCCTCCTCGCCTCCTCCACGGCCAGCCGCCCGCTCTCCCGCGAGCGCTGCCCGCTGGGGAGCGCCGAGAGATCGATCAGCGGCAGGGCCGCCCCAGCCCTGAGATCCGCAGCCGCCGGCCTGATCTCCTGGACCGGCTCGTCGCCGATCCGGACGAAGCGGGTCCGCAGGGTCTCGTGCCGCCGCACGATCTCCGCCAGGGCGCCGGTGAGGGCGGCGACGTCGATCTCCCCTTCCATCTGGAACATCGCCGGGATGTTATAGAGCGAGCCGGGCTCCAGCTGGTCGAGAAACCAGAGCCGCGCCTGGGCGAAGGAGAGCGGCAGCCGCACGATTTCTCCACGCGGCCCGCGGGGAACCGGTAGCAGGGGGGGAACGGCCGCCGCCGGGGCCAGGAGGCGGCTCTCCTCGATCCGCCGCGCCAAGCCCTCGATCGTCGGCTCCTCGAACAGGCTGCGGATCTCGAGCTCGATGCCGAGGGCGCGCCGCACGCGCGACACCACCTGGGTGGCGAGCAGCGAGTGGCCGCCCAGGTGGAAGAAGTTGTCACGGACCCCCACCCGCTCGGCCCTCAGCAGCTCCTCCCAGATCCGCGCCAGCGCCGCTTCCACCGGCGTGCGCGGCGCCAGATACGCCTCGCGCTGCACCGGGATCTCGAGCCCCGCCAGCGCCCACCGATCCACCTTGCCGTTGGGAGTCAGCGGCAGCGCGTCGAGGAACACCCAGTCCTGCGGCACCATGTATGACGGCAGACGCCGGCCGAGGAAGCCCCGCAGCTCATCGATCGCCGGCGCGCTCCCCCCGGCGCCCACGACATAGGCCGCCAGGCGACCCTCGGAAACCAGGACGGCCGCCTCGCGCACCCGCTGGTGCTGGCCGAGGAGCGTCTCGATCTCTCCCAGCTCCACCCGCATCCCGCGAACCTTGACCTGATGGTCGACGCGGCCCAGGAAGTCGAGATTGCCGTCCGCCAGCCAGCGCACCAGGTCACCGGTCCGATATAGCCGCGTCCCCGGCGCCGCCGCGAACGGGTCGGGCAGGAAGCGCTCGGCCGTCAGCTCCGGCCGCCAGATGTAGCCGCGGGCGAGGCCGGCGCCGCCGACGCAGAGCTCGCCGGGCACGCCCACCGGGGCCGGTTGCCCGTCCGCGTCGAGGACGTAGACCCGGGTATTGGCGATCGCCCGGCCGATCGTGGGGCCGCGGCCAATCGCGGCACAATCGGGCGAAGCTGGCGGCACCGGCGCCGCCGTGGCGACCACGCTGGACTCCGCCGGGCCGTAGGTGTTCCAGAGGCGAAAGGAGGTCCCCGGCTGCGGAGCCCGGTGCAGACGGTCGCCACCGGTGGTCAGCACGCGCAGCCGGAGGCCGGGCTCCGGCGGAGTCCTCTCCTCCAGCACGGCCTCGGCGAGCGGTGTGGGCAGATCGGCCAGGGTGATCCCTTCCTCCGCCCACCAGTGCAGCATCCGCGAGGCGGAGAGGCGGGTCTCCTCGTCCGGGATGAAGATGCCTGCGCCGGCGGCCAGGAACGGCCAGAGCTCGTAGATCGAGGAGTCGAAGGCCGGGCTCGCCACCTGGGTGCCGCGGTCCGCCGCGGTGACCCCAAACACCTCGTGGTGCCAGTGCACCAGGTTCGACAGTCCCCGATGCGGCACCGCGACCCCCTTCGGCCGCCCGGTGGAACCCGAGGTGAAGATGACGTAGGCGAGGTTCTCGGGCTGGATCTCGACCGCCGGCGGACGGGATTCGTCCCCCGCCAGTCCGTCGAGGTCGCGATCGAGGCAGAGCGCGGCCATGGACGCCGGTACCCGGTCGAGGAAGCGGCTCTCGGTCAGCAGGATCGGGACCCGCGCGTCCGCCATCGCCAGGGCCAGCCGCTCCGCCGGATACGCCGGATCGAAGGAGGCGTACGCGCCGCCCGCCTTCAGCACGGCGAGGATCCCCACCACCCGCTCCAAGGTCCAACCCGCGCAGAGGCCCACCACCACGTCGGGACCCACGCCCAGCGACCGCAGGTGATGGGCGAGGCGATTGCTCCGGGCCTCGAGCTCGCCCTGGGTGAGTCGCCGGCCCGCCGTCGCGACCGCCAGGGCCTCGGGATGCTCCCGGGCTCGCGCCGCGAACATCTCGTGGACCAGCGAGATCCGCGGGTCGTCGCGCGCGGTATCGTTCCACTCCAGCAGCAGCTCGGCTCGCTCGGCGGACGAGAGGAGGGGAAGCTCGGAGAGCCGGGCCTCCGGATCGGACGTGGCCCCATCCAGCAGGATCTCCAGGTGGCGGCCGATGCGGCGGGCCGTCACCGCGTCGAACAGGTCGAGGCTGTATTCGATCGCTCCCGCGAGCCTCGGGGTCGCGTCGATCAGCGAGACCGTCAGGTCGAACTTCGCCGACCGGATCGACACCTCCAGCCCTTCGATCTCCAGCCCCGCGATCCGTGGCAGCGTCGCCGCCAACCCCGCCTCCTGCGCGAACATCACCTGGAACAGCGGCGGGTAGCTGAGGTTGCGCTCCGGCGCCAGCTCCTCGACCAGCCGCTCGAAGGGCAGATCGCTATGGGCGTAGGCGCTGAGGGCGGTCTCCCGCGCCCGCCCGAGCAGCTCCGTGAAGGTCGGATTCCCCGCAACCTCGGTGCGCAGCACCAGGGTATTGACGAAGAACCCGATCAGACTTTCGAGCTCCACCCGGTTGCGGCCCGCCACCGGCGTTCCGACCAGCAGATCCGCCTGACCGGTGTAGCGGCGCAGGAGCGCCAGGAATCCCGCCAGTACCGTCATCGACAGCGGCGCTCCCAGGCGTCGGCTCAAGTCCCGCAGCCGCCCGGACAGCTCCGCTCCCAGCTTGAACGGCTCCTCCGCTCCCCGGAGCGTCCGTACCGCCGGTCGCGGCCGGTCGGTCGGCAGCTCCAGGAGCGGCGGGTGGCCGGCCAGCCTCTCTCGCCAATAGGCGAGCTGGCCTTCCAGAGTCTCGTCGCACAGCCACCGGCGCTGCCAGACGGCGAAATCGGGGTACTGCACCGCCAGCTCCGGCAATGGCGATTCCTTCCCCGCGAGCCCAGCGGCGTAGAGGATCTCCAACTCGCGCGCCAGCACTCCCACCGACCAACCGTCGGAGACGATGTGGTGCATGGCGAGCACCAGCGACCACTCGCTCGTGCCGGCCCGCAGCAGGAGCCCGCGAAACAGCGGCCCTCGCGCGAGGTCGAACGGACGCAACGCCTCTTCGGCCGTCAGCCGCTCCCCTTCCGGCCGGCGCGCCGGCTCGGGCAGGCCGCCCAAATCCACCTCGGCCAGGGAGAAGGCTCCGGCCGGGTCGACCACCTGCGCGGGACCGTCCAGACCCTCCACGAACCGGGTTCGCAATGCTCCGTGCCGGCGCACGATCTCGCCCAGGGCCGCCGCGAGCGCTCCCGGCTCCAGCAGACCCCGCAAACGGTAGGCGACCGGCAGGTTGTAGAGCGCCGAGCCCGGCTGCAAGCGGTCCAGGAACCACAGGCGCGCCTGGGCGAACGACAGCGGCAGGCCCGGTGTCCCCGCCAGCGGCAAAAGGGCCGGGCTCGCCTCCTGGTGGCTCTCTATGGCCCGCTCGATCGCCCGCGCCAGGGTTTCCACGGTGGGGGCCTCGAACAGCGTCCGCAGGCTCAGCTCCACGCCGAACAGGCGGCGCACCCGCGACAGCACCTGGGTCGCCAGCAGCGAGTGGCCGCCCAGGTGGAAGAAGCTCTC
>DASWRX010000326.1:0-21819 GCA_036402955.1 Thermoanaerobaculia bacterium
AGCCGGTGATAGACCCCTATCTCTCGGTAGTGATCCCCGTCTACAACGAGGAGGCGAACCTCCCGGAGCTGCTCGGCCGGCTCACGGCGACCCTGGTCCCGCTGGGGCGCTCCTACGAGATCGTGCTGGTCAACGACGGCAGCCGCGACGGCTCGCTTCCCCTGCTGCGGGAGGCCGCGGGCCGCGATCCGCACCTGGTGGTGGTGGACTTCAACCGCAACTACGGCCAGCACGCCGCCGTCTTCGCCGGCTTCGAGGTCAGCCGCGGCGAGGTGGTGGTCACCATCGACGCCGACCTCCAGAACCCGCCGGAGGAGATCCCCAAGCTGGTGGCCAAGATGGAGGAGGGATACGACGTGGTCGGCTCCATCCGCGTCCAGCGCCAGGACACCCTGCTGCGGCGGGTGGCGTCGAAGATCGTCAACCGGATGACGGCGCTCGCCACCGGCGTCCAGCTCTCGGACTACGGCTGCATGCTGCGGGCGTACAGCCGGCCGGTGGTGAAGGTGCTCTCCGAGTCCCGCGAGATCTCCACCTTCATCCCCGTGCTCGCCGACCTCTTCGCCGGCCGGGTGACCGAGATCCCGGTCGCTCACAGCGAGCGCAAGCACGGCGAGAGCAAGTACGGCCTGTTCAAACTGGTCCGCCTGCAGTTCGACCTGATGACCAGCTTCTCCGTGCTGCCGCTGCGGGTCACCATGGGCCTGGGCGTCGGGATGGCGATCGTCTCCGTGCTCGTCGCCCTGGTGCTGATCGCCGGCCGGCTGGTCTACGGCCAGGCCTGGGCGGTGTCGGGCATCTTCACCCTGTTCGCGCTGGTGTTCTTCTTCCTCGGCGCCCAACTCTTCGCCATCGGCCTGCTGGGCGAATACGTGGGACGGATCTACCAGGAGGTGCGCGACCGGCCCCGCTACGTGATCCGGCAGGTGATCCGCGGCGGTGTCTCCACGGAAGGAAAGACCTCCTCGTGAGGGCGGTCGTCCTCGGCTATCACACCATGGGCTGCCTGGGCTTCGACGCCCTGCTGCGCCACGGCTTCGAGGTGGCGGCCGTGATCACCCACCGCGACGATCCGGGCGAGGAGGTCTGGTGGGACTCGCTCGCCGCCCGC
The DNA here is from genome assembly GCA_036402955.1 of Thermoanaerobaculia bacterium. GTDB lineage: Bacteria > Acidobacteriota > Thermoanaerobaculia > Multivoradales > UBA5704 > DATARR01. Next base: position 1,112 of record DASWRX010000326.1, read on the forward strand.
GCCGAGGCCAGGGGGGTGCCGGTCCACGTCCCCGAGAGCTCCAGGGGACCGGAGCTCCGGGAGATCGTGGCCGCCTGCGCGCCGGACTTCCTGTTCTCCTTCTACTACCGCTTCATGATCCCGCCGGACGTGCTGGAGCTGGCCTCCCGCGGCGCCCTCAACCTCCACGGCTCCCTGCTGCCGCGCTACCGCGGCCGGGCGCCGGTCAACTGGGTGCTGGTCGAGGGGCAGACGGAGACCGGGGTGAGCCTCCACTACATGGTGGCGAAGCCCGACGCCGGCGACCTCGTGGACCAGGAGCGGGTGGAGATCGCCTTCGCGGACACCGCCTTCACCCTCTACGGCAAGCTGGAAGAGGCGGCCGGGCGGCTGCTCGACCGCTCGCTGCCGGCGCTGGCGGCGGGCACGGCGCGGCCGGTCCCCCTCGACCTCGCGAACGGCTGCTACCGCGGCGGGCGCAAGCCGGCGGACGGCCTCGTCGACTGGGGCTGGCCCGCCCGCCGGATCTACGACCTGGTGCGCGGCGTCACCCACCCCTATCCCGGGGCCTTCACCACCCTGCGGGGCCGCCGGCTCCTGGTCTGGTGGGCCCTTCCTGTCGACGGCGGTCCCTCGACCGGAGCCGCGCCCGGCACCGTGACCGCCGTCGACCCCGACGGCATCACCGTGGCGGCCGGCGCCGGCGCCGTCCGTCTCATCACCTTGCAGCTCGACGGGCAGCCGGAGCTGCCCGCGGTCTCTCTGGCGCTGGCCGCGGGCGTCGCGCCCGGCGAGCGCCTCGGCTCCTGACGGAGGTTTCCATGAACGTCCTCATCCTCGGCGTCAACGGCTTCATCGGCAATGCCTTGACCCACCGCATCACCACCACGACCGACTGGCACGTCTACGGGATGGATCTCTCCTCCTCGAAGCTCGAGCACTCCCTCGGCCACCCCCAGTTCCACTTCATCGAGGGGGACATCACCATCAACAAGGAGTGGATCGAGTACCACGTCAAGAAATGCGACGTGGTGCTGCCGCTGGTCGCCATCGCCACCCCGGCGACCTACGTGAAGGATCCCCTGCGCGTCTTCGAGCTCGACTTCGAGGAGAACCTGCGGATCGTCCGCTATTGCGTCAAGTACCGCCGCCGGCTGGTCTTCCCCTCCACCTCCGAGGTCTACGGCATGTGCCCGGACCCGGAGTTCGACGAGGATTCGAGTCCGCTGGTCTACGGGCCGATCAACAAGCAGCGCTGGATCTACGCCTGCTCCAAGCAGCTCATGGACCGGGTGATCGCCGCCTACGGCCAGCAGGTGGGGCTCAGGTACACCTGCTTCCGTCCCTTCAACTGGATCGGCCCCAAGCTCGACGACATCTACGCCGCCAAGGAGGGCTCGTCGCGCGTCCTCACCCAGTTCATCGTCAACCTGGTGACCGGCGAGCCCATCCTCCTGGTGGACGGCGGCGACCAGAAGCGCTGCTTCACCTGGGTCGAGGACGGCATCGACGGCCTGATGCGGATCATCGAGAACCCGGACGGCGTCGGCGACGGCGAGATCTTCAACCTCGGCAATCCGCACAACGAGTGCTCGGTGACCGATCTGGCGAAGAAGCTGGCGGCGATCCACGACGCCCACCGCGATTCCCTCCCCGGCTTCAAGCCGGCCCGCATCGAGGCGGTGGACGCCGAGGGGTACTTCGGCAAGGGCTACCAGGACGTGGTCGCCCGCAAGCCGTCGATCGCCAAGGCCAACCGCCTCCTCGGCTGGAACCCCACCACCTCGCTCGACGAGGCGCTGGAGCGGACCTACGACGCCTTCCTGGAGGATTGGCGGCGCTGGGGCGCCGAGAGCATGGCGGCCACCCACTCATGAAGGACGTGACCTCCGGTCTCCTCGGCCTGCGGGTCGACGTCGATACCCATGACGGGATGCGCGACGGCGTTCCCCGGCTGCTCGACGTGATGCGGGACGAGGGGGTGAAGGCCACCTTCTACTTCGCCATGGGGCCGGACCGCAGCGGGCTCGCCGCGCTCAACGCGCTGCGTCCCGGCTTCCTCAGGAAGATGACGCGCACCGGCGCCGCCCGGGTCTACGGCTGGCGCACCGTGCTCTCCGGCACCCTGCTCCCCTCGCGGCCGATCGCCACGGCCTTTCCCGCCATCGCCCGCCGCGCGCGGGATGAAGGGCACGAGACCGGCGTCCACGCCTGGGATCACCGCCAGTGGCAGGACCGCCTCCTCCGCTTCCCGCCCGAGAAGACGGCCGGCGAGCTCGACAAGGGGTTCCGCGCCTACCAGCAGATCTACGGCGAGCCGCCGCGCACCTACGCCGCTCCCGCCTGGCTGAGCAACGACGACGCTCTGCTGCACGAGGAGACCTACCATCTCGCCTACGCCTCCGACTGCCGGGGCACCGAGCCGTTCCTCCCCGTCGTGCGTGGGAAGACCCTGACGACGCCGCAGGTGCCCGCCACCCTGTCGACGCTGGACGAGGCCCTCGGCGACACCTTCACGGACGCTCCCGCCTACTTCGCCGCCATGGTGAGAGAGGCCGCCGGCTCCTCCTGGCCGGTGTTCACCCTCCACGCCGAGCTGGAGGGCGGGCCCTACGCCGAGGACTTCCGCGCCTTCCTGCGCGCGGCCCGGTCGGTCGGCCTCCGCTGCGTCCCCATGGGCGAGCTGCTGGCCGAGCGCCGGCGCCAGGGCCCTCTCGCCGCCGCGCCGCTCCACCACGCCCCGGTCCGCGGCCGCCACGGGGTACTGTCGACGCAATCCGCGGCGTAGGGTTTTCCCATGGCCACCCCTCCCCACATCGCCGTCGTCGGCGCCGGAGCCTTCGGCGGCTGGACGGCGCTCCACCTCCTGCGCCGCGGCGCGCGCGTCACCCTGCTCGACGCCTGGGGAGCGGGCCACTCCCGCTCCAGCTCCGGCGGCGAGACCCGCATCTTCCGCAGCGTCTACGGTCGGGACTCGATCTACGTCGATTGGACCGCCCGCTCCTTCCGGCTCTGGCAGGAGGCCGAGGCGCGCTGGGGGAACCGGTTCCACCGCCGCACCGGAGCGCTCTGGATGGCCGGCGAGGACGACGCCTACGTGCGGGACTCCCTGCCGCTGCTGAAGGACGCCGGCCTGCCCATCGCCGAGCTCTCCCTGGACGCGGCGCGGAGGCGCTTCCCGCAGATCGACTTCGCGGGAGTCCGCTCCGTCTTCTTCGAGGAACAGGCCGGATACCTGCTCGCCCGGCGCGCCTGCCAGGCGGTGGCGGAAGCGGTCGCCGCCGAGGGCGGAGAGGTGCGGATCGCCGCCGTTCCCGGCCCCGTCCGGGAAGACCGGGAGGAGCGGCTGGACCACCTCGACCTCGCGGACGGCTCGACTCTACGGGCGGACCTCTACCTCTTCGCCTGCGGTCCCTGGCTGGGCCGGCTCTTCCCGGAGGCGATCGGCGACCGGCTCCTGCGGGTCACGAGGCAGGAGGTCTTCTTCTTCGGCCTGCCGCCGGGCGATCCCTGGTTTCACGAGGACCGCTGCCCGACCTGGATGGAGCTCGGCCTGGAGCGGATCTTCTACGGCATCCCCGGCAACGAGCACCGCGGCTTCAAGGTGGCGGACGACACCCGCGGCGCGCCCTTCGATCCCACCACGGAAGAGCGGCTCGTCACCCCGGAGCTGCTGGCGAGGGCGCGCGGCCTGCTGGCCCGCCGCTTCCCGGCCCTCGCCAACGCGCCGGTCGTCGAGACCCGGGTCTGCCAGTACGAGAACAGCCCGGACGGCCACCTCCTCTTCGACCGTCATCCCCGCGCCGGAAATGTCTGGCTCCTCGGCGGCGGCTCCGGCCACGGCTTCAAGCTCGGCCCCGCCCTGGGAGAGTACGCCGCCGGGGTCCTCCTCGCCGGCGCCACCCCCGACCCCCTCTTCAAGCTCGATCGCCCCGGCCACGCCCCTGGAGAGGCGATCCGGACCCAGTTTGAAATCTGAACGGCGCCGGGATCGCCGGGAGGACCATCGCGGCCGCCCTGCGGGGCTCCCCTTGGCCGGACCACCGCGTTTCCGTTATCCTCGCGCACGATTTGGCTCTCTTACTGAGAACCACTCCATCTCATGGCGTCCACCTTCGCGAACCTGCTTTACCATCTCGTCTCACGACGAAAGACCGGGCGCCCCTGATCCGGGAGGATCTCCGGGACGACCTCTATGGATACATGGGCGGCATCATCCGTGGCGAGGGGGGAGTCCTCCTGGCGATCGGCGGGATGCCCGATCACGTCCATCTCCTGGCCAAGCTCAAGACCAAAGTCACCGTCTCGCGGTGGTCCAGAAGGTCAAGGCAAAATCCTCGAAGAAGATGAACGAGGCGATCTACCCAGGTCCTTCGAAGAGCGCGATCGGCACGGCCCCATCCGGAATCCCGATGGGACGCAGGAAGTTGTAAAAGCACACCCTCGTCGAGCACGAGGCGTGAGGGCACCTCCTTTACAGCAGTAAATTCCGCGACCCGGAGCGTGTCTACACAGGTGGCCAAGGCACTGTCTTTAAGGCTGCGCCGGTCAAATCTCAGACACTTGACCCAGCTGTAGCACTTAAATTTATTTCCCCGAGCAAATGACCGAACGCACGGAGCGAGAAGTTAACGCTCTACGCCGGCTTTCCTCACCTGAGGTTGTACGATTTTTCGACAGCGGAAGAGTAGTGCTGCGGAGGATAGAATGTGTATACGTTGCGACAGAATTTATTCAAGGAGAGGCTCTTTCAGAGGTAATCCGGCGTGGCCCTCTTCCTTGGGCACAACAAGGGCGATTGAGCATCTTTGGAGCGAACGTATTGTTCATCGGACATAAAGCCGACCAACATCATGCTCGCGCCTGACGGGTGCAGCATATTAATTGACCTAGGAGTTGCTCGTCATCTTTCGCTCAAGACTATTACTTTGGCTGGGACGACTTTGTCCGGCAACCTTGATCTTGAGAGGCGTATTAGCCTCAACTTGAGCAAGTCCACTCAGGGATCTCGTATTGGCATCTGCCCGGCCTTAGCAGGCTCCAGCCCTCCAGCCGAGCGAAGGCCATAGGCTTGTCTCATCCTCCAAACTAGTCGGCAGAACCTGTCCTAAACTCTACAAGACATTCTACGTATTAGACTGCGGAGGAACCGCCCCTCCGGGGCGCGCCTTCCCCGTCACCCTATAAGGAACCCTCATGAACCCCATACTCGAACTGCGGAACGTCCGCAAAGCCTACGGCGACTTCGTGGCCGTGAACGATGTCTCGATGGCCGTACCGGCGGGCAGCATCTTTGGGCTGCTGGGACCGAACGGCGCCGGCAAGACGTCCAGCATCCGGATGATCATGAACATCACCGCCCCGGACACCGGCGAGGTCCTGGTGTTCGGGCATCCCCGGACGCCGGAGGACCTGCGGCGGATCGGCTATCTGCCCGAGGAGCGCGGCCTCTATCGGAAGATGACGGTGATGGACCAGCTCGTCTTCCTCGGCGAGATCCGCGGCCTCAAGGGGCCCGGGCTCGTGGCGGACATCCAGCGCTGGCTCGACCGGGTGGACCTCACCCAGTGGTCCAAGTCCAAGGTCGAGGAGCTGTCCAAGGGCATGCAGCAGAAGGTGCAGCTCATCGGCACCGTGCTCCACAAGCCCGACCTCCTCGTTCTCGACGAGCCGTTCTCCGGCCTCGATCCCCTCAACCAGGAGCTCTTCCGGGACCTGCTCCTCGAATACCGGGCCCAGGGCAAGAGCGTCGTGCTCTCCACCCACGGCATGGAGCTCGCCGAGCGGATGTGCGATCACATCTGCCTGATTTCCCACGGCCGCGCCGTGCTCGACGGCGAGCTCAAGGCCATCAAGCGCCAGGTCGGGGGCAACGCCTTCCGGCTTACGGCCGACGGCGACCTCGCGCGGCTGGAAAAGATGCCCGAGGTGGTGCACGCGGTGGTGCAGGACGGCGTCGCGAAGCTGATGCTGCGGCCCGACGTCCAGGGGTCGGACGTGCTGCGGCAGATCGTCCAGTTCCTCAACGTTCACGAGTTCCGCTCCGAGGAGCCGGAGCTCGAACAGATCTTCCTCAAGGCGGTGCGCGATGCGGCTTGAAAACGTCGTCGTGTTGGCGAAGCGCGAGTACCTGCAGCGGGTCAAGACCAAGGCGTTCTGGATCACCACGCTGATCCTGCCGCTGTTCGTGGCGGCGGTCTCGATCGTTCCCTCCCTGCTGATCTCGAAGAGCAAGACCAACCAGAAGATCGTGGTGGTGGACGAGACCGGCAAGGTGGGCGCCGGTCTGGTGGCCAAGATGAACTCCCAGGGGGCGTCGAAACCGAAGGCGGAGGAGGAGCTGGGGAAGCGCCGTGGCGAGGACCAGATGGCGACCTTCGAGGCCACGGCCGAGCCGGTCGCCGCGGACCGCACGGCCCAGCAGGCGGACCTCGACCGCCGGGTGATGGGCAAGGAGATCGACGCCTGGATCTGGATCAGCCCCGGGGTGTTCCAGGACAAGCCGGTGGAGTACCACGCCCGCAGCGTCTCGAACGTCTTCACCCAGGAGGTGTTGCGGGACGATCTCTCCTCGGCGGTGCGGCAGGTGCGCTTCCGCGAGGCCGGGCTCGATCCGGCGCGGGTGGACGAGCTGAGCCGGTCGGTGAAGCTCGAGCCGCAGAAGGTCTCGGCCAGGGGCAGCCGCGCCGAGGGGAGCCTGGGGGCGGCGGCCCTCGCGATCGGCCTGTTTCTCATCCTCTATATCTCGATCCTGGTGTGGGGCCAGCAGGTGATGCAGGGGGTGCTCGAGGAGAAGGGGTCGCGGGTGATCGAGGTGCTGATCTCGTGCGTGACGCCCTTCGAGCTGATGCTGGGCAAGCTGATCGGCATCTGCCTGCTGGGCTTGACGCAGCTCAGCATCTGGCTCGGCACGATGCTGGTGCTGACGGCGCCGGGCCTCGTCGCCTCGATGGCGTTTCTGCCCAAGGGGGTCTCGCTCCCCACGCTGGCGCCGGTGATGCTGATCAACTTCGTCCTGCTCTTCATCCTGGGCTTCCTCGCCTACGCCACGCTCTACGCCGCGATCGGCGCCTCGTTCAACAACGTCCAGGAGGCGCAGCAGGCGTCGAGCATCGCGATGGTCTTCGTGATCATTCCGGTGATGGTGATGTGGCCGGTGGTCAACGATCCGAACTCGACGATGGCCACCGTGCTGTCGCTGATCCCGATGTTCACCCCCCTGCTGATGCCGCTGCGCATCGCGATCGACATGCCGCCCGCCTGGCAGATCGCGCTCGCCTACACGCTGACGATCGGCTTCGTGCTGGGGATGGTCTGGATCTGCGCCAGGATCTACCGGGTCGGCATCCTGATGTATGGGAAGAAGCCGACGTTCCAGGAGATCTGGAAGTGGACGAAGTACGCGTGAGCCCGCGCGGGCGGGAGGTCCCCCTGGAGTAAGATCCCCCAGGTGAGAGGACCGGCATCGTGGTAACCCGCAATCCCAACCCCGGGCGCATGGACTTCGGTCTGGCGGGCCCGCCGCCGCCGGACCTGCTGGTCCTGCTCGGGGTCCTGATCGTCACCTTCGTGCTGCGGTTCTTCGCGGCGACGCAGATCGTCCCCCTGCTCCTGCAGCTCACCACGGGCGTCTGGACGCACGGCTTCGTCTGGCAGCTCGGCACCTATCCGTTCATCGGCTACGGGGTGCCGGGGCTCGGGTTCCTGATCGAGCTGCTGATCCTCTACATGTTCGGCAAGGACGTATTCTTCGGGCTCTACCGCCGGCACTTCTGGCGGCTGATCGTGTGGGCGGGGATCGGCTCGGCGGCGGCGGCGGCGGCGACCCTCCTGCTCCAGGGACTGGTCACCGGGACGATTCCGGCCGAGGCGTTCACGATCATGCAGGGGCAGCGCATCCTGCTGGCGATCTTCATCGCCGCCTTCGCCACGGCGCACCGGGACGCCACGGTCTATCTCTTCTTCTTCCTGCAGATCCCGGCGCGCTGGCTGTTCGTGGTGGAGGCTCTCTTCGCCCTGATGGCCTTCCTGGGCTCGCGGGACCTGCCCGGGTTCGTGGGGATCTGCGCGGCCATGGTCCTCACCTACTTCTACGTCCGCGCGAGCGGCTCGGTGCGCGGCGGCAGGAAGACCTTCCGCGAGATGCGGCTGCGCCTGGAGCGCTGGTGGATCCAGCGCAAGCTGGACCGCGCCCGCCGCAAGCGCGGCTTCAAGGTGATCCCCGGCGACAAGGGGCCGAACGTGCGCAAGGGGCCGTGGGTGAACTGAGCCCCCCTACGGCGCCACCGCCCGCTTCATGAAGTCCGCCACGTCCTGCTTCAGCTTGGCGTGGTCGGCCTTGCGGATGTACATCATGTGGCCGGCCTGGTAGAGCTGGATCTGAACGTTGTTCCGCAGCTCGGGCGGCAGCCCCAGGTGGTCGCGGGTGAAGAAGGCGTCGAAGAAGGGGGTCGCGAGATCGTAGACGCCGGCCGCCATCATCACCTTCAGATGGGGGTTGTAGGTGATCGCCCGGCGCAGGATGTCGGCCATGTCCACGTACTGGTTGTGGAAAGTCCAGTCCCAGGGAGCGACCTTGTCGGTCAGCCGTTCGTAGACCAGGTCGTTCTCGTACTTGAGATCGCGCCGGATGTAGTCGTTGATCGCCGCCGAGAAGGCGCCGTCCAGGGAGGCGCTGGCGGGATCGAACTCCGTCTCCTCTCCCACCGAATCGCGGTCGTTACCGGTGAACCGGGTGTCGAGGCGCCCGATGGTCTTGCCCTGGTCGCGCAGCAGCTCCTTGGTGAAGCGCTGGATCTCGACGCAGAGGTTCGAGCGCTCGACGTAGGCGGGGGAGAGGCCGGTATAACGCGCGATTTTCGCCGCCAGCTCCCTGCGCCGGGCGTCCGGCAGGCGGTCGCCCTGGAGGAGGGCCGGCCCGTACTCGTCGAGGGCGAAGGCTTCGGCTTCCGACAGGGTCTTGAACAGGTCGCCCGAGAGCTCGGGGGGGAGCTTCTTGTGGTACCAGGCGGCGGCGGCGTAGGTGGGCAGGTGGATGAAGCAGGGGCGGTCGTTGCCGGGGTGGAAGTCCTGGTCCTGCCAGTTGAGGACGGTGGAGACCAGCACGATGCCGTTGAGCATCATGCCGTAGCGGTCCGCCAGGTGGAAGGCGAGGCCGGCCGCGCGGGTGGTGCCGTAGCTCTCGCCGGCGATGAACTTGGGGGAGGCCCAGCGCTGGTTGCGGGTCACCCAGAGCCGGATGAACTCGGCGACCGACTCGATGTCCTCCTTGACGCCGTGGAACTGCTTCGGGTCCTGCCCGGGGGCCGGGCGGCTGTAGCCGGTGCTCACCGGATCGATGAAGACGAGGTCCGTCTGATCGAGCAGCGTGTAGGGGTTGTCGACCAGCCGGCCGGGGGGCGGGAGGGCCATGCCCTCGTCGGTGCGCTCGACGATCTTGGGACCGAACGCGCCGAGATGGACCCAGAGGGACGCCGAGCCGGGGCCGCCGTTGAAGCTGAAGGTGACCGGCCGGTGCGCGGGGTCCCGGGCGCCGTCGAGGGAGTAGGCGATGTAGAAGACGGACGCCTTGACGGTCCCCTCCTCATCCTTGAGCAGGAGGTTGCCGGCGGTGGCGGTGTAGGGGTAGGTGCGCCCGTCCAGGGTCAGGACGTGGTGGGTGACGGCGGACTTCTCCTCGAGCGGCGGTGGCGTGGGCTTGGCCGCCGGTTTCGCGTCGGGAGCGGCGCCGGGCACGCCCGGAGGCTGGGCGAGCGTGGGCGTGGCGAGCAGGAGGAGCAGGGAAACGGATCTCTTCAACGATCTCAGCATTGGCAACCTCGACTCCCGGGTAGCGTCTAATCTTTGGAAAATCGGCCAAAAAGGGAAAACCAACCTATTCAGCCGATCGTATAGTTGTATAATCCGTTCCGTCAAAATCAGGCACCCGTAGGTGAGGGATCCGCAGGAGGATCTCGCCGCGCGGGTCTCACGACGTCCGGCCGCACTAGACGTTTACGGAGTCCGCAGGCCCCCACGCAGCAGGAGGAGAACATCGGATGACGACCTTCGAGAACGATCCCATTCATCGGACGGCGGAGGGGGCGGGGGCCCCGGATTCGAAACGGCTGAGCCGGCGAGGATTTCTCGGCAGGCTGGGGGGCGCCGCGGCGGCCACGATGGCGTCGGGCATGGCCGGCAGCGTGCTGAGCGGGCTGGCGCGGCCGGCGAACGCGGCGCCGCTACAGGGGGAGGGGCCGGAGGAGGAGATTCTGGCGGCCCATGCCACAGACCCCGGCACCGCCCGGCGCCTGGCCTCCTACAACTACCGGATGAGCTGCGCCACCTACTGGAAGAACCAGCCGGTGGTGCAGCACCTGACCAACGGCGACGAGACACGCTACCCGAGCCGGATCGGCAACTACTCGAAGGCGCTGCCGCACAACAGCTTCGGCGAGGTGGACCCGACGGCGTACGCGAGCCTCCTCAATGCGGTGGCGAGCGGCAAGCCGGCGGACTACGACGGCATCGTCATGGGCGGCCCGATGAAGCTGACCAACCCTCAGGCCGGCCTGGCGTTCGACCTGCAGGGCGCCGACTCCTACGCTCTCGGCGTGGTCCCGCCGCCGCCGATCGCGTCGGGCGAGATGGGGAGCGAGGGGGTCGAGAACTACTGGATGGCCCTGCTGCGCGACGTCAACTTCCTCGACTATTCCACCAGCCCGGACGTCGCCGCGGCCTGCGCCGACCTCAACCGCTTCGGCGCCGACTTCAAGGGCCCGAAGGTCGGCGGCAAGGTGTTGCCCAAGACCCTGTTCCGGGACCCCCTGCCCGGAAACCTGAACGGTCCCTACATCTCGCAGTTCATGTGGCTGAACACCCCGTTCGGCGTCGAGTACGTGGAGCGGAAGATCAAGACGGTGATGCCGGGCACCGATCATCTGACCGGCTACGACAATTGGCTGGCAACCCAGAACGGCGATCTGGTCGAGTCCTTCGCGGGCCAGCTCGATCCCGAGCGGCGCTACATCCGCAACGGCCGCGACCTCGCCATGTGGGTCCACATTGACATCCTGTTCCAGGCCTATTTCAACGCCTGCCTGATCCTGATCGCCCCGCCCAACGACGATCCGACGGCGAGCGGCCTCGGCTGCACGCTCAATCCGGGCAACCCGTACCTCAACAACGCCAACCAGTCCGGCTTCGCCACCTTTGGAGCGCCGGCCATCAAGGGGTTGATGTGCGAGGTCGCCAATCGGGCCCTCAAGGTGACCTGGCACAAGAAGTGGCAGGTGAACCGCCGGCTGCGGCCCGAGGAGTGGGGTGGCCTGGTGCACAACCAGAAGGTTCACTCCCGCTTTCCCGGAGTGCTCGACGCCCGCCAGCTCAACTCGCCGGCGCTCGACCGGGTGTTCGCCCAGAACGGCACCTACCTCATGCCGATGGCCTTCCCGGAAGGGTGCCCGACGCACCCCTCCTACACGGCGGGACACGCCACCGTCGCCGGCGCCTGCGTGACGATTCTGAAGGCGATGTTCGACGAGAACTACGTGATCCTGAATCCGGTCATCCCGACGCCGGACGGCCTCTCGCTGGAGCGCTATCACGGACCGAACCTCACCGTGGGTGGCGAGCTCAACAAGCTGGCCTCCAACGTCGCGACCGGCCGCAACCTGGCCGGGGTCCACTGGCGGTCGGACGCGCGCGAGTCGTTGAAGCTGGGTGAGACGCTCGCCATCAGCATTCTGCGCGACCAGAAGGCCTGCTACAACGAGATCTTCCAGGGGTACACCTTCACCAAGTTCGACGGCACGAGGGTCACGGTTTAGGGAGGGCACGAAAAGGGACATCAGGGACCGAGGCTCTCCTCCTCCCTGATGTCCGTGCTGGTCCGTGTTCGTCCCTGGCGCCCCTGTCCGCCTTCCCCCTCTTACATCTTCCTTACATTTGACGGACTCGCCGCCGCTGCGTTATATCGCGATGGGACGTCGCGCTTGGGCGTCCTTCCTGCCGGCTTACCTTTGACCAACGGGGGAGAACCATGCGTCGATCTGTGATCTTGCTAGCGCTCGTCGGATTCGCGCTCCTCGCCGGGTCGGCCCGGGCGGCCGAGACGGTCGATCCGGACCTGCTCGCGGGCATGGCGGCCCGCTCGATCGGCCCGGCGACCATGAGCGGCCGCCTGCCCGCTCTGGACGTGGTCGAGTCCAATCCCGACCTGATGTACGCCGGCGGCGCCGCCGGTGGCGTCTGGAAGTCCACCAACGGCGGGCTCTCGTGGACGCCGGTGTTCGACGACCAGCCGGTGGCCTCGATCGGCGTCATCGCCGTCAACCAGGCCAACCCGGACGTCGTCTGGGTGGGCACGGGCGAGGGCAACCCGCGCAACAGCGTCTCGATCGGCAACGGCATCTACCGCTCGCTCGACGGCGGGCGGACCTGGGCCCACCTGGGGCTGGAGAAGACGGAGCACATCCATCGCATCGTGCTCCATCCGACCGACCCGAACGTCGCCTGGGTGGCGGCCCTGGGGCAGGTCTGGGGGGAGAACCCGGAGCGCGGCGTGTTCAAGACCACCGACGGCGGCAAGACCTGGCGCCGGGTCCTCTACGTCGATCCGCGCACCGGCGCCGGCGACCTGGTGATCGATCCGGGCAATCCGAACCACCTGTTCGCGGCGATGTGGCAGTACCGCCGCTGGCCGTGGGGGTTCAAGTCGGGCGGCCCGGGCTCCGGCTTCTATGCCAGCTATGACGGCGGCGAGACCTGGAAGCGCTACGCCGAGGAGGACGGCTTGCCCAAGGGGGACCTCGGCCGCATCGGCGTCGCGATCTCGCGCTCGAACCCGAACGTCGTCTACGCCCTGGTGGAGGCCGAGAAGAGCGCGCTGCTGCGCTCGAGCGACAACGGCCGCACCTGGAAGACGGCCAACGGCGACCAGCGGACGGCCGAGCGGCCGTTCTACTACTCCGACATCAAGGTCGACCCTCAGTGGCCGAACCGGCTCTACAACCTGACCGCCCGCCTGATGGTCTCCGAGGACAGCGGCGCCAGCTTCAACCTGCTCGGCCGCTCCCGCGAGGTCCACGGCGACTATCACGCCATGTGGATCGATCCGCGCGATCCCGACCACATCGTGACGGGGAGCGACGGCGGCATGGCGATCAGCCACGACCGTGGCGAGACCTGGCAGTTCGTGAGCACGCTGCCGATCGGCCAGTTCTACCACGTGGACGTGGACATGGACCGCCCCTACAACGTCTACGGCGGCCTGCAGGACAACGGCTCCTGGCGTGGCCCGAGCTCCGACTGGAACCAGGGTGGAATCCAGAACTCCGCCTGGAACGTGATCGGCGGCGGTGACGGCTTCGACACCCACCCGGACCCCGCGGACTCGATGGCGGGCTACTCGGAGTCGCAGGGGGGCGAGCTGGTGCGCTGGAACCTGCGCGGCCGCGAGATGAAGCTGATCAAGCCGGCGCAGCCGAAGGGGCTCGAGAAGCTCCGCTTCAACTGGAACGCCGCGCTGGCGCAGGACCCCTTCGATGCGGGGACGATCTACATCGGCAGCCAGTACGTCCACAAGTCGACCGACCGCGGCGCGAGCTGGACGGTGATCAGCCCGGACCTGACGACCAACAACGCCGAATGGCAGCAGCAGCAGAAGAGCGGCGGCCTCACCCTCGACGTCAGCGCCGCCGAGAACTTCACCACCCTGCTGGCGATCGCCCCGAGCCCGTTGCAGCAGGGGGTGATCTGGACGGGCTCGGACGACGGCCGCCTGCACGTCACCCGCGACGGTGGCAAGACCTGGACGAGCGTGGAGAAGAACGTCCCCGGCGTGCCGGCCAACACCTGGATCCCCAACATCCTTCCCTCGAAGTATGACGCCGGCTCGGCCTTCGTGGTCTTCGACAACCATCGCCGCGAGGACTTCACCCCCTACGTCTACCGCACCGACGACTGGGGGAAGACCTGGAAGAGCCTCGCCACCCGGGACCTCCGGGGGTACGCGCTGGCGGTCGAGCAGGACCCCGCCGACAAGAACCTCCTCTTCCTCGGCACCGAGTTCGGCCTCTACGTCTCGTTCGACGGCGGCGCCCGCTGGACGCCGTGGAAGCACGGCCTGCCCACGACCTCGGTGATGGCGCTGAAGATCCATCCGCGGGACCTCGACCTGGTGATCGGCACCCACGGCCGCGCCCTCTACGTGCTCGACGACATCACGCCGTTGCGCGGGATGTCGGCGGCCACCCTCGCCGAGCCGGTCCACGTCTACTCCGGCCAGCCGGCGCTGCTCTATCGCGCCGTGCGGGGGTTCGGCGGCATCCGCGGCGGTGGCGCCGGCGAGTTCCAGGGGAAGAACCGCCCCTACGGCGCCATGCTCACCTTCTCGCTCAACGCTCCGGGCCTGCCGCTGCCCGACGACGAGAAGGAGCGGCAGCGCAAGGAGACCGAGCGCGAGAAGGCGCGCACCGCCACCGCCGGCGTCGGCGGCTCGGCGGCGACCGACCGGCCGACCGGCACGCCGCGGGAGGACGTGCCGTCGCGCGGTGAGGTGGCGGGCGCCGAGGCCGCGGCTGGCGCGGGAGCCGGAGAGGGGGACCGGGGACCGAAGGCGGAGATCCGGATCACCGACGCCTCGGGCAAGCTGGTCCGCACCCTCAAGCCGGCGGTCAAGCAGGGGCTGAACCGGGTGGTCTGGGACTTCGGCCGCGAGCCCTACCGCAATCCCGAGAGCCAGCAGCGGTTCCAGCGCCCCGGCGGGGACAGCGGGCCCAACGTGATCCCCGGCACCTACAACGTGGTCGTCAAGTACGGCGGCCACGAGTCCAAGGGGACGGTGACGGTGGCGCCCGATCCGGCCCTCAAGAGCTCGCCGGCCGACTGGCAGGCCTGGGACGCGGCCACCGTCCGGTCAGGGTCGCTCCAGAACGCGGTGGCGGACGCCATCAACCGCATCAACGCCACCCGCAAGGACATCACCCTGGCGCTGGCCAAGCTCGACGCCCGGAACAAGGAGCGGGACCGGGACGGGAACGGCGAGACCCGCAAGCCGGACGACGCGGAGAAGGCGCTGCGCCAGTCGGCGCGGGACCTCCAGAAGAAGCTCTCGGCCGTCGAGCGGCGGCTCTACGTGCCGCCGGACACCAAGGGCCTGGTCGAGGACGACACCACCGCCCTCAGCCAGGTCGAGAATGCCCGGCGCGCCGTGGGCTCCACCTGGGAGACGCCGAGCGCCACGTCACAAGGCTATCTGGACGAGGCCGACGCCGCCGTCCGCGCGGTGCTCGCCGACTTCAACAAGGTCTACGCCGAGGACGTGCCGGCCTTCCAGAAGAAGCTGACCGACGCGAGGATCGACCTGCTGAACGATCAGGGGCCGATCGAGATCAGATAGATCCGCAGGGGCGCAGCATGCTGCGCCCCTACTCTTCCTGCCAGGTTGCTTCTCGCAGGTGATTGAAGTTGATGACCTCGCCCCCCTTTCTCTGCAGAGCGAGGTAAAGGTGGAGATCATCGGTCAGGATCGTCAGGCCTTGGGACATGCAGGCGAGAACGGAAGCGTCCGCCAGCCCCAACCGGGGAAACTCGGTCAACTCAACCGCCTCATGACTCCGCACGTAGTGCTCGTCGAAAGCAGGCATCCAGGCTCTCAACAGGAGCAGCAGTTTTTCTCTGGTCTTCGCATCCGTGTACCCCAACAGGTTGCTCACCTCGGTGAGAATATTGGGAGTCACGACGATCCCACTGAACTGGCGCAGCAGCCGGTCGAGAAGCCGGTAGTCTTCGACCGTGAAGGTGTCCGTCCGCTTGTGTCGTGCGATATGATCGGGGCTCAGCGAGCCCACGATGTAGAGCAGGAGAATGTTCGTGTCGACGAGGAGCTTCTTGCCGCTCCACCTAGCCAGTGGCCGGGAGGTCCGCTTCATTCCTCGAAGCGCTTGACCGCGACGACCTCACCGGACTGGGCATCGACGCGAAAGACCTTGTATTCCCGCGCGATTTGCGGCTCAGGCCGGGGAAGTATCTGTTCAATCGGCGAGTAGGAGCTTGTCCTCTTGGGTTGGAGATGAGGCCGGGTGAACCCGAGCGTCACGAGCCAATACCGTCCATCCTCAGAGCGCTCGACGGCTTCGAGCCCCAATCCCGAGATCTTTTCAGGCGCAAAGAGCATGACGGCAAAGTCTTTGGCGCGCCTCACGGCCTCCTTGATATCGATCTCCGTCACCAAAACCTCCTGCGCCTGCATCGCCGTCTCCTTTAAGGATAACGGCTATATTCTTACACAGATCTTCCCGAAATGTCCCCCCGCCGCCATCTGCCCGAAGGCGGCGGGGGCTTCCTCCAGCGGAAAGACGCGATCGATCACGGGCCGGAGGCGATGGGCGGCGATCGCCCGGTTCATCGCCTCGAAGCTCTCGCGGTCCCCTACCAGGATGCCGTTGAGGCGGATCTTCTGCATGAAGACGTGGGTGAGGAGCAGCTCGGTCTTGGTTCCCGCGAGGTTGCCGATCAGGCTGATCGTGCCGCCGAAACGGACGGCCTGGAGCGACTGCTGGAGCGTGCCCGCGCCGCCCACCTCGATGACGTGATCGACGCCGGTGCCGCCGGTCAGCTCCTTGGCCCGCGCCCCCCAGGCGGGCACCTCCCGGTAGTTGATCGTCTCGTCGGCCCCCATCTCGCGGACCCGCGCGAGCTTCTCGTCGCGGCTGGAGGTGGCGATGACGCGGGCGCCGAGCAGCCTGGCGATCTGCAGGGCGAAGAGGGAGACGCCGCCGGTGCCCTGCACCAGCACCGTGTCCCCCGCCGTGATGCCCCCCTCGGTCACCAGGGCGCTCCAGGCCGTCACGGCGGCGCAGGGGAGGGTCGCGGCCTCCTCGTCCGACAGGTGCGCGGGGGTGAGGACCACCCCTTCCTGATCGAAGACTGCGAGCTCGGCCAGGGTGCCGTCGAGCGGGCCGCCGAGGGTCGAGCGCAGCCGCTCGCGGGTGGGCCGGCCGGCCAGCCACTTCTGGGCGAACAGGGTGCAGACCCGGTCGCCCGGCTTGACGCGGGTCACCCCGTCGCCGACCGCCATCACCTCGCCGGCGCCGTCCGAGCAGGGGATCAGCGGCAGCGCCTGCTTCGGGTTGTACTTGCCCTCGGCCGTCAGCAGGTCCCGGAAGTTGAGCGAGGCGGCGCGCAGCCGCACCAGGATCTGCCCGAAGCCGGGGCGCGGATCGGGCCGCTCGACCAGGGCCAGGTGGTCGAGGCCGAAGCCGCCGCGGATCTCCACCGCGCGCATGGGCGTCAGCCCTCCAGGGCCTGGCGCATGGCATCGACCAGCTCGCGGGCGGTCGCGTCGGCCAGCTTGCCGGCGGGCCAGCCGATGCCGAGCCCCCGCGAGCCGAATTTCGGGATGATGTGGAAGTGCACGTGCATCACCACCTGGTGCGCCTCGGAGCCGTTGTTCTGGAGGACGTTGTAGGCGGTGGCACCGGTCGCCCGCATCACCGCCCGGCAGAGCCGCGGCAGCACGCGGCCGACGGCGGCGGCCGACTCGTCCGAGAGCTGGTGGAGCTGCGCCTTGCGCTCCTTGGGGATGACCAGCGTGTGCCCCTCGGAGAGCGGGCCGATGTCGAGGAAGGCGAAGACGTGGTCGTCCTCGTACACCTTGTAGCTGGGGATCTCCCCCGCGAGGATCTTGTCGAAGATGGTGGGCTGGTGGTCACTCATGGGCGCTATTGTAGGAGGATTCGCGGGAGGAGAAGGATCGCCATGAAAGAACGGATTCCGGGTTGGGACGAAGCGGACAGCCGGGCATTCATCGATCACGGGCGTTTCTTCGTCCCCGGGCGGGAGGAGCAGATCGCCACCGTCCTCGAGCTGATCCCGGATCCCGGCTCGGGTCTCCTGGTCGACCTCTGCTGCGGCGCAGGGCTGCTCTCGGCGGCCCTGCTGGAGCGCTTCCCCCGGGCCCGCGTCCTCGCCATGGACCTCTCGCCCGCCATGCTGGCGCAGGCCCGCGTCACCTGCGGCGCGCGCGGCGACCGCCTGGAGACCCGCCCGTTCGATCTGGCCGACCGTTCCTGGCGGACCTTCCCCGAGCCGGTCCATGCCTTCGTCAGCTCGCTCGCCGTCCATCACCTCGACGGGGAGGGCAAGCGCCGGCTCTTCCGCGACCTCGCGGCGGCCCTCGCGCCCGGCGGCGCCCTGGTGATCGCCGACCTCGTGCTGCCGGCGACCCCCGCCGCCCATGCCTTGGCGGCGAAGGCCTGGGACGAGGCCGTCCGCCGGCGCTCCCTGGAGTTGGCGGGGGATCTCAGCCCCTACGAGATCTTTCGCGACGAGCGCTGGAACCTCTGGGCCGATCCCGAGCCGGACCCGATCGATCAGCCGTCGCCCCTTTTCGATCAGCTCCGCTGGCTCGCCGAAGCGGGCCTCACCGGCGTCGACGTCCACTGGCTGCAGGCCGGCCACGCCGTCTACGGCGGCGTCCGCCCGGGCGGCGCGAGCCGATGAACGCGCCGGTCGCGCCTTCAGGGAATTCCGCGCCAAAGTTGGTTTCGGAATTGCATTCGCACCCGGGCATGAGAGGCGCTGGCATAGTCCCCGCAGACTCTCGTGCCGCCCGCAACGCCCTCGGCGCGGGCTGGCGGCGCGCCGACCGGCTGCGCGGTCCGGCGGCGCGCCTGAACGAAAATGCGCACGCGGTCGTTATTCCTCTTGACAGGGGTGAGAAGTCCGCTAGGCTTAACTGCGTGGACGCCAACGTGCCTCCCGAACAACCTCCGAGTACTCCGGACAGCCCGGCTTCGAGAAACCTCTCACTCGGGCTGTCTGCCACCGGCGCCGTCTTTCAACCTTCCACCCGTTCCCCCTTCGCTCGAGCTTCCGCAACCATTTCCGGTTGTGGTGTCACCCGTTCCGGGTTGACGTACTAACCGATCATGCGCACGGAGCCCCCCGGGGCTTACCCGCCGGATGTTTCGATCCGGATGGGCTGTCGGCCTTGGAAGCCTTCGGTTTCCCCTGCACAACCTCATTCGCCAACGGCCGCGGGCCGTTTTCACGGAGGACCCTGCTGATGAAGCAAGAGGCATTCGCCTCGCTTGCGATCGAGACCACCCGGCGCGAGGAGATCTGCGCGATCTTCGGAGAACGCTACGATCCCGATCACTGGAACGATTGGCGCTGGCAGATGCGGCACCGTCTGACCCGCCTCGATCAGTTCGAAAAGCTGCTCCATCTGACCGCGGCGGAGCGCCGGGGGCTCAGCCTCGCGAGCGAGAAGTTCTCGGTCGCGGTCACGCCCCAGTTCGCTTCGCTGATCGATCCGCACGATCCGGGCTGCCCGATCCGGCTCCAAGTCGTGCCCCAGGAGAGCGAGCTCGTGGTGAGCACGGGCGACATGACGGACCCCTGCGGCGAGGACGGCGCGAGCGTCGTCGAGGGGCTCGTGCACCGCTATCCCGACCGCGTGCTCTTCCTGGCGCTCGATACTTGCGCCTCCTACTGCCGTTACTGCACCCGCAGCCGCCTGGTGAGCCAGGGTGAGCTCGAGCCCATCGGCCGGCGCCTGGAGGCGGCGATCGCCTATCTCGAGGAGCACACCGAGGTGCGCGACGTCCTGCTCTCGGGCGGCGATCCGCTGCTGATGGCGGACGCGACGCTCGACAAGCTCCTCGGCCGGTTGCGGGCGATCCCGCACATCGAGTTCCTCCGCATCGGCACCCGCATCCCCGGCTTCCTGCCGCAGCGCATCACGCCGGAGCTGGTGGCCGTGCTGCGCAAGCACCGGGTCTGGCTCTCCGTCCACTTCTGTCACTCCAAGGAGCTGACCCCCGAAGTGGAGGAGGCGTGCGACCGGCTGGCCGACGGCGGCATCCCGCTCGGCTGCCAGACGGTGCTGCTGCGGGGGGTGAACGATTCGGTCGAGGAGCTGCGCGACCTCTTCCATGGCCTCTTGAAGATGCGCGTGCGGCCGTACTACCTCTACCAGTGCGACCCCGTGCTCGGCACCGGCCACCTGCGGACCACGGTCGAGAAGGGGCTCGAGCTGATCTCCCAGCTCCGCGGCCACACCACCGGCTACGCGGTGCCGACCTACGTGATCGACGCGCCGGGGGGTGGCGGCAAGGTGCCGGTGCAGCGGCAGACGATCGTGGGCCACGAGGACGGCGTGTGGAGTCTCCGCAACTGGGAGGGGAAAACGTACCGCTACGTCGATCCCGCCGAGCGGTAGCGATGCGGCCGTTGCGGATCGCGCTCTGCTACGACCTGAAGTCGGACTATCTCGCCGCGGGCTTCGCGCCCGAGGAGGTGATGGAGTTCGACGAGGAGGAGACCATCGCGGCCCTCTCCGGGGCCTTGAGCCAGCTCGGCCACCATCCCGAACGGGTGGGGCGGGGCGTCGAGCTGGCCCGGCGGCTCGCCGCGGGCGAGCGGTGGGACCTCGTGTTCAACTTCGCCGAGGGGGTGCGCGGCCGTTCGCGGGAGGCCCAGGTGCCGGCCGTCTGCGAGCTGTTCGATCAGCCGTACACCTTCTCGGATCCGCTGACGTGCGCCGTGACCCTGGACAAGTCGCTGGCCAAGCGGCTGGTGCGGGATCACGGCCTGCCCACGGCTCCGTTCGCCCTGGTCGAACGGCCGGAGGACGCGGCGGCGGTGACCCTCGCGTTACCGCTCTTCGTCAAGCCGGTGGCCGAGGGGAGCAGCAAGGGAGTGACCCGGCGCTCCCGGGTGGAGAGCCGGGAGGAGCTCATCGG
>DASWRX010000327.1:0-5204 GCA_036402955.1 Thermoanaerobaculia bacterium
GTGGCGCCGGTGCGGACGTCGATCGCCCAGACGCCGCAGACCCTTTCCTTGAGCCGCTGCCCCAGCGGCAGGCCGCCGAAGACGCTCTCCCGCACCTGCGACAGGCCCACGAAGGCGTAGGGCCCGGCGAAGGCGAGCCCGCGCGTGAAGCCGGGGAGCTGCGCCACCGGATTCACCCTGCCCGCCGCGAGGTCCACGACCCCCAGCTCCCCCTTCCCCGACTCCAGCACCCAGAGGCGGCCGGCGTGCCAGCGCGGCGAGTGCGGCATGGAGAGGCCCGTCACCACCGCCTCGCCGCTCTCCACGTCGATCAGGAGACCGCCGCTCGCCTTGGTCTCGCGCCAGCCGTCCGGGCTGTCGCTGCGCCCCAGCGCGGTCACGAAGCGCGGCCGGCCGCCGACCACCGCCAGGCCGTTCAGGTGGCAGCGGTCCTCCGGAGCCAGCGCGGAGACGAACGGCGGCCGCCAGCGCGGCACGAAGCTGTGGTCCCGGTCCAGCGTGCAGAGGCAGGAGAAGCGGGTGTTCACCAGCCACAGCTCGTCGCCGGCGAAGGCCATGTCGTGGACGCGGATGTCGCCCGTGACGTGGCAGGCGCGCGGCAGGAAGCAGGCGTCGTGGCGATCCGCGGGCTCGAGCCGCCGGGCCGCGGCCGGCACGTTGCGGTACTCCCAGACGTGGCGGGCGGTGCCGATCGCCAGCCAGCGCGGCCCCAGCGCCAATCCCATCGGGCTCTCGAACGAGCGGAAATGGGTGTTGAGCGCCTCGCCCTCCGCCCGCACCAGCGCCACCCGGCCGCTCTGGTAGGTCGACACCATCAACGACGTCCCCAGCTCCCGCAGCAGCCCCGGGAAGCCCGTCGTGAACACGCTCCGCAGCGGCGACGCCGCCTCCCCCGATCCCCCCAAGCTCCTGGAGTCCCTTTTTCCCACCGCCACCACCGCCTCCTCCTCCACCACCGCCATCCCCGCATGCCCCGGCCGGCGCGAGAAGATCTCCAGCGCCCGCTCCGCCGCCGCGGCCGCCAGCGGGAAGGCCGGCTCCAAAACGTCGGCGTTGCGGCGCCACTTGCCGCGCTCCGGCGGCGTCACGGTGTGGCGCGAGAGCGGGAGGGGGGCCGCGAGCTCGCGGTCCCAGTCGATCCCCAGGAAGCCGCGCAGCCGCTCCACCTCCTCGCGGGGCTCGCTCACCAGCCGCCCGTAGTTGGCCACGCACCAGCGCTCGGGCGGCAACGCCTCCAGGTCGCCGAGCAGCTCGTCCGTGGCGATCGCCCATTGCCGGGCGGCGATCTCGGCGAGCGGCCGGCCCGCCAGCTCCCGCCAGCCGGGCACCAGCAGGAGCGACCACGGCAGCCCCGTCCAGCCGGGGAGCTGCGGATAGGTGACGAAGCGGCCGGACTGCCAGGCCTCGTAGATGCTGTTGATCGCCTCGCGCGGGTTGCGGTAGAGGTAGACGAACCGGGCGTCCGGGAACGCCGCGGCCAGGAAGGGGACGCGCAGCGCGTTCTTCGGCGTCTTCTCCAGCAGCCGCAGATCCTCGGCGCCGGCGGCGGGCCGCCGGGCGTCGCGGTCCCGCAGGCTGAGGAAGAAGGCGTCGGTGAGGCGCTCGACGATCCCCGCCCGTGCGTCGGCGGCGGTCAGCCGGTTCGAATCCCACCCGCGGCGGCCCGGCTGGAGGGCGGGAATCCCCTCGATCAGGCCGTGGCTCTCGCCCCCCACCGTCCACACCGACGGCGACTGCGACAGGGTCTCGAACAGCAGGCTGGACCCCGAGCGCGGTGGACAGACGATGAAGACCGGCCGCGCGAACCGCCGCGGAGCGTCGGAACGGGCCGGCGGCGGAGCCGCCGGCCGATCCACCTTCTTCACTCCCTTCACGTCCAGATCGGGATTGAGCGCCGCCCGCACGACGGCGTGGCGCACGATGTCGGCGGCGTCCATGCCGTTGGGCAGGCGGAACGCCCCCTGGAAGCCGCCGAGCCGGCGATCGAAGGCGTCCAGCTCGGCCCGGTAGAGAACCCACCCCGGCTCGCCGTCGCCATGGACGGCCCACAGGGCCCGCCAGCGCCGCTGGAACGCCTCCAGCATGCGGCGAAACTCGGCGCGCCGCTCGGCGGATCCCTCCGCCGCGTCGAGATCCCGCAGCAGGGTTTCCAGGAGCCGCGCCTGCTCCCAGGGGGACATCACGACCGGCTGATTCGTCCGCTCAGTCGCCAGCGCCACTTCAACGCCAGGCCGCCATGGGACCCACCGCACCGGCGCGCCCGGCCGTGGCGTTGGGGCGAAGGGCCACTCGCCGTCCTCGATCAGGTCCCACAGCTCCGGCGAACCCACCGAGTCGGCCACCAGATGGATGCGCCGCGTGGGATTGGGATTGAGGACGTTGTGCACGCTCCAGGTATCGAACACCCACGCCTCCCCCGCCGCCATGTGGACCGACCGGCCGCCGCAGACGAACTCCACGTCCGGCGTGGTCACCACCGGCACGTGCAGGCGCAGCCGCTCGATCCAGTAGTAGTTGACGTCGGCGTGCGCGGTGGCCTCGGCGTTGCCGTCCAGGCGCATCAGGCGGGTGCGGCCGATCGGGGCCTGGAGAGACCCCAGCACCTGCCGCGTGTAGGGCAGCCGCGCCAGATGGGGCGTCGGCAGCATCGCCCCCTTGGTCGCGTCGTTCGCCGGATCGCCGCCCGCCGCGACCAGCGACAGCGCGGAGTTGCCCGGATACCCCTGGGGATGGGGCCGCCAAGCGGCCTCCGGGATCGCCGCGACGTCCGCGATCTCGGCGGCCAGCCGCTCGGCGTCGAAGCGCAGGGGGAGCTTGACGAATTCGGTGTCCAGGCGCATCCGGGGACGTCTCCAGCGGGGAAGGCGGGACTATAGCATCAGCATCCGGCAGCATTCCGCCTGTGCCATGCACTGGCGCCCCTACTTCGTATGGATCTTCGACAGGGCGGCCTTGAGGCCGGCCGCGATCTTCTCCGGGCTGTCGACGCCCCAGAAGTGCATGAAGAAGAGGCGCGGCGTCTCCTCCAGCATGTGCGAGTGGAGGGCGGTGACCGCCAGGCCGTGCGACCGCAACTCGCGGATCACCGGGTTGACCTCGGAGGCGAGGAGGACGAAGTCGCCGGTGGTGGCGACGCGGTCTCCCACCCGCTCGAAGTTCATCGAATTCGCCATCCCCATCGAGGCGGGGATCTCCATGCCCCGCTCCTCGATCCGCTCCGCCCGCGGCACGCCGACCTGGAGAACCGTGCCGGCCATGGCGCCCTTGCGCCCGAGCCCGTCCTGAACCTTCTGGAACGCCTGCTCGTCCGCGGGCGATGGCCTCGCCGGCGGGGCGGCGCCCAGCGGCGTCCGGGTCTTGTCGAGGGCTTTCTTGAGCGACTCCGCCAGGGCCACCGGATCGCCATGGCCCGCGAAGTGGACGTAGATCACGTGCGGCGACTCGTTGACGAGGTGGTTGTGGATCGCCGAGATCTCGAGCCCCCCGGCCTCCAGCGCGGTGACCACTGGCGTGAGCTCCGTTTCGAGCAGGACGAGATCCCCCATCGCCATCGCCTGCCCCTCCGCGCCGGTCTTGAGAAACGCGCCCCAGGAGCCCAGGGCCAGAACCGGCTCGACCGGCACCTCCCCGATCTTGACCGCGAGGTCCCGGCGCGGCCAGCCGAAGCGGTGAACGCCTCCGGGCAGGTCCTTGCCGGCCGCCCCGAACACGGCGTCGACTTTCTTCCAGACGGGATCGGCCACCTCCTGGGCGGCGGCGGCGAGCGGCGCGCCCGCGGCGAAGGCGGCGGCAAGGACGATCGGAATCCAGCGGTTTCTCATGCGGCTCTCCCTGGCTTTCGCAGATGAGCGTACAAACGAGTCGTCGGTCACCCACTTCATGGCGTGTCCTCCTGAAGGCGCGGCGGCCGGGAGGGGAGCGCGAGCGCCGCCCACAGCGTGCCGGCCGCGCCGAGGGCGGCCGCGACGAAGAAGGTCAGGCTGGGGCGGACCGTCCAGAGCGCGCCGCCGATCGCGGCCGCTCCCGCCACGGCGAAGCCGCGGATCGAATAATAGAGCCCGACGGTGCGGCCGGGATCGGTCAGGGCCAGATCGACGATGAGCGCCTTGCGCGCCGGCTCGCCGATCTCCCGCAAGCCGCCGAGGACGTAGGCGCCGGCGAGCGCCGCGAAAGAGTGCGCGCAGACCACGCCGAGCGGGAAGAGGGTGAAGAAGACGTACGTCAGCACCACGAAAGGTTTCTTTTCGGCCCGCCCGGCGAGGACGGCGCCGGGAGCGTAGGAGAGGATCGCCGTGATCATCAGCACCGACATCAGCAGCCCGAACCGCGCCGGGGAGATCCGCGCGATCTCCAGGGCCCAGACGACCAGGAAGACCTCGGGCAATCCTTCGCAGAGGCGGATGAGACAGTCGGCGACGAGCAGGCGCACGAGCACCGGGTGCAGGCGGACCCTGCCGCGCCGGACGGCAGGCCCCAAGGCCTCGCGCGGCGGCGACGCGCGGAAGGATCGCCACAGCCCGACGAGCATCAGGACCGACAGCAGGATCGACAGGGCGAAGCCGCGGCGCATGCCGCCCGCCATGCCATAGCGACCGATCAGATATCCGCCCAGGGGCGGCGCGAGGACGATCGGCAGCCGCTTCACCACCGACTGCACCGTGAATCCCACGAGCCGGCCGCCGCCGGAGAGCTCCTCGCGGAGCAGCGCGAAGGTCGCCGGCAGCCCGAGAGACTGCCAGGCCATCACCAGCGCGAGCCCGGCGAACAGCACGGGGATGGAGGGAGCGGCCAGATACAGGACGAACCCGCCGACCGTCAGCGCGCCGAACAGGAGGAGGGCGCGCCGGCTGCCGAGGCGGTCGCTGAGGACGCCGCCGGGATAGGCATAGCCAGCGTCCAGGAGGTCCTTGAACGTCCCGAACGCGCCGACCAGGAACGCCGAGGCCCCCAGCGTCCGCAGGAAGGCGGGGAGATAGCGGAACCAGAGCTCCTCTCCGAACCCATAGACGAAGAGCCCCGCCGCCAGCGCACCGGCCCCGCGCTCCAGCCCGAGCCGTCGCCGCCAGGACCGAGGCTCCATGGCGATCATGGATGCGGCCTGCCCTTGGGAGCCACGAACCGCGCCAGAATCGCCAGTCCCACGATCGCCGCCCCGAGCTCGACGAAAATCCGGGAGACGTCCCCCGTGGCGGCGAGGAGGGCGA
>DASWRX010000328.1:0-4223 GCA_036402955.1 Thermoanaerobaculia bacterium
CGAGGAGGTGCGCCGCTGGCTGCTGGAGGCCGCCGGCATCGGCGTCGTCCCCTTCCAGGCCTTCGGCTCCACGGAGGACACGGGCTGGTTCCGCCTCAGCGTGGGCGCGGTCTCGCGCGCCGACATCGAAGCCGCCCTGCCGCGGCTCGAGGCGGCCCTGCGGCGGCAGTCCTGAAGGACGATAGAAGAATGATGAAGATGAAGATGAAGATGAAGACGTGGCGCTTCGCGCTCCCGTTGCCGCTGATCCTGCTGATCCTGCTGATCCTCGGGCTCGCGGGGGTGGCCCACCCGCAGTACCGCACCTCCTTCGCGGTCAAGTCCCAGGGCGACGGGCCGGTGACGATCCGCGTCGGCAAGCTCCTCGACGGCCGGGGCGGCGCGATGACCGACGTCACGGTCGTCCTCGACGGCTCGCGCATCCGGGCGATCGATCGGTCGATCGACCCCAAGCCGCGGGAGAACCCGACCTGGGACCTGCGCGGCCTCACTCTGATGCCGGGCGGCGTCGACACCCACGTCCACATCGGCTGGCACTTCGGCCGCAACGGCATGCTCTACGACGAGGACAACAAGGCCACGCGGGAGACGCCGGCCGAGACCATCCTCTACGCCGCCGACAACGCGGCCGCGACCGTGCGCGGCGGCATCACCACCGTCCAGAGCCTCGGCGCGCCCGAGGACGCCATCCTGCGCGACGCCATCGCCCGCGGCATCCTTCCCGGCCCGCGCATCCTGACCTCGCTCGAGCCGCTCTCCGACCAGACCGGGCCGCCGGAGAAGATGCGCGAGGCCGTGCTCGACCGGGCCGCCCACGCGGCGGACGTGATCAAGATCTTCGCCTCCAAGAGCATCCGCGACGGCGGCGCCCCCACGCTCACCCAGGAGCAGCTCGACGCCGCCTGCGGCGCGGCGCGGTCGCTCCACCTGCGCACCGCCGTCCACGCCCACGGCGTCGAGAGCGTCCGCCGCGCCGTGCTCGCCGGCTGCACCTCGATCGAGCACGGCGTGCTGCTGGACGCGCCCACCCTGCGCCTGATGGCCGAGCACGGCACCTGGTTCGATCCCAACATCGACCTGGTGTTCCGGAACTATTTCGAGAACAAGCAGCACTTCGTGGGGGTCGGCAACTTCACCGATCAGGGTTTCGAGCAGATGCGGCGGGCCCTGCCCCAGGCGCTGGCGGTGTTCAAGCAGGCCCTGCGCACGCCCGGCCTGAAGATCGTCTTCGGCACCGACGCCGTGGCCGGCGCCCACGGCCGCAACTTCGAGGAGCTGATCTATCGCGTGGAGAAGGGCGGCCAGGACCCGATGGCGGCCATCGTCTCCGCGACCTCCCTCGCCGCCGAGTCGCTGGGCCTCCAGGCCAGGACCGGCGCCATCGCCCCCGACCTCGAAGCCGACCTCATCGCCGTCGAGGGCGATCCCCTCAAGGACATCAACGCCCTGCGCCACGTCGTCTGGGTGATGAAGGGAGGAAAGGTGGTCAAGAACGAGGTGCGCTGCCGTTGACCGAGATCCACCCCAGACAGTTTTTCGATTGGCAGTGGCACTCGAAATCCCACGGCGAGGCCGGCGTGGGATGCATCAGATAATGGTAGGTGATCTCTTCATCTTTCCCGATGTCGCGCAGCGCCACCAGCATCCCTTCCACGTTGAACATGGCGCTGGGCTCGCACGAGTGATTGGTCACGTGGATCGGCATCAGCTCGCGCGACCAGTAGTCCAGTGGATAGATCGCCTCGCCGAGCGCGAGCTCCCGGCTCGCGAAGAGCCCTACGCCTTCGGCCCCGAGATCGGGACGGGCGAGAACGCGAAAATGTTCTGAATTCAAATTCATGGGAAATGGTACCACGCGCTCCGGATGCGCCCCGGTCCCTGCCGCCAGGCCGCGCCTCGGCGGTAGGATAGGAACCGCTGAAGGGAGGATGAACCGATGAGTGGAGAGGCACAGCTTTCGGGTCCCGATCTCGCGCAGGGGGTTTCCCTGAGCGAGCTGCCGGACGGTGGTCAGCTTCTGGGGCACAGCGGCGGCGAGCCGGTGCTGGTGGTGCGGCGCGGCGAGGAGATCTTCGCCGTCGGCGCCACCTGCACCCACTACGGCGGCCCGCTGGCCGAAGGGGTGGTGGTGGGCGACTCGGTGCGCTGCCCGTGGCACCATGCCTGTTTCAGCCTGCGCACGGGCGAGGCGCTGCGGGCTCCCGCTCTCAACCCCGTGGCCTGCTACAAGGTCGAGCGCGCGGGGGAGCGGATCACGGTGCGCGAGAAGACCGACGCCATCCCGAAGCGCCAGGCGTCCGGACCCGATCCGGTGGTCATCGTGGGCGCCGGCGCGGCCGGCAACGCCGCGGCCGAGGCGCTCCGCCGCGAGGGATATCAGGGACGCATCCAGATGATCGGCCGCGAGAACGAGGTCCCCTATGACCGGCCCAATCTCTCCAAGGACTACCTCGCCGGCAACGCTCCCGAGGAGTGGATTCCGCTCCACCCCCGCGAGTTCTACGACGAGCGCCGCATCGAGCTCCTGCTGGGGACCCGGGCGGCGGCGATCGATCCCCAGGCGAAGACGGTGACCCTGGCGGACGGCCGCTCGCTCGCCTACGGCGCGCTGCTGCTGGCGACCGGCGCCGAGCCGATCCACCTGCCGATCCCGGGAGCGGACCTGCCTCACGTCCACTACCTGCGGAGTCTCGCCGACAGCCGTTCCCTCATTCAGGCCGCGAAGGGGGCGAAGCGGGCGGTGGTGATCGGCGCCAGCTTCATCGGTCTCGAGGTGGCGGCGGCGCTGCGGGCGCGCGAGGTCGAGGTCACGGTGGTGGCGCCGGAGGACCTGCCGCTGGGCCGGATCCTGGGTCCGGAGCTCGGCGGCTTCATCCGTTCCCTCCACGAGGAGCACGGCGTCACGTTCCGGCTCGGCCGCAAGCCGGCGTCGATCGCCGCCGGCGAGGTGCGGCTCGACGACGGTTCGACGCTGCCCGCGGATCTGGTGGTGCTCGGCGTCGGCGTCAAGCCCAGGGTGGAGCTGGCCCAGGCCGCCGGACTCGCCGTGGACAACGGCGTGGTGGTCGACGAAACCCTGCGGACCAGCGCTCCCGGCATCTTCGCGGCCGGCGACATCGCCCGCTGGCCGGACGCTTACTCGGGCGAGCGCATCCGCGTCGAGCATTGGGTGGTGGCGGAGCGGCAGGGCCAGACCGCGGCGCTGAACATCCTGGGCCGCGAGCAGCGCTACGACGACGCGCCGTTCTTCTGGAGCCAGCACTACGACGTCTCGATCTCCTACGTGGGGCACGCCGCGAAATGGGACGCCATCGAGATCTCGGGATCGATCCCCGAGAAGAACGCCGTGGTCTCCTTCCGCGCCGGAGACCGCATCGCCGCCGTGGCCACCATCTTCCGCGACCGCGAGAGCCTGGAGGCGGAGATCGCCATGGAGCAGGGGGACGCGACGGCAGTGGAACGGGCGGTGCGCGGCCCGGTGTAGACTCCCCGCTTTCACCGGGGGAGTCCGTAACATGCGAATTCTGGTAGCTCTGGGCGGCAATGCCCTGTTGCGGCGGGGTGAGGAGATGACCGCCGAGAATCAACGCCGCAACGTCCGGCTGGCGGCCGAGGCCCTGGCCCCGCTGGCCCGCGAGCATCAGCTCGTGATCACCCACGGCAACGGGCCCCAGGTGGGCATGCTGGCGCTCCAGAGCGACGCCTTCCAGCAGGCCGGCGCGTACCCCCTCGACGTGCTGGGCGCCCAGACGGAAGGGATGATCGGCTACATGATCGAGCAGGAGCTCGGCAACATCCTCCCCTTCGAGCAGCCGTTCGCCACCATTCTCTCCATGGTCGAGGTCGATCCCGACGATCCGGCCTTCCAGCATCCGACGAAACCGATCGGTCCCGTCTACACGGAGCAGGAGGCCCGCCGCCTCGCCGCGGAGAAGGGCTGGGTGATGGCGCCGGACGGCGACGGCTTCCGGCGGGTGGTGCCGTCGCCGCTGCCGAAAAGGATCTTCCAGATCCGGCCCATCAAATGGCTGCTCGAGAAGGGGTGCATCGTCATCTGCGCCGGCGGCGGCGGCATTCCGACCATGTACGCGGCGGGCCGCCGGCTCCACGGCGTCGACGCGGTGGTGGACAAGGACCGGGCGAGCTGCATGCTGGCCCGCGAGCTGGAGGTGGATCTCTTCGTGATGGCGACGGACGCCGGCGCCGTCTACCTCGACTGGGGC
>DASWRX010000329.1:0-1587 GCA_036402955.1 Thermoanaerobaculia bacterium
TCCCCCACCAGGATGATGCGCCCGCCGCGCGCGGCCACCTCCTGCATGTTCGACACCGTCTTCTCGAAGATCGCGTCGTGCGGCGCGATCACGATCACCGGCACGCTCTCGTCGATCAGCGCGATCGGCCCGTGCTTCAGCTCCCCCGCCGCGTAGCCCTCCGCGTGGATGTAGCTGATCTCCTTCAGCTTCAACGCCCCCTCCAGCGCCATCGGGTAGGCGGTGCCGCGCCCGAGATAGAGCACGTCGCGCGCCTTGGCGATCTCGCGGGCCAGACCCTCGATCTCGCCCTCCTGCTTGACCGCCTCCGCCATCAGCCCCGGCACCGTGATCAGCGCGTCGACCAGGCGGCGCTCCTCGGACAGGCTCAAGCGGCCCCGCGCCCGGCCCGCCGCGATGGCCAGGCACAGGAGCACCGTCAGCTGGCACGAGAACGCCTTGGTCGAGGCCACCCCGATCTCCGGACCGGCCAGGGTCGGCAGCACCGCCGCGGCCTCGCGGGCGATGGTCGAGGTCGGCACGTTGACGATGGCGAGCGTGGGCTGGCCCTGGCCCTTGGCGTAGCGCAGCGAGGCCAGGGTGTCGGCGGTCTCGCCCGATTGCGAGATCACCAGCGTCAGCCCGTCCGCCTCCAGCGGCGCCTCGCGGTAGCGCGCCTCCGAGGCGACGTCGATCTCGACAGGCAGGCGGGCGAGCTTCTCGAACCAGTACTTGGCCACCAGCCCGGCATAGTAGGCGGTGCCGCAGGCCGTGATGGTCAGGCGCGAGAGCTTGGCGAAGTCGAAGGGCAGGGCCTCGGGCAGGACGACGCGGCTCTCGGCGAGGTCGACGTAGTGGGCGAGCGTGCGCCCGACCACCTCGGGCTGCTCGTGGATCTCCTTGGCCATGAAGTGGCGGTGGTTGCCCTTGTCGACCCGGTAGGCCTGGGCGGCGATGATCTGGCGCGGGCGGGTGACGACGGCGCCGGCGATGTCGCGGATCTCGGCGCCCTCGCGGGTGAGGATGGCCCAGTCGCCCTCCTCCAGGTAGGTGATGGCATCGGTGAAGGGGGCGAGCGCGAGGGCATCCGAGCCCAGATAGGTCTCGCCCACGCCGAAGCCGATGGCGAGCGGCGCGCCGTGGCGGGCCCCGATCAGCAGGTCGCTCTCGCCCGCGAACAGGAAGCCGAGCGCGAAGGCGCCGCGCAGGCGCGGCAGGGTGGCGGCCACCGCCGCGACGGGGCCGAGCCCCTGGGCCATGGCGTGGCTGACGAGCTGGGCCACGACCTCGGTGTCGGTCTCGGTCTCGAAGCGGATGCCGTGGGCCTGGAGCTCGGCCTTGAGCTCGCGGAAGTTCTCGATGATGCCGTTATGCACGACCGCCAGGCGCTCGGTGGCGTGGGGGTGGGCGTTGGTCTCGTTGGGCCGGCCGTGGGTGGCCCAGCGGGTATGGCCGATGCCGATGGCCCCCGACAGCGGCGATTGCAGCAGCTTGAGCTGCAGGTTGGAGAGCTTGCCCTCGGCGCGCCGGCGCTCCAGGCGCCCGTCCTCCAGGGTCGCGATCCCGGCCGAGTCGTAGCCGCGGTACTCCAGCCGCCGAAGCGCCTCG
>DASWRX010000330.1:0-3979 GCA_036402955.1 Thermoanaerobaculia bacterium
AGAACAGGAAGAAATACGCCAGCTCCGCGCACCGCCCCAGCAGCTCGTCCTCCCAGATCTGCCGCCACAGCCGCAACCCGAGCTGCCGCCACGACAACCCGGCGCGCGTCCAGAGGGAGGCCATGGGGGAGACGATAGCAGAGGGGGCCGGCCGCCCGGGCCCTCACCTCCCCGGCCCTCCTCTCCCGTCCCCTCCCGCCCTCCCGCACCGGGAGAGGAGGGGGACCCTGCGATGGAAATATCCTTCGCCGGAGAGACTCTCCGCCGGAAGGATTGCGGAGGGTGCGCTGTACGCACCTTCGAGGCCGTCCATGGTGCGCACAACGCACCCTGCGGCAATCCCGCCCGCGCACGTTCCCCTCTCCCGGTGAGGGAGGGCGGGAGGGGACGGGAGAGGGGCCAGGGGTGAGGGTCCACCCCCATGCTAGAGTTCCGCTTCGTTTCGGCGGAGGCAACGGATGACCCGCAAGCAGGCCCCCGAACGGATCGCCCAGCGGCTCGCGAAACTGCGGTCCGAGATCCGGCACCACGAATATCTCTACTACGTCGAGGACCGCCCCGCGATCTCCGACGCGGAGTTCGACCGCCTCTTCCACGAATTGGAGGCGCTGGAGGCGGCGCACCCGGAGCTGGTGTCCGCGGACTCCCCCACCCAGCGCGTCGCCGGCTCGCCCGTCGACGCCTTCCCCACCGTCGAGCACGCGGCGCCCATGCTGTCGCTCGACTCCAACCAGGACGAGGCCGCCCTGCGCCGCTTCGACGAGCGCCTGCGCAAGGGGCTGGGCGCCGACACCGGCGCGGGCTCGGAGATCAACTACGTCCTCGAGCCCAAGCTCGACGGCCTGTCCGTCGAGCTCGTCTACCGCGACGGCGTCCTGCTCCAGGCCTCCACCCGCGGCGACGGCCGCAAGGGCGAGGGGATCACGGCCAACGTCCGCACCATCGCCAGCGTGCCGCTCAAGCTGCGTGACACCGAGCGGCCGGCGCCGGCGCTGCTCGCCGTCCGCGGCGAGATCATCCTCTCCGCGCAGGCCTTCGAGAAGGTCAACGAGGCGCTGCTCGCCGAGGGCAAGGAGCCGTTCGCCAACCCGCGCAACGCCGCCGCCGGCTCGGTGCGCCAGCTCGATCCGCAGATCACCGCCTCCCGCCCCCTCCAGCTCTACGCCTACGACATCCTCGCCTCCGAGGGGATGACCGGCGTCGCCACCCAGTGGGAGGCGCTGGCCGCCCTGCGCGCCTGGGGCCTGAAGGTCAACGAGCGGGTGAGGAAGGGGAAGACGGTCGAGGACATCCTCGCCTATCACGCCGCCCTCGAGGCCGCGCGGGACGACCTCGGCTACGAGATCGACGGCGTGGTGATCAAGCTCGACGACCTGGACGACCGCGAGACCCTGGGCTGGACCTCCCGCCATCCGCGCTGGGCCTTCGCCTACAAGTTCCCGCCGCGCAAGGAGATCACCCGCATCCTCTCGATCCTGCCCTCGGTCGGACGCACCGGCGTCGTCACCCCGGTCGCCCTCATGCTGCCCGTGGAGCTCGGCGGCGTCACCGTGGCCCGCGCCACCCTCCACAACCGCGAGGAGGTGGCGAGGAAGGACGTGCGCGAGGGGGACCGCGTGCGCGTCCAGCGGGCCGGCGACGTCATCCCCCAGGTCATCGAGCGCATCGAGGAGCCGGACCGCGAACGGGCGCCGGTGTGGACCATGCCCGCGGTCTGCCCGTCCTGCGCCACGCCGCTCCTCGAGCGCGGCCCGTTCACCGTCTGCCCCAACAGCTTCGAGTGCCCGGCGCAGCTCGCCGGCCGCATCGTCCACTTCGCCTCGCGCGACGCGCTGGACGTCGAGGGCCTGGGGGACGAGACCTCCAAGCTGTTCGTGGCCCAGGGCCTGGTGCGCCATCTCCCGGATCTCTTCCAGCTCCGCGCCGGGCAGCTCGTCGAGCTGGAGGGCTTCGCCGAGAAGTCGGCCAGCAAGCTGGTGGAGGCCCTCGCCAGGGCCGCCGCGGGCGCCGAGCTGCCGCGCTTCCTCTACGGGCTCGGCATCCCCGAGGTGGGGGTGGCCGTGGCCCGCGACCTGGCGCGGCACTTCGGCGCCTTCGCCAACCTGCGCGCGGCCGGCGCCGAGGCCCTCCAGGAAGTGCCCGGCGTGGGGCCGCGGATGGCCGAGCAGATCATCGCCTTCTTCGGCGAGCCGAAGAACGCCGCCATCCTCGACGAGCTGACCGCGCGGATGCACCTGATCGAGACCGAGCCGTCCAACCAGGGGGGGGCGTCCGTAAAACCTCTTGCGGGGCAGAAGTGGGTCTTCACCGGCGGCCTCACCCGCCTCACCCGCCGCGACGCCCAGGGGCACGTCGAATCCCTGGGCGCCCGCGCCACCGGCTCCGTCAGCAAGGCGACCGACGTCGTGGTGGTCGGCGAAGACGCCGGCTCCAAGGCCGACGAGGCGCGCAAGCTGGGGGTCCGGACCATGGACGAAGAGGAATTCCTCGCCTTCCTGCGCGGGAACGGGATCGCCGTCTAGCCTGTTCTGGAGCGTGGGAAGGCCGGGAGCGCCCCGGCCGCCGCAAGGAAAGGGACCCCTCCATGAAGTTTGCCATCTCCGTGTTCGCCCTCGCGCTCGTCCTGGCGGGCATCGCTCTCGCCGCCGGACCGGCGCAGGCGCCGAAAGGAAACAACGCCGTGATCGAGAAAGTCACCAAGACCGACGCCGAATGGAAGAAGATCCTGACGCCGGAGCAGTACAACGTCCTCCGCAAGGAGGGCACCGAGCGGGCCTTCACCAGCCCCTTGAACAACATCCACCAGAAGGGCACCTTCGTCTGCGCCGCCTGCGGCCTGCCGCTCTTCAGCTCGGAGCAGAAGTTCGACTCCGGCACCGGCTGGCCCAGCTTCTGGGCGCCGATCGATCCCAAGCACGTCGTCACCGCGGTGGACCGCAGCTTCTTCCAGGTCCGCACCGAGGTCCGCTGCGCCCGCTGCGGCGGCCATCTCGGCCACGTCTTCCCCGACGGTCCCCCGCCCACCGGCCAGCGCTACTGCATGAACGGCGTGGCGATGAAGTTCGAGCCCGCCAAGTAGAGGCGGCGGACCGGCGTACCCTTCGAATCCTCACCCCCGGCCCCTCTCCACGGCGTGGAGAGGGGAGACAGGCCGTAGGTAGGGTGCGCTGCGCGCACCTTCAACGTCCGTAAACGGTGCGCGCAGCGCACCCTACGGCCACCCGTTCAGCATCCGATTCAGTTTTCAGAGAGCCCGCACGCCATTCCCCGCTTGACGAGAGGCATTCCCCGCCTCTCGCGCCTTCCCCGCGGCCCGCCGCGTCCCATTCCCCCTCGCCGTCCAGCCATTCCCCGCGGGGAATCCCTCGCCGAGGCCACCGTCCGTTCCATTCCCCACCCTTCGCGATCCATCACGGCCTTGCAACGTGGCATTCCCCGTCTCGAACGTCCGCCGAAGCCCGGGGAACGGAACGCGAGCGACTCATCTTACAATGCACATTCCGGTGAATATCACAGTCCCCGCGGGGAACGTTCCGCAACGTCCGGGGAACGGGCCATTCCCTGTCCATCGCTTCCCGTTCGCCCTGGGGAATGAACCTCGATCCGCCCCTGGAGCCCCTCCGTCGAGGCTCTTGACGGGCCCTTTCGGAGTCCTCATACTATTCACCTCCTGACGGTTTGTCCAGGAGGGCTCTTTGACAATCAATGCACCTGCCAGGGGGACCGGAAGCGGGGCCGTTCCCTCTGGCTCCCACCTTTCCGCATCGCGGCCGTTCGTCCTCTGCCGCTAAACTCCTTGCTTGTGCTCCGTGTCTATCCCTCTCCAGTGATTCCCTATCTCCGGCTCACCTTCACCCTCCGCGCCCAGGCTCCCGCGCGCCTGCCCGCGTTCAAGGGCTCGATGCTCCGCGGCGCCTTCGGCCATGCGCTGCGGCGCACGGTCTGCGCGATGGGTCCGCGCCAGCCCTGCGAGAGCTGC
>DASWRX010000331.1:0-7888 GCA_036402955.1 Thermoanaerobaculia bacterium
TTCGAGAACCTCCTGACCGCCTCCCGCGGCGAGCTCGACCTGCGGGACCAGGCGGCGGTGAACGGCTGGTTCCGCGCCCACCGGCCCGA
This sequence comes from Thermoanaerobaculia bacterium, assembly GCA_036402955.1. GTDB lineage: Bacteria > Acidobacteriota > Thermoanaerobaculia > Multivoradales > UBA5704 > DATARR01. Next base: position 90 of record DASWRX010000331.1, read on the forward strand.
GTACGTCTTCCTGGTCGCCGGCACGGTCGGCGGCATCCTCGCCAACTCCACCCGCCCGGCCGAGTTCATCTACGACAACCTGATGATCCACGCGACGGTGGTGCACGCGGCCCACCTCCAGGGGGTCCGGCGGCTGCTCTACCTGGGGAGCTCCTGCATCTATCCCCGCGACTGCCCGCAGCCGATCCGCGAGGAGTACCTGCTGACCGGCCTGCTCGAGCCCACCAACGAGCCCTACGCCGTCGCCAAGATCTCCGGCATCAAGCTCTGCCAGGCCTACCGCCGCCAGTACGGCTCCGACTTCATCTCGGCGATGCCCACCAACCTCTACGGACCGCACGACAACTTCGATCTCCAGAGCTCCCACGTGCTGCCGGCGCTGATGCGGAAGTTCCACGACGCCAAAGCCGAGGGGCGGGACGAGGTGACGGTCTGGGGCACGGGCTCGCCGCGGCGCGAGTTCCTCCACGTCGACGACCTGGCCGACGCCTGCCTGTTCCTGATGCGCCACTACGACGAGGACGGGCACGTCAACGTCGGCACCGGCGAGGACCTCAGCATCCGCGAGCTCGCCGAGACCCTCCGCGCGGTCGTGCACCCCGGCGCGCGCCTGGCCTTCGATCCCGCGAAGCCCGACGGCATGCCGCGCAAGCTCCTCGACGTCAGCCGCCTCCATGCCCTCGGCTGGCGGCACCGCATCGATCTCGCCGCGGGGATCCGCGCCACCTACGAGTGGTTCCTGGAGAACCACGAGCAGGCTGCGACCCGCACGGTCGCCCGCGCCACCGCCTGATGGGAAACGGTCCCGGCAAGCTCCTCCGCCGTATCCGGGGCATCCGCAGCGTCCGCGGCCGCCTCGCTCCGGGGACGCCCACCGCGCCGCCCCTGCCGCCGCCCGGCGACGAGCTCGCGGCCTCGCCGCCGCTCGAATGCACCGCTCTCGAGATCCAGCGCTGGAACGCCGAGTGGTTCGAGTACCTGCGGCGGGAGTGGGACCGCCAGTTGGAGCCCTACACGGCCTACCCCGACAAGCCGCCGCTGCCGGAGTCGGCGCGCGACCTGATCCACCTCACGCTCGGCCACGGACCGGCGCTCGCCCTCTACGCCGACCGCGACGCGATCGAGGGCCGGCGGATCCTGGAGATGGGCTGCGGCTGCGGCAACCTGGGAAAGCTGATCGCCCGCTACGCCGATTCCTACCTCGGCACCGACTACAGCACGCTGGCGCTCAAGATCGCCCGCCTGGTCTCGCCGCCCAACTGCGCCTACGTCCACGTCGCCGACCGCGCCGGGCTGGCGCCCTTCTTCGGGCGGATCGACACGGCGCTCGGCCGCTACTTCTGGATCCACCAGAACTTCCAGCTCGCGCGCTGGAACCTGGAGTTCCTGGAGCTGTTCCTGGCCCCCGGCGGGCGGCTCTACGCCGACTTCTACTGGCCGAACCCGGCCGCCGAGCAGGGGATCGTCTTCACCCCCGACCACCCGCTCTCCCGCGCCTACCCCTCCGCCACCTTCCGCTACTCCCGGGAGGACGTCGAGCGGCTGATCGCCGGCCGCCCCTTCCGCATCCTGCGCGAGGAGATCTCGCCGGAGATGCAGCGCCGCTATGTCGTCCTCGAGCGGCTCGAGCCCCGCGGACGTCCGGCATGACGGAGCGGCGGCGGGAGCTCCTCCTCCTCGCCGGCGCCTGCCTGCTCCTGGCGCTGGGGATCTGGACCGCCACGGGGACGCTCGCGCCCTACGGGGCCACGCTGGAGAAGCCCTTCGTCTGGGAGCCCTGCAAGTACCTCCTCAACATCGACCACTTCCACTTCAAGGCGACCTTCCTGATGCTGGACGGCGCCCCGCGCGACCAGTGGGAGTTCAGCGTCGCCCTGCGGCGGATCCTCTATCCGCTGATCGCCTACCCGTTCATGAAGGTCCTGGGCTTCGGCGCCGGCGGGCTGCTCACCAACGTCCTGATCGCGGTCGGCAGCCTCGCCGTGTTCTGGCGGGCGCTCCAGCGGCGCTGGGAAGGGACGGTGCCGCCGGCGTTCCTGGCGCTGCTCGCCACCTATCCGGGATGGGTCTACTGGGCGGGGCTCCCCTACTCCTACGCGGCGATCGTCCCCGCGAGCCTCCTCTGCATGGTCCTGCTCTGGCGGGTCGAGAGCCTGGCCGGCTGGCGGCAGGCACTCGCCGCGGGGCTCGGGCTCGGCGTCCTCTTCACGGCCTACGACCTGCTGCCGTTCTTCGGCGCGGCCGCCCTCCTGCTGCTGCTCTGGCGCCGGCTGTGGGCCCCCGCGGCGGTCCTGGCGGTGGCCCAGGTGATCCCGACCCTGCTGGTCAACGAGGTCCTGAAGCGGGTCTACGCGGTGCCGTTCCGCAACGGCAACACGGAGGCCTACTTCCACATCCTGCGCAGCTACCTGCCGCCCTACGACGGGGCGGGCTGGGGCGCGCTGCTCCGCCGGTTGCCCCAGGTGCTCGCCGAGACCTATCTGTACAGCAACTTCCTCTTCCTGCCCATCCTCTTCCTGCTCGGCCTCGCGGCGGCCCGCTGGCTGCCGCCCGGCGACCGGCCCTTCCGCCCGGCGGAGCTGAGCGTGCTCGCCGCGACCGTCCTCCTCTTCCTCTTCGGCAACGCCGGGCCGCCGTATCCAGGCTGGCAGCTCCGGGGGGTCTGGATCGCCCGCCTCTACCAGCCCGCCGCCGCCGCCCTCTTCTCCATCCTGGCGGGGCTCTGCGCCCGGCGGGCGCTCCTCCCCCGCGCCGTCCGCGGAGCCGCCCTCGCGGCGCTCCTGCTGACGGTCGCCGTCGACGCCTGGATCGTGTTCGCCCCGGTGCTGGGGCGGGCGGAGCTGAGCGGGTTCGTTTACTACCGCTTCTACCGGCACGCCACGCGGGCGGTCTACGCCGAGAACCTGGCGAGGTTCGGCGCCCGCCCGGCCGGCTTCTGCGCCAGCCCGCCCAGCGCCCAGGAGACCGTTACGCACTGAACCATCAGCGTGGACGGGTACATGAAGCGGAAATCGTGCATCGGGGTGGCGAGGAGATACGACAGGAAGTAGCCGAGGGGGATCAGCAGGACGCAGGCGAGGAAGCGATATCTCGGGAAGGGCAGGAGGCCGATCACCCACAGCAGGTTCACCACGATCCAGACCAGGTGGACCCCCGAGACCCACCGCAGGACCGGGTGCTCCGCGACCCTCTGCGTCACCTCGACCAGCCGCTGCCGGAGGGGAGCGAAACGGCCGTTCAGCGCCAGGCCGTAGGGGTTGCCGACGATCGTGGAGTGAAAGAAGTAGAACGTCCGGTCGAGCCCGAGGAGGGTGGCGAAGGCCCGCAGCTTCACCGTGGCCAGCAGCCCGGGGAACTCCCAGGCCGCCCGCAGGTACTCGGCCCGCAGCCGCGGGTAGTCGAGCCGGATCGCCGGGTCCACCGGGCTCGGGTGGTCCCAGAAGATGAAGCCGATGTCCCCCGGCCGGTAGCGGGCGAGGCCGCTCTCGTCGCGGATGTGGGCCTTCGTCCACGGCAGGCGGTCGCAGACGGCGCGGCCGGCGGCGCAGAGCCCCACGAGATCGATCGACATGATCTGCGAGTCGGGGTGGAGCTTCTCGACCCGCAGGACGGCGTCGAGCAGCGGGTTGGCCGCCAGGTAGAGCGCCAGCGGGGCCGCCGCCACGGCGAGCGCCGCCGGCCGCGTCACGCCGGACCGGCGGACGCCGATCCAGAGCGCCAGCCCCAGGAGCGGCAGGAGGACGACGGCGTTGTGGCGGACCAGTCCGAGCAGGGTGGCGCAGGCGACGAGGAGCGCGATCCGCCGGCGCGACGCGCCGCGGCGGAAGAGGTCCAGCGCGAGGGCGCCGATCCAGAGCAGGAGGATCGCCGCCCAGGCGTCCTTCCACAGCGTCATCAGGTAGAACGCCAGCGGGCTCAACGGGACCAGCAGCAGCAGGAGCGCCAGCAGCGACAGCCAGGCGACCCGGCCCGCCGGGAGCCGTTCCCCGTGGAAGAATTCGATGCAGGCCCTGGCCAGGGCGCGGACCCCGAACACCCCGGCGAGGCACTGGCCCAGCATCAGGAGCCCGAGCGCGCCCCCCAGCCCCAGCACCACCCTGATCGCCAGCGCCAGCAGCGGCGGCTGCCAGTCGTTATAGTGGCCGGTGATCGCCTGCCCGTATTGAATGACGGAGTCTTGGGACATCAGCCCGGGAAAGAACAGGCGCCAGAGGGCGAGACCGACGCCCGCTGTAACATAATCAACTAAAGATGCGCGCCTCATCTTTGATATCGTTTCGGGATTGAAGAGCTTCAGCCGTCCAGAGGAGAGCATTGAACGGGAGGTCCGTCAAGGCGACCTCCGGAGAGAGGGACTCGGCCTCGCCTGCGTCCTCCTCGCCGGGCTTGCAACGCGGCTCGTCTTCGTATGGGCTTTCCCCACCCTGCCGATCTCCGATTTCCAGCAACTGGTCGGCTTCGGCCTCTGGATGCGGGACCGGTCGCTGACCACGGGCGGGTTCTACTGGGAGTACTTCAGCCCCGGCCTGCCGGTGTTCCTCTCCCTGCTCTTCCGGGTCTTCCCCGGAGACCCCGCGGCGGCGGCCCGCCTCGCCACCGCGGCGGCGACGGGGCTCGTGCCCGCGTTCCCGTACCTGCTCTGGCGCGGCGTCCAGCCCTTCCGGGTCCGCCTCCTGGTGGCGGGAATGCTGGCGCTCTGGCCCGGTCAAGTCCTTTTCTCCGGCGTCGTCGCCCAAGACAACTGGGTCCTTCTCCCCTCTGTCGCTCTGGCGGCGCTGGCGGTTTGCCGCCTCTCCGGCGGGCGCGCCCATCCCGTCGCGGCCGGGCTCCTCTACGCCCTCGGCGTGGCGTTCCGCCAGGAGATGCTGATCGTCCTCCTCCCGCTGCTCGCCGCAGCGGCCTGGGAGCGCGGGCGCCGAGGGCGATCGATCGCCCTCGCTCTCCTCGCGGCGGGCGCTCCTCTGCTCCTGCTGGCCCTCCAGCGCCAAGCGGCGAGCGGGCGCTTCGCCCTCACCTCGGAGCACTCGGGGCTCGCCGTCCTCGGCTCCTACGTTCCCGGCGCGACCCGGAACTCCTGGATCGATCCGCTCCCGTACGTCGCCTCGGTCGAGCCCGCTCTGCTGCGCGACCGGCGAGAGCTGCGCCGCCGGGCCCTCGGGCTCGCTCTGAGCGAGGTCCGCCGGCGGCCGGCGTTCCACGCCGCCCGGATCACCGCCTCCGTGCTCGATTTTGCCGTCGCCAGCGAGGCGGACAATCTCTACTGGAGCGTCCTGGCCCCCGAGGTGATGCCGCCTCCCCTCCGCCCGCAGGGAGCCCGTCTCGCCCATCTCGCCTCCCCCCTGCTCAGAATCGAGATGATGAGCCTCCTTGCGCTCTTCCTGGCGACGCTGCTCTTCTCCTGGCGCAACCCGGCGGTCTGGGCGCTCGGCGCTGCGATGGCCTGCAAGATCGGCCTGCACGCCGTCACCGTCTCTCAGGGCCGGTACTTCCTGGTGGTGACGGCCCTGCAGCTTCTGGCGATCGCCCTCGGTGCCGGCGAGATGGCGGCGCGGGGCACTTGGAGGACGGCAGCCGCCGCCCTCGCCACCGGCGCGATCGTGGCCGTCGGCGTCGGCCTCGTCGGTCCGCGGGCGGTCGGCTGGGTACAGCGGCGCGACCTCCCCCCTCTGGTGCTCCGCCTCGACGATCCGGATGCTCCCGGAGCCTCCCGCAAACTCAAGGTCGCCGGGGAGAAACGATGACGGTCGCAGAGCCCACCTCCTCGCCGGAGCCGCCGCGGAGCGATCCCGCCGGCGAGCACTACCGGCGGGAGCGCGCCGCCCACTGGGACGAGGTCGCCCGCCGCTGGCGGCGCCGGTCCGGCCTCGGCGGCGCCTACCACCGGCGCCTCGCGCGCGTCTACCGCTTCCTGATCCCCCCGGGGCTCAGGGTGCTGGAGCTCGGCTGCGGCGCGGGCGACCTGCTGGCCGCTCTCGAGCCCGCGGCGGGGGTGGGCGTCGACCTCTCGGGCGAGATGGCGCGGCAGGCCGCGGAGCGCCACCCCCATCTCCGCTTCCTCCAGGCCGACGCCCACGACCTCGGAATGCTTCAGGAGACGTTCGACGCCGTCATCCTCTCCGACCTGATCAACGACGCCTGGGACGTGCAGCGGCTGTTCGAGCGCCTGCGGCCGCTCACCCACCCGCGCACCCGGGTGATCCTCAACGTCTACAGCCGGCTCTGGGAGCTGCCGCTGGCGCTCGGGGCGCGCCTGGGGCTGGTGCGGCCGGCGCTGCAGCAGAACTGGCTGACCGTCTCCGACGTCGAGAACCTCCTGCGGCTCGCCGGGTTCCAGCCGGTCCGCCACTGGCAGGAGGTGATGCTGCCGCTGCCGGTCCCCCTGCTCGCGCCGCTGTGCAACCGCTTCCTGGTGCGGCTCTGGCCGTTCCGGCACCTCGCCCTCACCAACTTCCTGGTGGCCCGGCCGGCGCCTGCGGTGCCCGCGATGGCGGCGGCGGAAGATCTGACCGTCTCCGTCATCGTTCCCGCCCGCAACGAGGAGGGGAACATCCCCGCGATCCTCGACCGCGTCCCGGAGATGGGGGCCGGCACCGAGATCGTCTTCATCGAGGGGCATTCGAAGGACGGCACCTGGGCGGCCATCGAGCGGGAGGTCACGGCGCACCCCGAGCGGCGGGCGAAGGCCTTCCGCCAGACCGGCAAGGGGAAGGGGGACGCGGTACGGCTGGGATTCCAGGAGGCGAGCGGCGATGTGCTGATGATCCTCGACGCCGACCTCACCGTGCCGCCCGAGGACCTCCCCCGCTTCTACGAGGTGATCCGCTCCGGCCGGGGGGAGCTCGTCAACGGCGTGCGGCTCGTCTACCCGATGGAGGAGCAGGCGATGCGCTTCGCCAACCTGCTGGGCAACAAGTTCTTCAGCCTCGCGTTTTCCTGGCTGCTCGGCCAGCCGATCAAGGACACCCTCTGCGGCACCAAGGTCCTGCGCCGCGCCGATTACGAGACGCTCGCCGCCAACCGGGCCTACTTCGGCGACTTCGATCCCTTCGGCGACTTCGATCTCCTGTTCGGCGCCGCCAAGCTCAACCTGGAGATCGTCGAGGTGCCGGTGCGCTACCGCGAGCGCACCTACGGCGAGACCAACATCCAGCGCTGGCGCCACGGCTGGCTGCTGCTCGAGATGTGCGCCTTCGCGGCCGGGCGGATCAAGTTCATCTGATGAAGCGGTGGCTCGAGCATCCGCTGACCCGGGGCCTCGATCTCGACGATCCCCGCACGACCCATCTCCGCCGGCGGATCCTCGCCGGGAAACCGTTCCTGCGGCGGATCTACGAGGAGTGGTACGCGGCCCTGGCCGCCTCGCTGCCGCCGGGGGACGGGCCCGTGCTGGAGCTGGGGGCGGGCGCCGGCTTCCTGGCCGACTTCGTTCCCCGGCTCGTGCGGTCGGAGATCTTCTACGTGCCCGGCATCGACGCCGTCCTGGACGGTCTGGACCTTCCCTTCGCCGCCGGGTCGCTGCGGGGAATCGCGATGACCAACGTCCTCCATCACCTCCCCGAGCCTCTCCGCTTCTTCAGGGAGGCGGCCCGCTGCGTCCGTCCGGGCGGCGTGGTGACGATGGTCGAGCCGTGGGTCACGCCGTGGTCGACGCTCGTCTACACCCGGCTGCACCACGAGCCGTTCGACCCCGCGGCCACGGAGTGGGAACTGGCCGGCGGTGGCCCGCTCTCCGCAGCCAACGGCGCGCTCCCCTGGATCCTCTTCCAGCGCGACCGGGAGCGCTTCGAGCGCGAGGCGCC
>DASWRX010000332.1:0-16856 GCA_036402955.1 Thermoanaerobaculia bacterium
TGCTATCCTCTTCCGCCCCGTTTATGGTGCCGCCGTCATGATCGATCTTCGCAAAGCCCCGCACGAGCTGTTCGCCCAGGTCCTCGAGAGCAATCTCCAGGGGATCGGGCCGGCGCGCAAGCTCTATGGCCATTTCGCCGACGCCGTGCTGCTGCGGCTGGGGGCGGAGTGCTCGTGGGTGATGGGGGACGACGCCGAGGTGCGGGTGGTGCGCGGCGACTACACGCTGTGCGATTTCCCCCGCGCCGCCGCCTTCCTGCGCGACGAGCGCCTTCCCACCACGCGGACGGTGGTGATGGCGCGGGTGACCGTCCACGGCCGGCAGGTGGCCGTGGTGGGCGTGGCGCGCCGGGAGCGGGAGCTCGGCCAGTCGTCCCGCCGCACGCTCGACCGGCTGTGCGGCGTGCTCGCCCAGGAGCTCGCCCGCCGCGAGGAGGCCCGGCTGACCAAGGTGTTCGACCGCATCCGCGGCAAGATCGTCTCCGAGCTGCGGCCGCGCGACCTGGCGTACCAGATCCTCGACAGCCTGCACCAGCTCGTGGACTACGACCACTCCTCGGCCTTCCTCACCTACGATGCGGCCGGCGAGGTCTTCCGAATCGAGGCCGAGAAGATGGTCTGGACCAAGGGCAAGAGCGCCTTCGTGGGGCACGAGATCCCGGCCGCGGATCTCGTCGCCGCGCTCGGCGACCGCCCCGGCATCCGCCGGCTCGACGCCGGCTCCGGCGCGGGCGCCGGCTCAGACACCGGCGCCGATCCGCTCTGGGAGGCCCTCACCTATCACCGCGGCCAGGGCATCCCCGTGCCCACCAGCCTGATCTGCGCGCCCCTCTTCTTCGCGGGCGAGTTCCTGGGGCTGCTCAAGATCGCCGCCTGGAAGCGCCGGCCGTTCGATCCCTGGGACGTCTCCGTGGTCGAGCGCTTCCTGCCCGCGGCGGCGGTGTCGATCCGCAACGCGCGGCTCAACATGTCGCTCGAGCGGCAGGCGATCCAGGCCGAGCTCAAGGCGTCGCTGGTGACGCTCGCGAGCGCCGTGGCCCACGACGTCAACAACGCCGTGGGCACCATCCTGCCGCTCGTCCAGCAGGTCCGCGCCGAGCTGCGCGAGGGCCACGCCGACGCGGCGACGCTCGACCGCGATCTCGATCTGGTGATCGAGAAGGCGCGGCTCTGCCAGCGCATCTTCGGCAACATGCTGCGGGTGGCCCGCGGCGGCCGCCCGGGCGACGGGCCGGTGGACGTCAACCAGGTGGTGCGGGAGACGATCCCCTTCTTCCAGGGGGCCGCCGAGCGCCGCGGCGTCGAGACCGTCCTCGACCTGGAAGAGGGGCTGCCGCCGGTGCGCTTCTCGCGCCACGATCTCCACCACATCGTGCTGAACCTGGTGAACAACGCGCTGGAGGCGATGGGGGAGACCGGAAGCCGCGTGACGATCTCCACCCGCTGGGTCGGCGACGGCGAGGCCCGCCTGATCGTGGCGGACGACGGCCCGGGCATCCCGCCCGACCTGCTGGACAAGGTGCAGGAGCCCTTTTTCTCGACCAAGCGCGGCGGCGTCGGGCTCGGCCTCGCCATCTGCCGCTCGCTCGCCTGGCAGAACGGCGGCGGCCTGGAGATCGCGAGCGCCGCGGGCACCGCAGTCAGCGGGACGCGCGTCGAGGTCGAGCTGCGGCTCGCCGGCGACGTCCATGACGCCCAGGATGCCGCCGGAGAGGCGGCGGCGGGATGAGCCGCGCGGACCGCATCCTCGTGGTGGACGACGATCCCGGCATGCGGCGGGCGATCGAGCGCGTCCTCGCGCCCGTCCACCGGGTGGAGTCCGTGGCGGGCGCCACCGAGGCCATGGCCTGCCTGGAGCGGCAGGAATTCGATCTCGCCCTGGTGGACGTGCGCCTGAAGGACGGCGACGGCTACTCGCTCTGCCAGGCGATCCGCGCCCGGCGGCCGGAGACGGACGTGATCCTGATCACCGGCTCGATCTCGGAGCCGGACGAGAAGCTCTTCCGCTCGCTGGAAGAGGGGGCCTTCTACTTCCTCTTCAAGCCGTTCGACCGCCGCGTGCTGCTGGCGCTCGTCGAGCGCTGCCTGCGCTTGCAGCAGGAGCGGGAGACCAACGAGCGCTACGCCCAGGCGCTGGCCGCCGACCTCGAAAAGGCGCGGCTCTTCCAGCACAGCCTGCTGCCGCGCGAGCCGGTGGGGGCCGCCGGCTGGTGCGTCGAGGGGAGGCTGCTCTCCTGCGACGCGCTCGGCGGCGACTTCTACCTGGCGCAGGCGGTGGACGGCGGGCTGGCCTTCTCGGTCAGCGACGTGGTGGGCCACGGCGTCAGCGCCGCCATGTATGCCGGCATGCTGCGCTCGACCCTGGACGCCGCCCGCCGCCGCGGCGCCGATCCCGAGCGGGTGGGGCGCGAGATCCTCCAGGGCATTGACTTCTTCGAGGCCGCGGCCTGCGCCACGATGGTCTACGCCCTGCTGCTGCCGGACGGCCGCCTGCGCTACGTCAACGCCGGCCATCCGCCGATGCTGTGGCTGAAGGCGGACGGCAGCCTGGAGCCCCTGGGAGCCACCGGAACCCTCCTCAACCGGATCTTCCGCGACCGTCCGCTGCCGGCGCGGGAGGTGGTCCTCGCCCCCGGCGACCGCGTTCTCGCCTACACCGACGGCACCTTCGAAGCCCGCAACCCCGCCGACCAGGAGCTGGGCATGGAACCGCTGGAGGAAGCTTTCCGGGATCTCCGCGGACGGCCGATCGGCGAAGCCGTGGACGCGCTGATGGATCTCGTGATGGCCTTTTGCGGCGGGCGGCCGGTGGCGGATGACGTGACGGTGGTGATGGTGGAGCGGGAGGGGTAGGGATTCAGCCCATCTTCTCCCGTCCTTGCCCTTCAGCCCCGCAGGGGCGTCATGAATTAGCCCGGTGGCGTAAGCCCCGGGGAGGGAAGGGAAGGAATCGCCCATGCCACCAACCCAGAGCCCCGCGAGGGGCGACAGGATTCTTCGCCGATCTATGCGAAACACCTATTCAAAGCTCAACTATCACATCGTCTTCAGCACCAAGAACCGAATTCCCCTGGTCACCGAGGACGTCCGGGACGAGCTCTACGGATATATCGGCGGCATTCTTCGCGGCAATGGCGGTGTGCTTTTGGCTGCGGGAGGCATGCCGGACCATATCCATCTTCTGGCGGGATGGGGGACGAGCATCTCGGTCGCCAAGATGCTTCAACTGATCAAGGCGAATTCTTCAAAGTGGATGAACGAGCGTCCTGGCGTGGCGACTGTCCGCTTCGGCTGGCAGGAGGGTTATGGAGCTTTTACCGTCAGCGAGTCTCAAATCGCAATGGTTCGGAAGTACATCTCGAACCAGGAAGATCACCATCGGAAGTTGTCGTTCCGCGAAGAATTTATCGAGCTTCTGAAGCGACACGGCATCCCTTACGAGTCTGATGATTTTGATCCCGAGAAGAGCTGACTGAGTTGCCCGATCAGACCGGTTCCTGGAGGGGGATTTCCTGCCGCCCCTGGCGGGGCTTAGGATATGGGGGCGCATCCCCTCTCCCTCCCGGGGCTTACGCCACCGGGCTAATTTCTGGCGCCCCTGCGGGGCTGACTTCCGAGGCACCGTTGGAGACGCTCAGTCAACGCTCCCCGCCGTGGATGAACCGGACGCTGTTGCCGTCCGGGTCTTTCACGTTCATTTCGCGGTTGCCCCACGTCTGGTCGGTCGGCTCGAGATCGATGCGCACGCCCTTCCGGAGCAGCTCCTCGTGCAGCGCATCCACGTCGTCCACGAGCAGGAACACGACACCGCCGGAAACCCCGTCCCCGGAAAAGGAAGAGACGTGCAGCCGCACGTCGTCGCGTACAAGCCCCATGTAGCACGGGTCCGGCGTGGCTTCATCGATGCGCTGGGCGAATTCCTTGTGGAAACCCAGCCGGTTGCAATAGAACTCCTCCGCCGCGACGGAGTCTTTTATGTGGAGGACAGGGATGGCTAGCTTGAGCATGTGGGACCTCTCTCTGAGCCTGGGCTTCAGCCCCGCAGGGGCGCAGGAATAAAGCCCAGTCACATACACCTCACGGTCGTCCTATGTCTGATCAGTCGGCTGAAGCTTACACTTGAGGGATTCAAATCGACTCACTCTAGCCCTCCTTAGAAATCAAGTTGCCGTCGGCAGCTAGCTTCGTAACTATGAGTGGTACGAAGCGATCTCCGTCATTATGTTTAAAGTAGCCGACAGTAGCGGCTAAAGTTGCCTCAAAGGGAGCTGGTAGTTCAATGAATGTAACGCCTTTTTCATTGTACGGCGGAACTGACAAATTCGGAAACGCCTCTATGATTTGATCAAGAAGCTGCCGGGCAATCTCACCCTTGAAGTCGAACGTTGCGAGATACATCTGATCGTCAATTCCAATAGGCGTCGACGATGATATAGTACCGTCAATAAGGATTCCAAGATGTCCAAGTACCACCCCGGTGAATACTTGAGTTGAGCCAGCAAGTCCTTGCTCTATCAGGAACAGCCCGAAGTCCTTCCGAAAGCCCTCTCGCACGGTTCCGGCATGTTGAGCCGCCGCATAACGTACTGCGGCAACATTGGCTTCTCGCCTCCGCGCGATACGAAACGAAACTGAGGTTATCGCCTCAGATAGAGAGGACGACAGACCTGTGGAGACACCGGCCTTAATCTCGTTTTCATCGCGTCCACGTTCCACTACGTCTACGAAGCCATCACTATCAATTCGTATACTACTCAACTCGAGACGCATGCAGGCATGCGCATCGCGACAGAGTGCGCGGTACGCGTTTCTGGTAGATTCAACTACTTCGGGAGGCACTTCGCGATTCCAAGCCTTCGCTAGAGTGGCATAGGCGTCACCTACGGCTTGGGCCAGATCGCGCCCTATGAAGTTATCGGGTCGCCGGATTTTGCGAAGAGTCTCCTTTTCAATCTCCAAGACAGAGACTGCGTTGGGATATCGTGTCGACCATGCCTGCACGATCTGATCACGATAGTCGGCTGCCGCTGCCGCCGAATCTTTGCCTGTGCGTAGGATCTCATCTTTGCCGACGTAGTACAGCCACGCACGCGTACCAAGGTGGATGTAGTCCTCCGCAGTTGCGAGCACAAGGAGCCTTTGCGCTGCCTCGAAGGCTACGCGGACCATGGCGTAAGCGCGATGTGGGCGTGGCCCATTGGCCAGATGAAGCGCCTCCTCGGCTGCGTCTATGGTGTCATCGACAAGCCCGACGAACGCAAGATCTGGTACCAGCGTCTCAGCACGAAAGCCATGGCGGACACGGATGTCCCGCAACCTCTCGATTAGCTTGGGTATATTGTCAATCATTACGGCAAACTCCTGTTCATTTAGCGCATCATATTCACATTACAAATTGCCGTCAATCGCTCGGAGGTTATTGACTTACACTCCCGTTTTATTACAATTCTTCCACACGATCCCGAAGGAGGTGCCACCCTCGAAGTCACCCCCCAGCAACACCCCACCCACCCATTGCGGGTCGGAGCGTCCGGCCCGGAAAAGAAAACGGCCCGGAGTGAGTTTGCCGCTCACGCCCGAGCCTGACCACGCAAGAAAGGTGGACTTTCATGCGCAGCTACGACGATTCTACCCTTTCATCTTCCCGTAACGCGTTTTCCCCTTCCTTCCTCAATCGCATCGGCGAGAGCGACGAGCCCCCCACGGCGGGGGAGGCTGACATGGCCGGCCCGTGGTGCATCCTGGAGATGCCCGGCAAGCGGTTCGGCGTGTTCCGTCTCGGCGAGTCTCCCGAGCGGGGGCACCGGCCGGCGGCGATTTTCCGGGAACGGTGGCTCGCTCTGCTGGCGGCGGGCGTTCTTCCCGGCACGGGGCGCGACGCGGCGTTCCGTCTGCACAAGGAGTCCGGTCCGGATGGATTCGCGGTCGAGACCGGTAACGGCGGTCAGCCGGTGGGACATCTGGAGCTGTTTGACGAACGCCTGATCGAGGCTCTGCACGTCGCGGCGTGTCTGGTGGGCTCGCCGCAGGCGCTGGCGAGCGTGCTGGAGGCGGCGGGACAGGTGGCGCTGGAGCGGGCGGGAGCGATTCTCGACGAGCGGGTTTCCGGATAGGCACGGCGAAAGCGGGTACGTTGCCAGTTTGGAGCTTCAGCCCCGCAGGGGCGCAGGGATAGAGCCTGGGGTTTCAACCCCAGGAAACGAGCCGCCCAACCCCGTTCAAGTCCCGAAGGGACGCAGGGATGGTTCGGCCGGGCGACACACCCTGCGCCCCTTTGGGGCTTTTGGGTAGGGAGGGGAGGGCGCCTACCTGGGGTTGAAACCCCAGGCTTTATCCCTGCGCCCCTGCGGGGCTGAACGGCGAGGTGTGTACAGTCAACGCTCCCCGCCGTGGATGAACCGGACGCTGTTGCCGTCGGGGTCCTTCACGTACATCTCGCGGTTGCCCCAGGTCTGGTCGGTGGGCTCGAGATGGATGGGGACGTTCTTCCGGCGCAGCTCCTCGTGCAACTCGTCCACGTCGTCCACGAGCAGGAACACGACGCCGCCGGAAACGCCGTCCCCGGAGAAGGACGAGACGTGCAGCCGCACGCCGTCGCGGATGAGGCCCATGTAGCAAGGGTCCGGCGTGTCGTCGTCGACGCGTTGGGCGAACTCCCGGCGGAAGCCCAGTTGGTTGCAGTAGAAATCCTCGGCCGCGACCGAGCTGCCGACGTGGAGGACGGGGATCGCCAGTTTGAACATGTGGCCCCTTGGTTGGAGGACGGCGACGTTGGGGGGGCACGTCGCGCCCGCCAGAATTTCGCCAGCGCCCGATGGTTTTTCGTCACGCCCCCCTGGATTTCCGGTCGTGCCCGCTGGCTCGCCGGGTCTGCCCCCTGACTCGCCGGGTCTGCCCATTGGCTTTTCGTGTCTGCCCGCTGGCTCGCCGGGTCTGCCCTCTGGTTTTTCGTGTCTGCCCGCTGGCTTTCCGGTCTTGCCCTTTGGTTTTTCGTCCTGGATTTTCAATGGGCAGAGCCGCCTCCTCAAGGGGCGGCGTCAGATTTTCAGCGGGCAATGACGGCGAGCTGGGGGGCAGACCCGGAAAACCAGTGGGCAATGACGGCCCCGCGAGATTTCAGGGTCCCCCGCGCCAGCCCAGAACCTCGTCAATGGCGCTCTGTGACACCGAATGGTATCCGGGACGTGCCTTCTCGTAAATCCGTAGCGCCCGCTCGGCTCCCTCGGGGGTCTTCGCCATCGCCGCGTAGAGCGGCTGGATGTACTTGCGCCGGCCCACGGTGGTCAGGAACGTCTCGAGGACGGGGTAATCCGGCTCGTACCTGCCGTTGACCACCTTCAGGAGCCAGGCGTCCAGGATCTCCGAGTTGCCCGTCTGGCTGAAGTGGAAGGCGGCGTCGAGGTCGGCCATCTTCGCGGCGTCCAGCGCCTCGGGCAGGGTCTGGAGGAAGTGGAGCCAGTGGTGCGTGGTCCAGCCGGTGGCGGAGAGCTGGGCGGCGGGCGTGCCGGCGTCGAAGGCCTGGACCGCCTTGTCGACCGCCGTGAAGGCGTCCGAGTGGGGGCGCGGCGCGTTGGCCGGGATGCCGGGATCGTAGACCCAGGCGTCGACCTGGATCCGCTGCGCCACGGCCGGCTCGTTCCCCAGAAGGTTCTGCTTCAGGTACTGGACGAAGCGGGCTGTATCCATCGACTGGAAGGCGAAGGTGTCGAAGTAGGTGCGCAGGAAGCGGTCGAAGGCCGCGCGGCCGGTAGCCTGCTCCAGGAGGCGCAGGAAGAGCGCTCCCTTCTCGTAGGCGATGTCGCTCGTCCCCTCGTCGGGATCGCGGCCGGCGAGGTCGAGGTGGAGGCGGGTGTCGGGCTTGTCCGGCCCGCCGGCGTCCTTGATCGCGACGTCGAGGTCCTGGCGGCCGAGCACAGCCAGCATGTCGAAGTAGGGGCGGCCGTAGACCGCCTCCATGATCCGCCCCTCGAAATAGGTGGTGAATCCCTCGTTGAGCCAGAAGTCGTTCCAGGTGGCGTTGGTCACCAGGTTCCCGGACCAGGAGTGGGCGAGCTCGTGGGCGACGAGCGAGACCAGCGAGCGGTCGCCGGCCAGGATGGTGGGCGTCGCGAAGGTCAGCCGCGGGTTCTCCATGCCGCCGTAGGGGTAGCTCGCCGGCAGGATCAGGATGTCGTAGCGCCCCCACTTGTAAGGGCCGTAGAGCTGCTCGGCGGCGGCGATCATCTTCGGCGTGTCGGCGAGCTCCCAGGCGGCGCGCTCGGCGACCGTGGGCAGCGCGTAGACGCCGCTGATCGGCCCCAGCGGCCGGAATTCCAGGTCTCCCACGGCGAGCGCCAGCAGGTAGGAGGGGATGCGCTGCGGCATCTTGAAGCGGTAGACGCCGTCGGCGCTCTTCTGGGTCGGGTTCTCGGCGCTCATCAGGGCCAGCAGGCCGCGCGGCGCGTGGATCGTGGCCTCGTAGGTCATGCGCACGCCGGGGGTGTCCTGGCAGGGGACCCAGGTGCGGGCGAGGATCGCCTCCGACTGGGTGTAGAGGAACGGCGACGGGCTGCCGGCCTGCTCGGGGGTGAGCCACTGGAGGGCCGCCGCCTTGGGGCTCGTCACGTAGTCGACGTTGACCCAGGTGGTGGTGGGGGAGATCTCGATCTCCAGCGGCCGGCCCAGGAACTTCACCTCGTCGCCGAGCTTGAAGCGCGCCGCGGTCCGGCCGTCGTCGAGCGTGACCTTGCGGACGTCGAGATCCCGCGTGTCGAGGACGAGACGGCTGGCGCCGGTAGGGTTGTGGAGACGCAGGCTGGCGCGGCCGGCGAGCTGGCGCTGGGTGAAGTCCACCGTGAGATCCAGCACCAGATGCTCGACCGAAACCTCCTCGGGACGGGCGAACGTGTGCGGGTCCTGCACGGTGTCCGCGACCACCTTCACGGCCGGGGTTGCCGGGATGGCGGCCGCCGGGGCTGCGGGGGTCGCCGGGGGATTGGGCCGGGCGGCCGGCGCCGGGAGAGGCTTTGGTGGATTGCCTCCGGCGCAGGCGGCGAGGAGGGCGAAGGCGAGGAGGAACGGGGTACGGAGGTGCTTCATCGTGGCGGTCATCTCTGTTTCACGCCACCGCAGCCCATCCTCACTCCACCGCGGGCTCGCCGTGATCGAGCGCGCGGTTCATGCGCTGCACGATGGCGTAGACCTCGGGGCGGGTGAGCTTCGAGCCCGGGCCCGCCTGCTCGAGGCGGTCGAGGGTGGCTGTGGCAAGGCGCACGGGCAGGGCGACGAAGGCCACCAGGCCGCGCTCGGCCCCCGCGCTCTGGAGGGCGAGCACGTACTCGACGGCGGCATGGAGGTCCCGCCGCGCGAGCGCCATCACCTCTCCGCGGTCGACGCCCTCGGGCAGGTAGCGCCGCCCTTGCGTGGCGTCGGCGGCCGAATCCTTGAGGATGTTGACGAGCTGGAGCCCCTCGCCGAAGGCGCGCGAGCGCTCGCGCAGCCGGGCGGCCATGGGCGCGAGCCAGGGCCGGCCGAGCAGGAAGAGCTCGGTCAGCAGCTCGCCGACGATGCCGGCCACCACGTAGCAGTAGGCCTGGAGATCGGCCACGTCGCGCAGCCGCAGCTCCCCCTCGTCGGTGGTGCGGGAGACGAACCCGGCCATGCCGCGCGAGGTGCGCAGCACGTGCTCGCGGATCAGCCCGACGGCCTCGGGCGAGAGGGCGAAGAAGGCGTCGAGGACGAGCGGCAGATCGGCCAGCAGCTCGCGGTAGCCGAGCTGCTCGCACGGCACCTCGGCGGCCCAGCGGCGGGAGACGGCGGCGATCTCCTCGCGGCCCGGATTCTCCAGCAGGCGGTCGAACTGCGCCAGCGCCTCGATCCGCCGGGCGCGCGGCCAGCTCGCCGCGTCCTCGAAGGTATCCGCCACGCGGAACAGGAGATAGGAGAGCGTGACCTCGCGGCGCGTGGGCTCGGGCAGCAGGGGGATGGCGAGCGCGAACGTGCGGCTCGTGGAGATCAGGAGCTGTTCCAGATCGGCCATCCGCGGCTCCCGCTGTTCCGTCTCCGCCTGCACGCGGGAGAGGATAGCAGACCTCTAAATCCGCGTTGTCGGGTTCGTGTTCCCGGTCCGTTGGCCCTCATCACCCCGGCCCTCTTCTCCCGGCCTCCCCCCCGGCCGCCGGGAGAAGAGGGAGTGATTAGTCTCAAGAAAAAGAAACGGAGCTCTCTGTTTGAGCCCCTTTCTCCCGGTGGGCGGGAGGGAGGCTGGGAGAGAGGGGTTGGGGAGTGAGGATCAGCCCCGGAGGGGCGACACTTCGGTCCCGCTCACGTCCTCCCCCTTCAGAGCCCGCTCGAGCAGCCCGGGGACCAGCCCGTTGGCCAGGAGCGAGGGGATGCCGAGGCGCGCCAGGGCGAGGGCGGTCTCGACGCGGTGGAGCATGCCGCCGGTGACGTCCGTGCCGGAGGGGGCGCCGATGGCCCCGGCGGCGTTCTCCAGGCCGGTGAGATCGCCCACCGAGATCCTCGGGACGGTCTTCCCTCCGGCGTCGTAGAGGCCGTCCGTCTCGCCGAGCCAGAGGGCGCGGCGGACCGTTCTCCCGTGGTCGCGGAGGGTGCCCGCCAGCGTCTCGAACAGGCGCTCGGTGGAGCAGATCGAGATGCCCCAGGAGCGGTCGGTCACCACGTCGCCGTAGAGCACGGGGAGGAGGCCGCGGTCGAGGGCGAGGAGGAGCGGCTCGGCGTCGAAGGACGCGGGCCGGCCCGCGTCGGCGACCAGGCAGCTCGACGGGGCGATGGAGAAGGGGAGGGCGCCGGCCGCGATCAGGGCCTCGATCACCAGCCGGTGGAGCGCCGCGGCCCGCTCCTGCGTGCGCGAAACGCCGGGGAGCTGGTCGGCGGAGCGGAGGCCGGAGGCGATGCCGGATTCCCGGGCCGCGACGTGCCCGAAGGAGCCGCTGCCGTGGCCGACGATCAGGCGGACGGGTGAGTCCCGCGCGGCGGCGATCTCCCGGGCGAGGCGGGCGATCACCTCCAGGCGCGGCGTCTCCGGCCGCGCCTTCTCGGTGATCAGGCTGCCGCCGAGCTTGAGGAGGAGGATGTCGGGCATCAACTAGAACAGATGCTCCGCCTCCTGGTCGGGTCCGGGGCCGATGCCGTCGCGGATCACGAAGCCGACGGCGGGGAGGTCCTCCAGGCGCTCGGCGACGTCGTCCTCGGAGTCGGCGTCGCAGATGACGTGCACGTTGGCGCCGGCGTCCATGGTGGCCCAGGCGGCGAGGCCCTCCTGGCGCAGCTCGCGCACGGCGCGCAGCACGGCGAGCGTGCCGGGGCTCCAGTAGAAGATCGGCGGGTGGGAGGACATGGCGATCAGGTGGAGATCGATCGCCTCCTGCTCGATCACCGGTCCCAGGGCGTCGAGGTTGCGCTCGCGGATGGCGCGGCGCACCTTGTCGAGCCGGTCGGGCAGCAGCTCCAGGCGCTTGGTGTAGTAGGGGCTGGTGGCGGCGCGGCGGTGGCCTTCGATCGAGGGCACGGCCTTGGGGCCGATCTCGACCACGGCGATGATGTCCCGCAGGTCCCAGTGCTCGGCGTCGGCGATCTGGCGGGCGTAGCTGTCCTCGTCGTTGCCATTCGCCGCCGGGGCGGGCCACTCGACGAAGCCGCCGAAGACCGACCGGGAAGCCGAGCCGGAGCCGCTGCGGCGGGCGAGCAGGGAGAGGTCGCGCTGCGACGCCTTCTTGCCGAACGCGCCGGCGGCGGCGAGGGTCAGGGCCGCGAAGCCCGAGGCGGAGGAGGCGAGGCCGCCCGCGGTGGGGAAGGTGTTGCGCGTCGCCACCCGCACCGGCTCCTTGCGGCCCGACCACTGGCGGATGCGGTCGAGGTGCGCGCGCACCCGGCGGGCGAACTCGGGGTCGGGGGTGCCGAAACCGCCGTCCGGCTCGGCGCGCCAGACCTCATCCTCTCCACCATGGTCCAGGGTCTCGACCGTGCACTGGCTCACGCAGTGCTCCAGCGTCATCGAGATGGAGGAGTTCATGGGGGTCGCGCTGTCGAGGTCGCGGGCCCCCCAATACTTGATGAACGCGATGTTGGCCGGCGCGGATACGGTCGTCTTGCTCATGCGTCGGTCTCCAGGCGGAGCCCCGGGGCTCCCAGACGGACAGGGTGGAATGGCAAAGGCTGGAGAAAGCTCCAGCCCGAGATCCTCTCAGGCTCCGGATGATAGACCAGGAGCGACCCGGCTTCCGGTCCGGCGAGCGATCCGGCGCCGGAGATCTTCCCCGCGCCCCCCGCGGCCTCGATCCGGCGCACCAGGCCGCGGACCGCGGGTGGAACGACGCCCAGCTCCTCCAGGCAGGCCTCGCACTCGCGGATCAGATGCAGGACCCGCGCCGGATCTTCCCGCTCGCCCTCCAGCTCGGCGCGGAAGCCGCGGGTGGCGGCCTCGATGCGGTCCAGGATGCGCTCGTGCCGGGCGGGGTCCCGGTCCCGGGCCTGGCGCACGGCGGCCACCACGTCGCCGGTGGATTCGGGAGGCGAGCCCGTGTCGTAGACCCGGACGCGAGAGAGCAGCGGCGAGCGGGCGGCGATCCGCTCGGTCGCCAGGCTGCCGCCAGGCAGCCGGACGGCCCACAGCAGGCCGCCGTGGAGCACGGTGGCGCCGTCGATCCCCGAGGGGAGGCCGTGCTGCCGCCGCTCGGCTTCGAGGGCGATCCGCTCGATGTCCTGAAGGTCACGCTTGGCGCCGCGGAACGCCAGGTATCCCGCCACGACGGCGACCGCCGTGGCCGCCGAGCTGCCGAAGCCGGAGCCGACGGGCAGCGCCGACTCGACGCGGAGGCGGAGCCCCGGCGCGGTCTCCTCGCCCAGGGCCGCCGCGGCCTCGCCGAGGGCGGCCTTGACGAGGTGCGCCGGATCGCCGCCGCGCACGGCCCGGAAGCGCTCGGGGCCGGGCTCGCGGGAGTAGGCGTCCCAGCTCGCGCGGCAGGCGCGGGCGTAGGCCCGCACGGCGTCCCAGGAGGTCTCCTCCTCATGGGCGAGGCAGGGAAGGTCGAGGCGGATGGCCGATCCGGAGCCGGCGGGGAGCGGGGAGAGGCGGACGGTGAGCCGCAGGTCGATGGCGGCGGCGAGCGCCGGGCGGCCGTAGACCACGGCGTGCTCGCCCATCAGGATCAGCTTGCCGGGGGTCGAGACCGCGATGGCCGGACTGTCCGGATCGGGGTTCGCCGCCGTTTCGGCCCCGGGAGGAGAGCTGGGGAGCGCGCGGGGGATCAGCCCGTTCTCCGTCAGGTCGGGAGCGGCCGGTTGCCGATCTCGCCGCGCCCGAGCTTCTCGTGGGCGCGGGCCAGATCGTTGGAGGTGAACGCCGCCATCAGCGACAGCTCGCCGGCGAGCACGACGGCGCCGAGGATCTCGGCGAGGCGGGTGACGGCGTCGCCGCGGCGGTCGGGATCGGGGGAGACGCCGAGCACGGCGAGGGCCTCGCGCTGGGTGTCGAGCGCGGTGCCGCCGCCGATGGCGCCGAGCGGCACGTCCGGCATGAAGATCGAGGCGAAGACCGAGTCCGGCCCCCGCGACTCGATGCAGGTGATCCCCAGCGAGCTCTCGACGACGTGGGCGGGGTCCTGGCCGGTGGCGATGAAGAACGCCGCGCAGACGTTGGCGTAGTGGGCGTTGTAGCCCATCGAGCCGGCGGCGATCGAGCCCAGGAGATTCTTGCGGTACTGCACCTCGACCAGGCTGCGGGCGTCGGTCTTCAGGATGTGGTGGAGGATCGGCGCGTCGAGGAGGATCTCGGCGTAGATGCGCTTGCCGCGCCCCTCGTGCCAGTTGATCGCGGCGGGCTTCTTGTCCACGCAGTAGTTGCCCGAGAGGCCGATACAGGGCACGCCGGTGGCCGGCTCGATCAGCTCGTTGACCGCGCGGTCGCAGGCGATGGTCGCCATGTTCATGCCCATGGCGTCGCCGGTGTCGAAGCGGAAGCGGAGGAAGACCGTGGTGCCGAAGGCGTAGGGGCGCACGTCGAGGAGCTTGAGGTGGCGGCTGGTGCCCTCGGTGAGGGCGCGGATCTCCTCCTCGTGGTCCTGGATCCACTGCAGGAAGCTCTGCGTCTGCACGATCCCCGAGGTGCGGAAGACGGGGGCGCGAGTCATGCCCACGTCCTCCACCCGCACCACGGCGCCGCCGGCCTCGCGCAGGGCGGCGCAGCCGCGATTGGTGCTGGCGACCAGCGCGGCCTCGGTGGTGGCGAGCGGCACCCAGACGTCGCCGTCCGCGTGCTTGCCGCGCACCTTCAGGGGGCCGACGACCCCCATCGGGATCTGGGCCACGCCGATGAAGTTCTCGCAGTTGCGGTGGGAGGCCCGCTGCACGTCGAGCGAGTGGTGGCCGATGTTGGAGAGCGGCGTGCTCGTCATCTCCTCCAGGGCCTGCCGGCGGATCGCCGCCGCCTCTTCCGCGGTGAGGTGCTTGGGGATTTCATGGAACCGGCGCTCGCCGGCGACCAGCGAGCGCACGAGCTCCTCGCGGGTCAGGGGAGGCATCGCCGAGACGGATGCGGGAGTGGCCATCTTGCTCATCTCACAACCCTTTTGCGAGCTTCACGCGCTGAAGCTCAGCGATCGTTTTCACACCAAGGCAGAACATACAGATCCTGAGCTCGCGAACGGTGCGCCGCACCTTGTCGGCGACGCGCTCGGCCGACTCCATGGCCGGCGCGAGGAAGGGGTAGGCGAAGCCGGCGAGGTCGGCGCCCAGGGCGATCGCCTTCGCGGCGTCGAGCCCGTTGCGGATGCCGCCGCTGCCGATCACCGTCAGGCCCTCGACGCGGCGCACCTGCCGGATCGACTCCGGCGTCGGCAGACCCCAGCCGGCGAAGAGCTCGCCGATCTCGAGGTCGCGGGCCCGCTCGGCTTCGATGCGGGCCCAGCTCGTGCCGCCCACGCCCGCCGTGTCGACGATCCGCACTCCCTGGGCCGCCAGGGCGCGCGCCGTCGCCTCCGAGATGCCGCAGCCGATCTCCTTGACCACCACCGGCACGCCCACCTCCCGCACCACCTCGCCGATCTTCGGCAGCAGGCCGGAGAAGTCGCACTGCCCCTCGGGCTGAATCGCCTCCTGCAGCGGGTTCAGATGGAGGATCAGGGCGTCGGCCCCGATCATGTCCACCGCCTGCCGGCACTCGCGCACGCCCATCCCGTAGTTGAGCTGGACGGCGCCGAGATTGGCCAGCAGGACGGCCGAAGGAGCGGCCTCGCGAACTCGGAAGGTATCAGCTTTCTCCGGATCTTCCAATGCTTTACGCTGCGAGCCCACCCCCACGGCGACGCCCGTCTGCTGGGCCCCCGCCGCCAGGTTGCGGTTGATCCGGCCGGCCATCTCGGTGCCGCCGGTCATCGAGGAGATCAGCAGCGGCGCGGCGAGCCGGCGGCCCAGGAACTCGACCGCGGTGTCGATCTCCGCGGCGTCGATCTCGGGGCAGGCCTCGTGCTCGAAGCGGTAGTCGTCGAAGAAGCTGCGCCCGAGCTGCATGCGCTCGTCGAGGGCCAGGCGGATGTGCTCGGCCTTGCGGTCGCGCTCTCCGGCGATCCCTTCCGGGGCGGTCACCATTTGCGCTCCCGCAGGTAGTCGATCAGCCCGGCCAGGAAGAGGCGGCCATCGGGCCGCAGGTCCGCCGCCACGCCGGCCAGCGCCGCTCGGGCCTCGCGCAGCCGCTCGTCGATCATGGCGGCGACGGCGGCGCGGGCGCCGGTCTCCTCCAGCACCCGCAGGGCGTCCGCCGTCTGCTCGCCGGTGGCGTCGGGACGGCCGAGGGCGGCCTCCAGCACGCGGCGCTGCCCGGGGGTCGCCCGCGCCAGGGCGTGATGGATGAGGAAGGTGAACTTCCCCTCCTTGAGATCGGTGTCGACCGGCTTGCCCACGGTGCCGGGATCGCCGAACATCCCCAGCAGATCGTCCTGGAGCTGGAAGGCCTCGCCCATGGCGCCGCCATAGCGCGACAGCGCGGCGAGCGTCTCGGGCGGCGCGCCGGCCAGCAGGGCGCCGAGCTGGATCGGCCGCTCCGCCGTGTAGCGCCCGGACTTCAGGCGCAGCACCCGCAGCAGCTCCTCCTCGGTGGCCGCCCGGCGCTGGGCCACCAGCAGCTCCAGGTACTGGCCGCCGATGACCTCCTGGGACATCGCCGAGAAGCAGCGGGCGATCTCGCGCGATATCTCCCGCGGCGAAAGATCCCGGCCGGTCGCCAGCTCAACGGCCCAGCTCTGGGCGAGGTCGCCCAGCAGGATCGCCACCGAGCGGCCGAAATCCGCCGCGTCGCCGTGGAGGCCGTGCGCCCGGTGGGCCTCGCGGAAGCGCGCGTGCGCCGCCGGCTGGCCGCGCCGCACCTCGGCGTGGTCCATGATGTCGTCGTGGATGAGCAGGTAGGTGTGGAGAAATTCGGTGGCCAGCGCGAGCGGCAGGACCTCGGAGTCCGCCGCGCCGCCGCAGGCCCGGTAGGTGTAGTAGACGAGCGCCGGGCGGAGCCGCTTGCCCCCCTCGGTGGCGAGCTGGCCGATGCCGTCGATCAGCTCCAGCATCTCGGGGGAGCCGGGCGAGCCGGTGGTCGCGGCCTCCTCGCGCTTGACGTCGAGCCAGGCCGCAAGCGCGCGTTCGAGCTTGTCGCGGAATCCGGCGAGCAGGCCGGAGAAGTCCTCAGACATCGCCACCGGAGAGGTGGTCGGGGGAGCCGCGGTCGAGAGTCCCATGCCTTGTGTTCGTGCCCCTGCTCGCGTCCATTCTGAGGTTCTGGGTAGGGTCCGCCCCGGCCCCGCCCAGTGTAACCGAAAACCCCGGGGAGATAGTTCCTCCCAGGTACAAGCTCGATTGTAGGTGAAAGGACTTTG
>DASWRX010000333.1:0-4263 GCA_036402955.1 Thermoanaerobaculia bacterium
CGACGCCGGCGGCTCGACCGGGGCCCTGCCCATGGGGGGCCGCCTGCGTCTCAAGGCCGGCAAGGACATCTCGGGTTATCCGCCCGAGGTGCAGAAGATCTTCCAGGCGATGAAGACCTACGGCCTGATCGTGGCCGACAATGGCACGAACCTCTACATCACCGGCACCTATGACACGCGCTGGAGCAACGACGTGCTCAACCCCGCCTTCGCCAGCCTCAAGGCCAGCGACTTCGAGGTGATCCAACTCGGCTGGAAGCCCTCCGCGCCCGCGGGCTCCTGCGTGCCGGGCGACACCCGCCTCTGCCTCAACGGCGGCCGCTTCCAGGTCGAAGCACAGTGGACGGCCAACGGCGGCAGCGGCGCGGGCCATGCCATATCGATGACCGCCGACACCGGTTATTTCTGGTTTTTCAGCGACACCAACGTCGAGGTGGTGATCAAGGTGCTCAACGCCTGCGCGTTCAATCAGCGCTACTGGGTCTACGCCGGCGGCCTCACCAACGTGCGCGTCCACCTCACGGTGACGGACACCCGCACCGGAGCGATCAAGACCTACGACAACCCCCAGGGGACCGCCTTCCGGCCGGTGCAGGATGCGGGCGCGTTCGCGACCTGCCTGTAGGGGACCGCGCGTTCCTAAGAGTGCGCCGCGGGCTTCGCGGCTCTCGCGTCGCGTTCCCGTTGGAGCTGATCGCGGTAGGCCTTCTCCATCCGCGCGACGTGATCCCGGTACCCTTGCGGATCGATGAACGGGTTGTCTTTCTCGCCCTTCCGCAGCCGATCCGCTTTCTTCAGCCCGTCATAGAACGAAGCGTGCGACGAGAGGAAAACGTCGCAGGGCAGGGATTTGAGGACCTTGAACGTCTTCGCGTAGTCGTCCGCGATGCCCGGATAGTTCGGGCTGTTCGTCAGCACCACCCCAGGAAGGATCGAGGTGCTGCCGGCGAAGACGACGTCGTAGGTCCGGTCGCCCTCCTTCGCCTTCATCGTCCATGTCGTATTGCCCATCGTATGGCCTGGCGTGAGGTGCGCGGTCAGCGCCGTGCCGCCGAGGGTGACCTGATCGCCGTCCCTGAGAATCCGGTCGGCATGGACGGGCGGGAAGGTCAGCTCGTCGCCGAAGCGGAAATCGCCCTTGCCGCCGCGGGCGAGGAGCGGGGCCTCCTCGGCGCTGGCCGCGAACGTCGCGCCCGTGGCGCGCTTGAGCTCCGCGAGCCCGCCGGCGTGATCGAAGTGCGCGTGACTGTTGATCAGGAGCTTGACGTCCGCGATCTTGAACCCCAGTTTCCTGATGTTCGCCTCGATCCTCGGCGCCGTCTCCACGAAGCCGCCGTCGAGCAGGATGTGCCCCGCGGGCGTGGTGATCAGAAACGAGGTGACGTCGCTCGCGCCCACGGAATAAACGTTGCCGACGATGCGGTACGGCTCGACCGGCTGGTTCCGGGAGCGCGAGGCGGGATCGGGCTGGGCATGGACGAGCGGGGGGCAGAGGCCGGCCAGGGCCAGCAGGACGAGCACGAGAATTCGCCGCACGAGAGTACCTGCCAAAGAGGATGGGTCAATGTGAAGTCTGACGGCCAGAGGATCGCTCTTCGATCCAGCGCCGCAAGGATTTCTCATTTTCTCCGGAAGGTTTCCCGAGGACCAGGTTTTCCACGCTGACGTCCTCGTCGAGATCAGGCCAGTGGAGCCCCTCTCCCGTTCCGATCAAACGCCAGTTCCGCCGCTCCTCGGGCGTCCCATTCAGCAGGCGCGGGTACCAGGCGAGCGGTACGGAAATGGTACGGCCGTCGCTCAGGTCCACCGTCAAGGCGTCCTCGCTGACCGTTGCGTTCTGTGCTCTGACGCTCCCGATTTCAATCGCCAAAATACTCATGCCAACCTCTCAGAAGAAGCTCTCGATTTTCCTCGACCAGCCGTTGGATCTGCAGAATCTCTCCGCGACCGAATCCTCGGCCGACCTGCAGGCGAACCGGACTCAGCCAAAACTTCGCCGTCTTGTCTTCGCGCTCAACATGGATGTGTGGCGGCTCATCCCGGTCACCAGCATAGAAAAAGAACCGATAAGGCCCTGCTCGTAGTATGGTCGGCACGGCCTCACATCCGCAAGTGATCCGCCCGCCAGGCCCCGATCATCTTCTTGATTTCATCCGGACCCGTGATCCCGCGGTCGAGCACGGCGCGGGTCAGCTCGGGGAGCTCCGCGTCGCTCGCGAAGCGGAGGGCGATGAGCTGGCCGGTCCCGAGGTCGCCGATGCGCGGGCGGAGATCGGCGGGCAGCAGACGCTCCAGCCGCAGCATCTCCTCGAGCCGGATCACGCGGTCCTGCGCCTTGAGCGGGAAGACCCGCAGGTACCAGGCGAGCAGCAGCAGGGCGACCGCCACCGCCACGTTGAGCAGGCGGTCGAAGAAGCCCACCCCCGGCAGCCCGATGAACAGCCGGAACAGCGACCAGATCAGGTTGATCATCAGAATGCCGAGGGCGACGAAGTGGAAGCCCGGAACGAACTTTCGGTGGTTGGCGAAATTCTGTTCAGCCATGACCCCTCCTCTCCTCGAAACCTGCGGTTGACTCAGAGGCTCATCGTACCTCAGAGCCGGGAAACGTGTTGGGGTAAACTCCCCGGCCATGGATCCCGAGGTCAACGATCTGCAGTGCCTCTCCCCGGCGGCCGTGGCGGGATCGTGGGACCATTTCGTGCGCTCGTTCCTCGACGGCTACTTCGAATTGCACCCGACCTTCGCGGCCGGGGCGGGACGGCACGAGCTCGACGGCCGGCTGCCCGACTGGAGCCCGGAGGCTATCGAGCGGGAGATCGCCTGGCTCAAGGCGGAGCGGGCGCGGGCGGCCGGGTTCGATCCCGCGATGCTCGGCGAGCGCCGGGCCTTCGAGCGCGAGGTCCTGAAGGTCGTCGTGGACGCCGACCTCTTCTGGCTCGTGGATGCCGAGTGGCACCGGCGCAATCCCATGTTCTACGCCGGAGCGCTCGATCCCAACCTCTATCTCTCCCGCGAGTACGCCCCGCTGGACTGGCGGCTGCGGTCCTATATCCGGCATGCCCGCGCCGTGCCCCGGGCCGCCGCGCAGGTGCGCGCCAACCTCGTCACGCCGATGCCGCGCTCCTTCGCGGAGCTCGGGAAGATGTCCTTCGGCGGCCTCGCCGACTACTGCGTCACGGACGTGCCGGCCGTGTTCGCGGCGGTCCAGGACCCGGCGCTCCAGGCGGACTTCCAGGAGGCCAACGCCGCGGCCGCGCGGGCCCTGCGCGAGCTGGGGGACTGGTTCCAGGCGCAGATGCCGCCGGCGGGCACGGACGCCGGCGAGTTCCGCCTCGGCCCCGAGCGGTTCGCCCGCATGCTGCGGGAGACCGAGCGGGTGGACGTGCCGCTGGAGGAGCTGGCCGAAGCCGGCCGGCGCGATCTCGAGCGGAACCTCGCCGCGCTGCGCGAGGCCTGCGCCGCGTACGCGCCGGGGCTCTCCGTCGCGGACTGCCTCGCCCGCGCGCAGGCCGAGAAGCCCGAGGGAGGGCCGGTCGAGGCCGCCCGCCGGCAGCTCGCGGGGCTGCGCCGGTTTCTCGATCAGCAGGAGCTGGTCTCGATCCCTGGGGAGGAAGAGATCCGCATCGAGGAGGCGCCGCCGTACCAGCGGTGGAACTCGGCGTACATCGACATCCCCGGCCCCTTCGACCGCCACCTGCCGTCGGTCTACTACATCTCGCCGCCGGACCCCGCGTGGTCCCCGCGGGAGCAGGCGGAGTACATCCCGAACGAGGCGGACCTGCTGTTCGTGACCATCCACGAGGTCTGGCCCGGGCACTTCCTCCAGTTCCTCCACTCGAACCGCGCCGAGTCCGAGCTGGCGCGGCTGTTCGTGAGCTACAGCTTCGCCGAGGGATGGGCCCATTACGCGGAGGAGATGATGTGGGAGAGCGGCTTCGGCGGCGGCGACCCGTTCCTCCACATCGGCCAGCTCCAGAACGCGCTGCTGCGCAACGTGCGCTACGTCGTGGCCCTCGGGCTCCACACCGGCTCGATGACGCTCGCGGAGGCGGAGCGGATGTTCCGCGAGGAAGGGCTCCAGGACGCCGCCAACGCCCGCCAGCAGGCCGCCCGCGGCACCTTCGATCCTGGCTATCTCAACTACACGCTGGGCAAGCTGATGGTGCGCAAGCTGCGCGCGGACTGGACCGCCGCCCACCCCGAGAAGAACGGCGCGAGCGCCTGGCGGGAGTTCCACGACCGGTTCCTGTCCTACGGCGG
>DASWRX010000334.1:0-3768 GCA_036402955.1 Thermoanaerobaculia bacterium
GCCACGAGCGACCTGCTGGGGCTCTACAACCGCGGCTTCCTGTTCGAGCGTAACGCCTTCCTGACGGCGTATAAAAATTACGAAAACGGTCTGTGGGAGAAGATTTTGCCGGCCGTGATGCTGACCCTGCTCTCCCGTACCCAGGCGCTCCTCCTCGCCAATCCCGGCATGGAGACCCTGGGGGTCGACCCCTACGCCGGCCACATCGCCAACACGGGTCCGACTCCCCGTCCCTACCGGCCGGTCGCCGATCTCCCGCCGGCCACCACCTGGGAAGGGTTCAAGATCCGCTGGCGCGGTTACGGTCCGCGGGATTTCCTGCGGCGCGGTCTCCGCAAGCTGGGGATCGCCCCGCCGCCGCCCCCGGTCTCGGCCGCCGCCGGTCCCCAGCTCAATGACGAGCGGACGATCGCCCAGTTTCGCGCCCTCCACTGGCTGACCGGCCACCTGGACGCCTCCGCCGCCACCCGCGCCGCCGTCCAGAAGCGGCGGAAGCGCTCCGACCGCGAGATCTTCGAGCGCTTCCCGGCGTACCTCGTCCCCACCTATCCGGGGGACCAGGAGCTGTTCGCGAGCCCGGGGTTCCAGGCCTGGCTGCCGGAGGAGCTGCCGCTGCGGCGGGCGGAGCTTCCCGAGATCATGGAGTGGGGGTGAGGGCCTCCTCCCGCACCATCCCCGCCTCCTGTTCCACCTCCTCCGCCCCCGCCGTCTTCACCCAGCAGCGCAGCACCTCGGCCACGCTCCAGGCCTGGGCGACGCAGCCGCGGGGGGTGTAGGGCTCCTCGGCGTCGAAGACCTCGCTGATCGAGCCCAGGCAGGCCTCTCCCAGGTGGGGCACGAAGCCTTCCAGGAGCTTGCGGGCCTCCCGGTGATTGCCGCCGTGGACGCGCATCCAGGCGTCCACGTAGGGGCCGATCAGCCAGGCCCAGACCGTGCCCTGGTGGTAGGCGGCGTCGCGGGCCCGCAGGTCGCCGTCGTAGGTCGGCTTGTAGTCCGGATCGCCCGGCGCCAGCGAGCGCAGGCCCACGGGGGTGAGCAGCCGCTCGGTCACCACCTTCATCACCGGCTCCCAGCGCGCCGGGTCGAGCACCGGATGCTCCAGGGAGATGGCGAGCACCTGGTTCGGCCGGCAGGCGGGATCGTCCCCCGGCTCGCCGTCCACGGCGCCGTCCACCACGTCGTAGAGATAGCCCCCCTCGGCGTACCAGAAGCGCCGGTTGAACGCTTCGCGGCAGCGCTCCGCGTGCAGCGCGAGGTGCCTGGCGGTCTCCTCCCGTTTCGCGATCGCCTCCTCGCGCACCCACCCTTCGAGCAGCCGCAGGGCGTTGTACCAGAGGGCGTTGAGCTCCACCGCCTTGCCCCGCCGCGGGGTCACCACCCAGTCGCCCACCTTGGCGTCCATCCAGGTGAGCTGGTAGCCCTCGGCGCCCTGGCGGAACAGGCCGTCCTGGGGATCGATGCCGATGCCGAAGCGCGTTCCCTGGAGGTGGTGGCTCACGACGTCGAGCAGCTTCGGCAGCAGCAGCCGCAGCGTCTCGCGGTCGTCCGTCGCCTGGAGATAGCGGTGGAGGGCGTGGAAGAACCACAGCGTCGCGTCCGCCGTGTGGTAGAGGCCCTCGCGGTCCCCCTCGGGGAAGAGGTTGGGGATCAGGCCGTCCTGCACGTAGCGGGCGAAGGTGCGCAGGATGTAGCCGGCCTCGAGCTGGCGGCCGGTGGTGAGCGTCAGCCCCTCGAGGCTGATCATGGTGTCGCGGCCCCAGTCGGTGAACCAGTGATAGCCGGCGATGATGCTGCGGGCCTCGTCGCCGGCGGCGTGGGCGCGGGCGGCGTCCTCGGAGCGGCCGGGGGTGACCACGAAGGCGTCGGCGGCCAGCACCAGCTCGGCGGCGGTGCCCTGGTGGGCGCGGGGATCGGCGACGTAGATCAGCCGCCGGCGCCGCTCCATCTCGGCCGAGAAGGCCTCGCGGGACTTCAGGGCCTTCACCACCTCCCAGGTCTCCGTCGAGGCGACCAGCGACGAGTCGTCCTCGCCGGCTTCGAGATCCATGCCGAAGAAGCCGGGGCACCAGAGATCGCCCGCCGAATCGTAGCCGCGGCGGGCCTCGACGTCGTAGTGGACCTCCTCGATCCTGCGCGGCGCCACGGTGAAGGAGGGGTTCGCCCCTTGCAGCGACAGGCGCAGCGAGGGGAGGTTCGGCCACGGGGAGCAGAGCTCGTAGCGGTGCTCCACCACGGTCAGCGTGTAGGGGCCGCCGAGCGGCGTCGACACCGGCGCGTCGTGGGGCCGGAAGTGGACCGTGGGATGGAGCTCCAGGCGCACGCTCCCCTCGCCGGCGGCCAGCCGGTACATCACGTGGACGGTGTTCTGGAGGTGCCCGAGGAACACCCGCTTCTGCAGCCGGAATCCTCCCACCTCGAAGGTCCACACGGGCAGGCCCCATTCGAGGCGGAACTCCCGCAGGTGCCCGGCGCCCGGCACGTAGGCCGGCTGGCCCACCTTCTGCTCGCCGCCGAGGCGCAGGATGGTGCCGTCGGGCAGGCGGAGCACCTCCTCGATCTGGCCGAGCATGAAGGTGCGGCCCACCGGCGCGGGCATCGCCGCCACCAGCAGGCCGTGGTAGCGCCGGGTGGGCACCCCGGCGAGGGTCCCGGAGGCGTATCCCCCGAGGCCGTTCGAGATCAGCCATTCGCGGGTCAACAGCGACGCGGGCAAGGGCTCGGCGGGAATGTCGTCCCGCTCGGGCCACGGCATGGATCGGGCCGGCATGTTCATGTCCTCTTTCCCTTTCTGTTCTTCCCGGCGACGAGCTTCATCGCCACCGCCGCCTGCCCCGTCAGGCGCCAGCACCCCTCCGCGTCCTCCGGCGGCGGGGCACCGGTGCCGCCGTAGCATGTCTCTTCGCTCGACCAGATCATCGTCCACCGCGTCCCGGGGAGCGGCGCGAGCAGCGGCTCCGGCGCCGGCTCCAGAACCAGGTCCACGCCGAGATTGACCAGCAGCAGCCGGTCCGCCCCGTCCTCGCCGAAGAAGCGGAGGACGAAGGCCTCCGGCCCGAGCACCGCGCCGTCGAGCCGGCCGGCGCTCCCCAGCACGGCGTCGTCGCGGCGCAGCCGCAGCAGGTCCCGGTGCAGGGCATAGCACGCAGCGTGCCGCTGGCGCTCCGCGAGGTCGAGCTTGCAGTGCTCGAAGGTCGCCGGCGACTCAGGGTCCGGCACGCCCGCCTGCGCCTCGGCGAGGGCGAGGCTCGGGAACTGCGCCAGGAACTCCAGCCGTCCCTGCCGCACCGCCTTCGCCAGCTCCGGATTGTGGTCCGCGAAGTAGACGAAGGGCGAGGAGGCGCAGAATTCCTGGCCCTGGAAGAGCATCGGCGTTCCCGGCGCGAGCAGCGTCAGCGCCGTCAGCGCCCGGAAGCGGCCCGGGGAGCTCAGCTTGTGGCAGCGGTCGCCGCGGGCCGAGTTGGCCACCTGGTCGTGATTCTGGAGAAAGTTGATGAACGCCGTCTGCGGCAGGCCGAGCGCCGAGGTCCCCCGGCGCGCCTCCTGCCAGGAGTAGCGCTGCCCCTGGTAGAGATAGCCATACTTGGCGAGCGAGATCATCTCCTGCGGGCAGCCCTTGTAGTCCTGGTAATAGGCCTCGTTGCGGCCGGTGAGGGCCACGTACGCGGAATGGTGGAAGTCGTCGTTCCACAGCGCGTCGATCCCGTAGCCCCCCTCCTCCGGCGGGCGCGCCAGCCGGGTGTTCTGCGACTCGTTCTCGGCCACGTTATA
>DASWRX010000335.1:0-6293 GCA_036402955.1 Thermoanaerobaculia bacterium
GGACGTCTGGTTCGAGTACAACCCCGGCCAGCCGGTGCTCAAGGGAATCTCCTTCACCGCCCGGCCCGGCACCTCGACCGCCCTGGTCGGCCCCTCCGGCTCAGGGAAGAGCACGCTGATCGGCCTGGTGGCCGCCTTCCATCATCCCACTCAAGGGAGGATCCTGGTCGACGGCCAGGACCTGGCGGCGGTGCGGCTGAGCGACTACCGCTCGCACCTGGGGGTGGTCTTCCAGGACAACTTCCTGTTCGACGGCACGGTGCACGAGAACATCGCCTACGCCCGTCCGCACGCCTCCGACGAGGAGGTCCTGCGCGCGGCCCGCATCGCCCGCTGCGACGACTTCGTCTCCCGCCTGCCCCAGCAGTACGACACCATCGTCGGCGAGCGCGGCGTCAAGCTCTCGGGCGGCGAGCGCCAGCGGGTGGCGATCGCGCGGGCGATCCTCGCCGATCCCAAGATCCTGATCCTCGACGAGGCCACCTCGTCGCTCGACAGCGAGAGCGAGGCGGCGATCCAGGAGGGGCTGACGGAGCTGATGAAGGGGCGGACGACGTTCGTGATCGCCCACCGGCTGTCGACGATCCGCCGGGCGGACGCCATCCTGGTGCTGGAGGACGGCCGGATCATCGAGCGCGGCCGGCACGAGGAGCTGCTCGCCCTCGGCGGCCGCTACCATGCCCTCTACACCCGGCAGTACAACCTCGAGTCCAATCTGTTTCGCAATCCCGGGGAGAAGGCGGACGAGGACACCGCTGCGGCCCCGCCGGCGGGAACCGCCGACGCGGCGGTGGGCGCGGGGACCGGGCGGAACCCCCTGATCCCCGTTTGAGCCTCTCTAGCGGATCAGCCGCTCGAACCCCTGCCGGCGCTTGAGCTGCATCGGCTGGTCGCGGCTGCCGAGCGACGCCTCGTGGCCGGAGAGATCGGTCGCCACCACGTAGAAGTCGACGTTGCCGTTCTGATGGAAGGCCGGCTGGATCTGCACCGTGTAGTAGCCGGAACGGTTCTTGTCCAGCGGCAGGTCGTGGTACTTCCCCCCCTCGGCGCGGGCCATCAGCTTGACGTCCTTGACCTGATAGTCGTCGGTGGCGCGGAAGCTGAGCTCCGCCACGGTGCCGCGGGAGTACTCGAGGAGATAGCCGTCCCGCAGCGTGACCTTGGGCGGCTCCCGGTCGAGCCGGGAGAGGAGATCCTCCAGCCGCGCGCGCGCCTCCTGGAAGCGCTGGGCGAGGTGCGGCGTGGGCTCGACCCCGTTGATCACCTGCAGGCCGTCCCACGGTTTCCGGTGGCGCTCGTAGGTGGGGAGCTCGGCGAGGATCCCCTCCTGCCGCTTCTCGTTCTCCTGGTAGGTCTGGAAGCGGGCGGCGCGCTCCTTGAGGCCGGCGCGGTCGGGCCAGGAGCGCAGCACCGGCGCGAGCCGCGCGAGCCCCTCTTCGTATCTGCCCTCGCGAGCCAGGGCGTCCGCCTGGGCCTCCAGCGCCGCGGCCGCCTTGCCGCGCAGGTCCTCCGGATCGCTCATCTTCGGCAGCAGGGCCGCCACGGTGGCGAAGCGCTCCAGCGCCTGGACGGGGTTGCCCTGGGCCGACGCCGCCCGCGCCTGGGCATAGGCGTCGACGACGCCCCGCGCCCGGTCGTAGGCGGCGCGGACGTCGGGAGCGAGCGCCGCCTCCTGCCCGGCCCCCGCCTCCACCGCCGTCTCGAGGACCTCGAGATCCCCCGACCTCAGGCCGCTCGCCAGATCGGCCGGCAGCCGCCCGAGAGCGGCGAGCGCCAGGTTCTCCTGGATCGAGCCCAGCACCCGGCAGCCGTCCGCCGGCAGCAGCCCCTGCTCGCCCCAGGGGATCGACCGCAGCACCCGGCGGGCCTTGAGATCGTCCCCCTGCGCCAGCGCGAGCCTCGCCTCCTCCAGCTTCTCGACCGGCGGCCGGCTGGGCGGCGGCGGCAACGCGACGCCGGCGGCCGGCGCCTGCACGACCGCCTCCCCCGGATGGCGCCGCAGCAGCCAGAAGCCGGCCACCGCGACCAGCGCCACCAGGCCGGCGATGGCTCCCAGCGCGGCGGGCCTGCGGAGGAGCGCTTTGAGCGCCGGCTCCGGAGCGCGCGGCGCCTGGGGAGCGGACGTCCCGGCGGTGGCCGGCGGCGGCCCTTTCTTGAGGAAGGGCACGACCTTGCCGCTCCCCTTCCCCTTCTGCGGCGGTGGGCTCGGGGCCCGGGGTCCGGGAGGCGGCACCGACAGCAGCGCGTTCAGCACCTCGTCGTCCACCGACGAGAGGAGCTCGCCGCTCGACTCTTCCGGAGATCCTTCGGGAGGCGCCAGCGGGTCGGGCTCCGTGAACCGGGGCGCCGCGGCCGGGAGGGCCGGGGACGCCGGAGCCCAGGCGTCCGGGATCTCCAGCAGAGCGGGCGCCTGGGCGGCGATGGCAGGTCCGGGAACGGCCGGCGACGGAATCGCCGGCAGGGACTGCACCGCGAGAGGCGGCGACGGCGAAGCCTGAACGGAAATCGGGAACGGCACGACCGGCGCGGCCGCCGGCGCGGCGACGGTGGGGGCGGCGGCGGCCAGCCGCAGGGCCTCCCGGAGCTCGCGCGACGACGGCCGCTCGGCGGGATTCTTGCGCAGCGAGCGCTCGAGCGCCTGGCGCAGCGCCTCGTCGTTCTCCAGCTCGAAGCTCACCGCCAGCGGCAACTGGACGACCGGCGTGTCGCCGTAGCCGACGGTGGCCCCGAGGGCCTGGCAGGCGGTGAGGGCCAGCGAGTAGATGTCCGCGCTCCCGTCCGCCGGAGCCCCCGCCGCCAGCTCGGGCGCCTGGAAGCGGGAGCCCTCGCCGGCTCCCGCCGCCGCGGCCTCGGGGCCGCGGGGCCGGAAGACGGCGGTGCCGAGGCCCAGGAGCTTGACCTGCTCGCCCGCCGGCGCCGGGACCACGAAGAGGTTGTCCGGCGAGAGGTTGAGGTGAGCGAAGCCGCGGGCTCCGAGGGCGTCCAGGCCGTCGAGCGCCTGGCCGATCCGCGCCAGGGTGCGGCCGGGCGCCCCGCCGCCGGCGGCGTCGAGCCCCTTGCCCTCTAGCAGCTCCAGCACCAGGAAGGCGCTGCCGTCGGTGGTGAAGCCGGAGTCGAGGACGGCCGGCAGGCTGGGATGGGCGAGCCCGGCCAGCGTGGCGGCCAGCTTCTCGAACTCCGGCGCCGCCGCCACCAGGCGCGGCGGCGACGGCACGGTGATCAGCTTGGCGACGACCGTCCGCCCCGACTTCGAGTCGGTGGCCCTGAGGACGGTCCCGAAGCGGTTCGACTTCAGGATCTTTTCGAGCTGATAGCGGTCGGTGAGCTCACGGAATTGCATCGCCTCGATCCCTCCTCCCAGGACCGGCTCGCACGCGCTTCTCTTGTGTGTGCTTCTGTTTCCGAGTGAGCTATTATAGATGACTCTCAATGAAAAGCGACGGAGAATCATGCTGCACCGTTTGAAGACCCTCATCCTCCCGCTCCTGCTTCTCCTGTCGGTGGCGCCGGCCGCCGCCGCGAATCCCTCCTCCTTCGGCGTCAACATCCACGCTCCCCAGGGCGCTGAGCTCGCCGCCGAGCTCGACCGGGTGAAGGCCGCGGGCATCGGCTGGGTGCGGATCGACTTCGTCTGGGCCGCGGTCGAGCCTCAGAAGGGCCGCTATGACTGGCGGGGCTACGATGCCCTGGCCGCCGCGGCGCGGGCGCGGGGCATCCAGATCTACGCGACGCTCGCCTATACCCCGGCCTGGGCCACCGACGGGCCGGAGCTCACCGGCGTGCCGCGCAACCCGGACGACTGGCGGCGCATCTGCTTCCGGGCGGCCAAACGCTACCGCGGCCGCATCGTCTACTGGGGGCTGTGGAACGAGCCCAACCTCAAGCAGTTCTGGTCGGGCTCCCGCGACCAGTACATCGACGTCATCCTGAAGACCGGCGCCGACGCCATCCACTCCGGCAACCCGGCCGCCAAGGTGGGTGGCCCCGACCTCGCGCACCTGGTCTCCAACGGCGCCGTCTGGTACGACTGGCTGCGCACCTCTCTCATGGTGGCGGGCGACCGGCTGGACTTCATCGCCCACCACCTCTACGACTCGAGCGGCAACAGCGACGTCACCAACAAGCTGGCGGCGAGCACCCTCTTCGGCGGCCAGCCCGGGCTCTGGCAGTACGTGGCCCCCTCGGTCCGCGAGGTCCTGGAGAGCACCGGCTGGACGAACAAGCCGTTCTGGCTGACCGAGACCGGCTGGGAGTCGGGCCGGGTCGGCGAGCAGGGGCAGGCGACCGACTACACCGGGCTCCTCGACGACTGGTTCACCGGCCAGCCCGGGCGCGACTGGATGAGCAAGGTCTTCTTCTACCAGCTCAAGGACGGCCCCGACGGCAGCGACTCCTGGGGCATCCTGCGGCCGGACGGCTCCGCCAAGCCGGCGTACGGCGCCTACCAGGGGTTCATCCAGAATCACTGATCCCGGGACCCCGCCTCCGGGGGTCCCTCTCCGGTTTTCCCCTCACCTGTGATACCTTCCCCCGGATCTTCACGGCCGGTCCGGGTCGGTGCTCCCCCATGGGAGCTCGAACGGACCGCCGGGGAGAGGCCTGGAGGGTCCCTTTACCCCGTTAGCGCGACACGGAATCGGCCCGGCCACCGCCGGGCGGGACGGTCACCGGCTCGCGCTGTGAAATTCGTCGGATGCCCAAGCATTCTGGAGGAACTATGTCGATACTCGAACCTCTCGCCCGGACCGGCCGGCTCCTGAGACGGCTGCCGGTCCTCGGGCTGATGGCGCTGTTCGCCATCCTGACCGCCATGCCCGCCGCCGCCAGCGAGGCCGACCTCGTGCTGCCGGACCTGTCGAATCCGAACATCACGTTCTTCGGCATGACCGGGCACAACCTGCTGCTGGGCGGCCTGGGCGTCTGCGTGCTGGGCCTGCTGTTCGGGCTCGTGATGTACACGCAGCTCAAGAACATGCCCGTCCACCGCTCGATGCGCGAGATCTCCGAGCTGATCTTCGAGACCTGCAAAACCTACCTGGTCACCCAGGGCAAGTTCATCCTGCTGCTCGAGGTCTTCATCGGCATCGTGATCTTCGTCTACTTCTACACCCTGCGCGGCTTCGACCTGGCCAAGGTGATCACCATCCTGGCGTTCAGCCTGATCGGCATCGCCGGCAGCTATGGCGTCGCCTGGTTCGGCATTCGGGTCAACACCTTCGCCAACTCGCGGTCGGCCTTCGCCAGCCTGCGCGGCAAGCCGTTCCCGACCTACGCCATCCCCCTCAAGGCCGGCATCTCGATTGGCATGCTGCTGATCAGCGTCGAGCTGATCCTCATGCTCGGCATCCTGCTGTTCGTGCCGCGCGACTACGCCGGTCCCTGCTTCATCGGCTTCGCCATCGGCGAGTCGCTGGGCGCGGCGGCCCTGCGCATCGCCGGCGGCATCTTCACCAAGATCGCCGACATCGGCTCCGACCTGATGAAGATCGTCTTCAACGTGAAGGAGGACGACCCGCGCAACCCCGGGGTCATCGCCGACTGCACCGGGGACAACGCCGGCGACTCGGTCGGCCCCACGGCCGACGGCTTCGAGACCTACGGCGTGACGGGCGTGGCCCTCATCTCCTTCATCACGCTGGCCATTACGGACAAGGTCGCCACCAACTACGAGGAGCTCCAGATCAAGCTCATCGTCTGGATCTTCGCGATGCGCTTCCTCATGGACTTCATGTCGGGCTGCTCCTACTTCATCAACGAGGCCATTTCCAAGGCCAAGTACGCGGGGATGAAGTTCTTCGACTTCGAGCAGCCGCTGACCCGCCTGATCTGGATCGCCGCCATCCTCTGCATCTCGACCTCGTTCGGCATGAGCTGGCTCCTGATCGGCGACATCTCGTTCACCAAGATCGTCAAGGACGCGCCGGTCATCACCGCGCTGCCCTCCCTCTGGTGGCAGCTGGCGACGATCATCAGCTGCGGCACGCTGGCCGCGGTGCTGATCCCCGAGTTCACCAAGGTCTTCACCAGCTCGCACTCCAAGCACGTCCACGAGATCGTGACCGCGTCCCGCGAGGGCGGCGCGTCGCTCACGATCCTCTCCGGCCTCGTGGCCGGCAACTTCAGCGCCTTCTGGAAGGGCATGCTGATCGCGGGCCTCATGGGCGGCGCCTACTTCGTCAGCATGTACCAGCTCCACGATGTCCTGGGCGCCTACGCGGCGACCTTCGCGTTCGGCATGGTCGCCTTCGGCTTCCTCTGCATGGGCCCCGTCAACATCGCGGTCGACAGCTACG
>DASWRX010000336.1:0-4594 GCA_036402955.1 Thermoanaerobaculia bacterium
GGGAGACCGAGGCGCTGCTCGCCGGGCTGGAGATCCTGCCGCCCCGGGTCGAGGAGCATCGCGGCGTGCGGCTCAGGGAATTCGATCTCGACGCCGCCCTCGCCCGCCGCGCGGCGGTCACCCTGGTCGACGAGCTGGCCCACACCAACGCTCCCGGCTCGCGCCACGCCAAGCGCTGGCAGGACGTCGAGGAGCTGCTCGCCGCCGGTCTCGACGTCCATACCGCCTTCAACGTCCAGCACCTGGAGAGCCTCAACGACCTGGTCGGCAAGATCACCGGCGTCGTGGTGCGCGAGACCGTGCCGGACTCGATCCTCGAGCGGGCGGACCAGGTGGAGCTGGTCGACCTGCCGCCCGAGAAGCTGCTCGAGCGCCTCCAGGATGGAAAGGTTTATATCCCGGAGCAGGCGGCGCGGGCGCGCGCGAGCTTCTTCCGGCCGGGCAACCTGATCGCCCTGCGCGAGCTCGCCCTGCGCAAGACGGCCGAACGGGTGGAGGCCCAGATGCAGCGCTACCGCGAGCTGCACGGCGTGGCCGATACCTGGCCGGTGGCCGAGCGGCTGCTGGTGGCGGTCAGCTCCGGCCCCAACGCCGCGCGGCTGGTGCGGGCGGCGCGACGCCTCGCCGAGAGGCTGCGGGCGGAGTGGGTGGTGGCCTACGTCGAGACCCCCGCCGAGCTGCGCGTCGCGAAGGAGGAGCGGGACCGCGTCTGGCAGACGCTGCGGCTCGCCGAGCGGCTGGGCGCCGAGACCGTGACCCTCAGCGGCGAGCGGCCGGCCGCCGAGATCCTTCGCTACGCCCGGCGGCGGAACGTCTCCAAGATCGTCGTCGGCAAGCCCATCCACGCGCGCTGGCGGGACGCTTTCCTTGGCTCTGTCCGCGACCAGCTCGAGCGCGAGAGCGGCGACATCGACGTCTACGTGATCGCCGGCGAGGCGGGGGAGGGATGGACGGCGCCGGCCCGCAGATCCCGCCGCGAACGGGATGCCCGGCGCTACGCCGCCGGCGTCCTGATCACCGCTCTGGCGATCGGCCTCTGCCTGCTGGCGCGGCCGTACCTGGGACCCACCAACCTGGTGATGATCTTCCTGCTCGGCGTGGTCGGCACCGCCTTCCGCTTCGGGCGCGGCCCCTCGGTGCTGGCCGCCGTGCTGAGCGTGGCGGCGTTCGATTTCTTCTTCGTCCCGCCCTACTACAACTTCGCCGTCTCGGACACCGAGTATCTGGTCACCTTCGGCGTGATGCTGATCACCGCGCTGGTGATCTCGACCCTCACCGTGCGCCTGCGCGGACAGGCCGAGGCCGCCGACGACCGCGAGCGGCGCACGGCGGCCCTCTACGCCATGAGCCGCGACCTCGCGGCGGCCCAGGACACCGACGAGATCCTCCAGGCCGCGGCCCGCCACATCCACTCGGTCTTCCTGAGCCAGGTGCTGCTGCTCCTGCCCGACGCCGGCGGCCGGGTGAGCGAGCGGGCGGGGGAGAGCGTGACGTTCGTCCTCGACACCCGCGAGCACGCAGTGGCCCAATGGGTCTTCGATCACGGCCAGGCCGCGGGCAAGACCACCGGCACCCTCCCGGCCGCCAGGGGGCTCTACCTGCCGCTCAAGACCTCGCGCGGCGTCGTCGGCGTGCTCGGCGTCCACCCCGCCGATCCGGAGAGCCTCCTCGCCCCGGAAAGGCTCCACTTCCTCGAAGCCTTCGCCAACCAGATCGCGCTGGCGGTGGAGTAGCGGGCACGTTTTTCCCCTCTCCCGTGTCTAAGCGGAAGAGCGCTCCCAAACTCGGGTCCGCTCCGATCAGATTCCAGGAGGAGGAACCCTCCATGCCTCGCACGCTCCCGTCTCTCGGCGTACCGCTGATCCTCGCCATCCTGCTCGTCGCCGGTCTCACCATCGGCGCCACGGGCCCCGGCAACGTCCAGTCCGCCGCCGCCCGGCCCCGTGCCGGCGGCCCGGCGTCCGCCTCCTTCCGGTTCGCGCAGGGCTCGGGGGACCGCCCCGAGGCCGAGCCGGCCGCGCCGATCGGCCTCACCGCCTCGGACGGCACCGGCCTCGCCCTGATCGCCGTCGAGGCCAACGGCGTGCTCGAGCCGCCGCTCGCCTTCACCGAGCTGCACCTGACCTTCGAGAACCCCCGCGACCAGCAGATCGAGGGTCGCTTCCGCATCGCCCTGCCGCCGGGCGCGGCGCTGAGCCGCTTCGCCATGAAGAACGATTCCGGCTGGCAGGAAGGCGAGGTGGTGGAGCGCCGCCGCGCTCAGGTCGTCTACGAGGACTTCCTCCATCGCCGGCAGGACCCGGCCCTGCTCGAGCAGGAGGCGGGCAACGAGTTCTCGGCCCGCGTCTTCCCGATCCCCGCCCGCGGCCGCAAGGAGCTGATCGTCTCCTACTCCCACGCGATGGCGCGGGCGGACCAGCCCTACGTCCTCCCCCTCCTCGGGCTCTCCGAGATCGGCCAGCTCGACGTCCGCGTGCTCCTCGGCGGCCGGCCCACCGCTGGCTCGGCGAGCAACCTCGGCGGCGAGGTCAGCGACCGCCGCGTCGTCGAGCTGCACAAGCGGGCCTGGACTCCCGATCGCGACTTCGAGATCGGCCAGGACCGCGTGGCGGACCGCCCGGGCCTGCGCCACGGCAACCTCGCCGTGGTCCGCGTCTCCCCTCCGGTCGAGCCCGTGCCGCAGGAGATCGCCGGCCTCTACGTGCTCGTCGATTCGAGCGCCTCGCGGGCGCTGGGCTATACCACTCAGGTGCGCCGCGTCGCCGGGCTGATCGCCGGCCTGCGCGCCGGCGCCGGCGCGGAGACGCCGCTGGGGATCGCCGCCTTCGACCAGGAGGTGGCGCCCATCTTTGAAGGCACCGTGGGAGGGTTCGGCCGCGAGGAGACGCAGCGCCTCGCCGCCCGCCGGCCGCTGGGCGCCTCCGACCTCGGCCAGGCGCTCGGCTGGCTCGCCAACCATCTGTCCCGTCACAGGTATCCGCGGGTTCTCCTGGTCACCGACGGCGTGGCCACCGCCGGCGACACCGAGACGCGGGCGCTCAAGGCGGCCGTGCACGCCCTCGGCGCCCGTGGGGTTGAGCGCCTGGACGTGCTGGCCGTCGGCGGCCTGCGCGACGAGGCGGTCCTCCACGAGCTGACCACTGGCAATCTGGCCCACGACGGCCAGCGCCTCGACGGCGCCACGCCCCTCTCCGAGATCGCCCGCCGGTTGACCCTCGCCTGCCGCTCCGGCATCAAGGTGGCGGTCGACGGGGCGAAGTGGGTCTGGCCCGAGACCCTGGACGGGGTCCAGGCCGGCGACCAGGCGCTGATCTACGCCGATCTTCCTGCGGACCGGCCCCTGCGCCTCACCCTCGCCGGCCGCCCGGCGCCGCTCGCCGGCGAGCCGGTGCCCGCCGAGCTTCCCCTGCTCGAACGCGCCTGGGCGCAGGCCCGCATCGAGCGGCTGGTGCACCTGCGCGAAACCGCCTCGGCCGGCGACGACGACCTGCGCAAGGCGCTCGGGCTGGAGATCGTCGAGGTCAGCGTCAAGCACCGGGTCCTGAGCCCCTTCACCGCCATGCTGGTGCTCGAATCCACGTTCGACTACCAGCGCTTCGGCCTCGACCAGCGTTCCCTCGCCGACATCCTGACCGTCGGCCCGGGAGGAGTGGAGGTGCTCGCCCGCCGATCCCCCGCCCTGACGCGGCAGGCCCAGGCGATCGAGCCCCAGAAGCGGGTGTACACCGATTTCGACTCGTTCGGCGATGTGGCGCCGCCCGCGCCCGGCGACGAGGAGATCATGACGCTGCACGGCGAAGCGCCCATGGGCGCGCTGGCGTTCGCCGCGCCAGGGCCTGGTGAGAACGAGTCCGGGGTGGAGGGTGGAGTCGGCGGCGTGCCCGGCGGCGTTTCCGGGGGCGTGGTCGCGGGCGTTCCCAGCGGGGGGATGGTAACCGTGCAGCCCATGGTCGCGCCTTCCCCGCCGCGGATGGCCACCC
Source organism: Thermoanaerobaculia bacterium (assembly GCA_036402955.1). Lineage (GTDB taxonomy): Bacteria > Acidobacteriota > Thermoanaerobaculia > Multivoradales > UBA5704 > DATARR01. The sequence continues at coordinate 3,981 of DASWRX010000336.1, forward strand.
GAAGCGGGAGGGCCGCGAATTCTGAGCCCACCGAGGAGAAGACCTCGCAGGCCGCGCCTTACACCGGCCGTTTCGCCGAGGTGAAGCAGCGCCTGGCCGCCGGCCGGGTGGGAGAGGCCCGCGCGCTCGCCGAGGCCTGGAACACCGAGGCGCCGGGCGACGTGCTGGGCCTGCTGGCGCTGGGCGAGGCGTGGGAGGCCGCCGGCGAGCCGGCCGCGGCGGCGCGGGCTTACGGCTCGCTCATCGATCTCTTCCCGAGCCGCGCCGACCTGCGCCGGCTGGCCGGGGAGCGTCTCGAGCGGCTGGGCGACGCGGGGCTCACGCTGGCGATCGATACCTATCAGAAGGCCGTCGAGCAGCGGCCGGATCACCCCTCGGGCCACCGCCTCCTCGCCTGGGCCCTGCTGCGCGCCGGCCGCTTCGAGGCGGCCTTTCAGGCTCTGGAGCAAGGGATCGAGCAGCCATATCCGGGAGGACGGTTCCTCGGCGTCGACCGGGTGCTGCGGGAAGACCTCGGTCTCCTCGCGGCGGCCTGGGTGCGCGCCGAGCCGGCCCGCCGCGAGGAGGCGCTCGACCGTCTCCAGGCCCACGGCGCCCGCATCTCCACCGAGCCC